>NZ_JBITMP010000026.1:0-156620 GCF_044466425.1 Nonomuraea sp. NPDC049400
ATGACACTAATGTGACGATTGATGCTATTGCTGCTTAAATAGGCACAGATCGCAGAGTGGTCTCATTCTCATACACCACGATCTTGGACGCGGCCAAGCAGATCCGCGTATGGAGCCTGGACTCTAAGAACGGAAGGGCCCGCGCCAGCTGCGGGGCCCTTCCGCAGACCTACTCATACCGATTGGTCAAAAGGTGAGAGCGGTCGCCTCTAGCGTACGCCGGGATCATCCGGGGCGTACGGCTCCGGCGAATTCGGCTTCTCGGCTCACTGTCCATTGCCCCACCTGAACCTTGCTACCGGTGGTTGGGGCGTGTACGTAGCGCTTGCCATCGATGTTCAGGACCACGGGATGGATGGTGGACGGGTTCTTGGGGTTGGTGGCGAAGAAGACCAGATCCCCTGGCTCGAGTTGGGAACGGGGTACGCGGACGCCCGAGCGCCATTGCGTGGAGGTGTGCCCACCGATGCGGACGCCGGCCTTGGCCCAGGCGTACTCGGCCAGGCCCGAGCAGTCGAAGCCCCTGGTTCCCGCACCGTGGCCGATGCCGTAGCTCGGTCCCTTCGGGCCGCCGCCGCCCCAGGAGTAGGGGACTCCGATCATCTTGAGAGCGGCAGTGAGGGCTACCGTGCCGCGGCCGGACGTCCGGATCGCAGCGAGGGTCTCCTGGTCCAGGACTTGTCCGATCTTCTGGGACAGCTCCTTGCAGAGCTGGCCGGCAACGGTGCGAACGATCTTCTCGGCCAGCCGGGCAGTGTCCGCCCTCGACTTGACGTCTTTGGGAGCGCTGCGAAGGGCCCCCGCCTGGAGCGCCATCTCGACATCGGCCACAACGGCGGCGCGGGTAACCCCGAGCGACGTCGCCAGTTCGAGGCTGGCACGCACAGCCTTGGTATCCGCCGGGGACAGCTCCAGCGTGTCGCGAGCGTTCTGGTTGGCGTTGGGCTCTGTCAGGGCGGTGACGAGGCCTTCCGCGCGGGATTCATGCTTGGCGTAGGCGTTCGGAAAGGCCGATCGTTGGATGGCCTGGGCCACGACGGTGAGGGGCTTGGCCGTCCAGTTCTTGATTTTGGTCAGGCGGTCGAAGAACGTCCGGGTGGCATGGCGAGGGGTGGAGACCTGAGCTCGGGTGCCCCAGCCGTACTCGGGGTGTTGCTGGAAGATGCCGAAGGCGCGTCCGTGATCGCCCACGGTGCTGTTGTCGAGCGAGGATTCCTGCAGGGCGGTGGCGATGCCGATCACAGCGGCACGGCGTGGTAGCCCAAGTTCGTTGGCCGTGTTGACGATGACGCGCGCGTTGGCTGCCTGATGCGGTGTCAGGCGGAGTTGCTCGGGGGCCGCGCTGATCTTGGGGGTTGAGGGTTTGTCGGTGTAGGCGCAGACGGCTGAGGCGAGTTGTGCGGGGGCGGCTTGGGTTGTGGCGTACTGGCCTCCACCGACCATTCCGGCGATGATGGCGGCGCCGGAGACCAACCCGCCTCCTGCGGCGATGGCTTTGGCGAGCCTGGCCTCGAGGATCATTCGGCCGCCTCCCCGGACGGCTCGGGGGCCGCCTGGGCTCCGAGCCCGGGCCAGTGTTTGGCGAGCTCCGCCAGCCTGCAGCGCGGGCCATCCACGTCGGTGGGCAACCAGCGAGCGCCCGCGGGCCCGTCGTCCACCGTGCCGTCGACCGTGACGGCATGGCCCGTGGCGACGGGGACGAACATGTTGCCGGGGTGGTGCTTGAGCTTCTTGCGGAGATTGGCTTCCCGGCGCTCGCCCTGGACCCAGAAGAGGACAGGCGTGACGATCCGGCTGGACTCGGTGAGCTTGGCGTAGCCGTCCAGCTTGTGAGCCACGCGGTCCAATGGTTCGGTGCCGGTGTCGTACTCGAGGAAGAATTCGATGTTGTAGGGTCCTTCGTTCCAGCGGCCGTAGGCGTCCGGGCGCACTATGGATCCCCACTCGGCGGAGCAGCGGCGTTCGGGCCACCAGGTGGTCAGCTCGGTGTCGGGATGGCGGCGGGCGAAGCCGTACAGGCTGGCGGCGATGCCGTTGGTGCCGACGGTGTGGGCAAGCCTCTGGCTGTAGACGATGCTGAGGACCCGGTCGCGGCGGTAGCCGAAGTCGGACAGGTCGACGCCGTCCTCGGAGGCGAGTACCGCAGCGGCCGTTTCGCCGATGACGTAGTGGTACGGCGCTGTGCCCATGGCCGGCGGGAGGTTGGGGCGGAAGCGCTCGAGAATGCCCATGCGAGTCAGCGCCAGCAGCCGTCGCCGGGCAGCGTCGTCGGTGTCGAAGAACATCTCGCTGACCTGCGGCGAGGTCAGAACCCGGAAGTCGTGGAGCAGGCGGATCAGGGTGCGGTCGCGCTGGGTGAGCCGGATCGCCAGCTCGCCGAGCATGCGGGGGGTGTAGCGGATCGTG
The DNA here is from genome assembly GCF_044466425.1 of Nonomuraea sp. NPDC049400. Taxonomy (NCBI): domain Bacteria; kingdom Bacillati; phylum Actinomycetota; class Actinomycetes; order Streptosporangiales; family Streptosporangiaceae; genus Nonomuraea; species Nonomuraea sp. NPDC049400. Next base: position 2,407 of record NZ_JBITMP010000026.1, read on the forward strand.
GACATGGTGGTTCTCCTTTCAGAAGGTGCGCCGGGCGTCCGGCTTGGGGGTGGCGGTGGCTGCTGTACGGCCGTGCGCCTGTGCCGCGGCGGCGCGGATGCGCTTGGCGACGTCGTGGGAGGGTTCGGGCAGGGGTCTGGTGCTCAGGGTGAACGGCGGGGTTTCGGCCGAGCGGACGACCAGGCGGGCGGCGGCTTGGAAGGCGTCGAGGTTGGCCAGGTCGTGGGCGGTCAGGTAGGGCGTGAAGTGGTGCTCCACCTCGTTGGCATCCTGAGGCGAGAGCGAGAAGTAGATCTTGTTGCGGGCGTCGGATGAGACGGCCTGGCGAAGCTGGCGGGGAAGCTGGGCCAGGTGCTGGTGGGCGAGAGTGAGTGATATCCGGTATGCGCGGGCTTCGGCGAGCATGTCGGCCAGCGCGTGCGGCAAGGTGAGGAAGTTGTGGCACTCGTCGACGTAGAGCGCGGCCGGGCTGCGTGAGTGGCCGAATTTGGCGCGTCGGGAAGCGGCCTGCCAGACCTGGGCGAGGACCATCGAGCCGAGCAGGCGGGCAGAGTCGTCGCCGAGGACGCCTTTGGGGAGGCGGACGAGCAAGATTCCGCCGTCGAGCACTTCTCCCAGGTCGAACGTTGAACTGGTGGAGCCGAGCACGTCGCGGACGAACGGCCGTAGGAGGAAGGCCCGCAGCTTGTTCATGATGGGGGCGGTGACGTTGGCCTGGGCCGGCTCGGACAAGGCGGAGAACCAGCTCCAGAAGCCGCGCAGCAGCGGGTCGCCGATGGTGGCGGTCTGCTGTCGGCGGAAGGCGGCGTCGGAGAGCAGGGTGGGGATGTCGGCGAGGGTGCCGCTGTTGCGGGCGAGGGTGAGGGCGCAGCCGCGCAGGATGTCGTCGGTCCGGGGTCCCCAGTAGTCGGCGTAGATCTGGTGGAAGATGCCGACCAGGTTGTCCACGCCCATGGCCAGGTCCGGGCCGCCCAGGACGTTCAGGGAGGGCCTGGGATGCCTGTCGTCCGGGTCGACCAGGACGACCTTGTCGGCTTTGTTCTCTGGGATCAGTCCGAGCAGGTCCCGTACGAGGTCGCCCTTGGCCTCGATGACCACCACGCCGCGGCCTACTTCGATGTCGGAGAGGATCATCTGAGCCAGGAGGGTGGACTTACCGGTGCCGTTGGGGCCCATCACGTGGACGTGGTGAAAGGAGTCGGCGACCCGCAACGCGACGGGACGATCGTGGCCGGCGTCGGAGAAGCCGAGCACCTTGGCGGACGGTCCGCCGCGGGCGATTGTCGGTGAGGGCGGGACGGTGTTGGCTCCTGCTCGTTGAAGGCCCGGCACCGCGATGTCGAGGGGGAGGTGGGCGATCGCGGACAGCTCGGACACTGACAGCAGATAGCCACGGCTCATCCGGCGTGAGGCGAGGCGGCTTGAAGGCAGGAACAGCCGTCGGCGCTCCAGCCTGTTGTGCCCGCTGAAGAGGGCGAACGCGGAGGCAAGTGCGTGAGCGCGCCCGCGGATGGCGTTCTTGCGGGCGACCTTCGCCGAGGCTGGGTCGATGGAGGTGGGCGCATCCGCCTGGACGACGTAGCGGATGGCGACCTCATAGCGGGATTGATGAGCTTTTTCCTTGATCGCCCGTGCTTCGGCTGCCTCCTCCAGGCGACTCACCCGGTCGCCGGCAGACTGGGGCAGGTGGCGCGGTCCAGGGTTGACGAGGTCGAGGAGATGCCTCAGCAGTCGAGCTGCGGCGCCGCCCCCGGCACTGATGAGTCGATGACCGGTCGCCGGTCGGGCGAGAATTTGCACGCAGGCGTGCTGCCATCCCGGCATCCCGACCGCCGCGCCGATGAGGGCGCGCAGCGGGTCCGTGTTGTGGTCGTGCCGGATCGGTAGCCGCTCGGCTCGGGCCAGGACGAGTTGGCCGCCGCTTGCGTACCCATCAGTGGGAACGGGCGGGGCCGCCTCGTGGATGGTCGTGCGGGAGGAGGGCCAGGCCGCTTCGATCGCGTGCTCGACGAGGTGTTGCGGGATCGAGCCGGGCACCCACAGGGCGATCTTCACACCACTCGTGCCGAAGGTGTACTCGAACGCGAGATGCGGCTGTCCGAACAGCAGCCGCTTCCATGACGGCCTGAGCAGTCCGACGAGGTTGCCCCAGAGTGCTTCGGCTCCCGGCATGTTCGCCACTGGCGGTGCGAGGATCTCGACACATCGCGCACCCCGTACGAGGCGGTGATGGCGCAGGCGTACGGCGCAGGCACGCAGCAGGACGGCGAGTACCTCGACGGCGAACAGGACGGCGACGATGTGCCAGCCATGGATGGTCAGCCAGTCGAGCGCCCGGTTCAGGACGGCGTCGGGATCCTTGAGGAGGTCGTAGATCATAGGTCGATCTCCTCGTCATCGAGTTCGGCCAGCTCCTGGGGTGACGAGGTGACGAGCTCGTGTTCTCGCGGGCTGGAGATCATTTGGAGCGGGCGGCGCTGACCGCTCGCGCCGGCTGTGAGCAGGCCGGTTCCCCTTTCCGCGGACAGAAGCAGCTGCCGTTCGCCATCAGAGAGGCGGAACGCCTCGGCGACCTTGTCGATCGCCTGTGGTGCCTGGCGGAGCAGGATCTGGGTGGTGGAGTTGGCGACGATGGCCTGGCCAAGCTCGGAGCCGAGCAGGTCGGCGGCGTCTTGGGTCACCACGGACAAGCCGGCCCAGTGCTTACGGGCGGATTTGGCCATGCGCAGGAGGAACTGCGCTCCCTCGGGGATCTTCATCAGCAGCCAGGCCTCGTCGACGACTACCAGGCGGGGACGCCGGTTGTACGGGTCGGAGACGCGGCGCCAGATCGCGTCCAGCGTCAAGAGCGTGCCGACCGCCTTGAGCTCCTCCGGCAGGTCACGCAGGGAGAAGACGATCACGTGAGAGTCGGGGCAGGTTGTTGTGGGGCCGTCGAAGAGCTGATGGTGGCTGCCGGAAACGTACGGCGCGAGCCCGGCGGCCAGTTCCTTGGCCTTCGGATCGGGATCTTGGGCGAGGGCCGCGGCCAGGTCGCGCAGGAGCGGTGGCCGGCGATTCCAAGTCCGGGATGAGGTGGTAATGCCTGCCTGCCGGTAGGTGGCAAGGATGGCCCGGTCGAGTGCCGCTTTGCCGGCGTTGCCGAGCGGTTCGCCGAGCATGACTGCGATCAGCGTGTGCAGGAACAGCGCCCGCCGAGTTAGGGGATCGTCTCCGCGTTGGTTCTTCGGTGGTAGGTCGAACGGGTTGAGGCGGACTTTGGGCGCGCCAAGGTGGACGTACGCGCCACCCACCGCATGGGCGAGCCGGGCGTACTCGTCCTCGGGATCGATGACGGCCACCTCGATGCCCGCGTACAGCGAGCGAAGCACCTCGAGCTTGGTGAGGTAGCTCGTGCCGCTGCCGGAGCGGGCCAGGGTGACGGAGTTGTGGTTGTCCTGGGCGAACCGGTCCCAGGCCACCAGGGAGGCGCTGGCGATGTTGGCGCCGTACAGCACAGCGGTCGAGCCGAGCTCAGTGGTGAGGTCAGGGCTGGTGAAAGGGAACGCCGCCGCGAGAGCCGGAGTGTCGAACGTGCGGCACATGGCGAGGTTGTCGTAGGCGAGCGGGAGCGAGGACACCCAGCCCTGCAGTTGGCGGAAGGTCACCTGACGGGCGTCCAGGAGCAGAGAGGCGGCCAGCGCCCTGACTTGGGCGCAGGCGTCGTCAAGCTCGTCGGCGGAGGTGGCGTGCACGGTGAGGTAGATCGAGGCGCGGAAGAGCTTGGCCTGGCCGCGGGCGATGCGAGAGGCCAGCTCTTGGGCGTCTTCGGCGGCGGCCTCGGCACCCGGGTCCAGGAGTCGGCCGTGCTCGTGATCGGAGCGGAGGCCGGACTCCAGCCGGGCCAGTTGCTTGCGCAATCGGTCGGCGGCGACGAGGGAGGGGACGGGTTCGATGTGCAGAGAGACGTCGAGTCGGCCCGGGTAGGTGAGCAGCGGTTCCAGCCATCCGGGGGCGACCTCGCGCGGGTAGCCGGTGATCGCCAGGGTGGCGCACAGGCTTTCGCCGATCGTGACGTGGCGGGCTTCGACTTCCACAGCATGTGGACCGAACCCGGTTGATGGGCGGCGGATCTTCACCAGGTGCCTCCTGTCGTGATGACCTCGCCGGGCAGAGCGATGTCGTCGTCGGGCAGAGGAGGGGCTGAGGGGTCGAAGCAAGAGGCCAGCAGCGCGGCGATGGCGCGGCCGTCCAGGAGTCGGGCGGTGAGGCCGCAGGAGTTGAGCACCCTTGATGCCTCGTCCAGGCGGCGCAGCGCTCGCGCGGCGGCCACATCCCGGCCGTTGGCGCCGACAGCGGGCTCGCGAATGATCAGGAGGACCTGGCGGCGCAGCAGGTCATGACGGGCGGACAGCTCCTGCAGGAAGGCGGCGTGTTCAAGCGCGGCGGAGGCGAGCGCGGGATGGGGCAGTTGCCGGGCGTTGTCCTGTAGCGTCGCAACGGTCTCTGTCAGGTCGACGCGTTCGGCTCGAACGAGAATCTGGGCGGGTCCTGACAGAGAGTTGAGCCAGCGACCGAAGACCGCGACCAGAGCGTCCTGCTCATCAGGCGTGCGTAGGGCGAAGCTGACAGTGGAGACCTCGGCCACGGCGGCGACTCCGTCCGGTCCGAGATCGACCAGGCCATCGCCTGCGACACCGCGGGCGGGAAGTTTGAGCGGAGCAGGCGGCCGTTGCGGCTTGGCCGCTATCCAGCTGGGTGGCATGGGGATGTCCTCAGGGGATGTGACCAGGTATTTGGAGGAGCGCTGGTGCCGGATGGCCGCCAGCACGTAGCGATCGAGGGAGATGCCGTCGCGTTGCCCGACGGCCAGGAGGATCGCGGTAATTGCCACGGGCAAGGCCACTGCGGCACAGACCACGAGCGGCACGCGATCGCCGACTGCGACGTAGGTGCCATAGAGCGCGGCACCGGCGCCGAGCAGGATGGCCAGCTGCCGGGCGGTCAACGATCCGAGGATCTTGTCCGGCTGCTCCACATCGGCCGGGATCCGAGCGATCGACTCCTCCCAACTCATTGGCTGTCACCTCCTCGCGGCCTGCGCGGGCGGCGGCGCGGCGGAGTGGGGGTACGACCGCGGTTCTCCGGCCACTCCACCTGGCCGGGAATCGGCGCGTTAGGCGAGACGATGGGCGGGACCGGCCGCTGACCCTTCGGCGGCTCGATCGCCCGGCTCGGGCTGGACTCCGCCCGATTCCTGAGGGTCATCATCTGGCCGAGCCCCGCCGGGCCGTTGGCGTAGTACGTCGTGCGCGGATAGCCGTAGACAGGGGTGCTGGGGCGTTCCGGCGGCTTGGGGCTCGGCGTGGGCTGGTACCTGCCTTGAATGGCAGGTCCGGCAGGAGCGTGCTTGATCGGTGCGGCTTGCCAATTCGAAGCTCGTACGGGGCGCCGTGCCCACGTTGGGGCGTGTTTGGCCGGACCCGACCCACCGCGGGCGGCGGAAACGGCAGTCAGCGCCGTTGCCGCGGCAGTGCCGGCGGGTCCACCGATTGTGCCGGCGACGACCTTTCCTGCTAGTGCCCGTGTTGCCGCCTTGCCGATCCGGCTCTTGCCGCCGCTGCCGCCCTTGCCGAGGTGCATGGCTTTCAGGACCGGCATCGTGAGCTTGGACATCACGGCGTACTTGATGATCCGCGTGATCGTTGACCCGGAGGTCTGGACCAAGATCCGCCGGGAGATCCAGGACGGGATCCGGACCAGAATGATCAGCAGGCAAATGGCCAGGATGAGGTTGACGAGTTGCCCTGAGGGAGCGACACCGAGCAGGAATCTGCCGTCCTGGTTGAAGAAGATCCGGACGGCGAGAACGAGCGTGAGTGACTGAGCAACCTGAATGACCAGCAGGCCGGTGAAGACTCGCCACCAGAAACGGGCCAGCCCATCGGTGTGTGGGAGTGCATGGCAGGCCAGGGCCAGGGGCGCGGCCACCACTAGCAGCAGCACCAGAGCGGATCGCATCACGAAGCTGATCAGCAGCAAGATCAGCAAGATGATCGCGACGAGCTCGAGAAGGGTGTAGAAGATCTGCATGTTGCCGGGCGGCAGGATGAGCATCCGGATCTGCGCTGCCGCCCGCTCGGCGTCGAAGTCCTGCCCAAGGAGCGCCTTGGACAGGGCATTACCGACCTGAATGATCTTCCCGCAGATCAGGAAACTCGTGTTGGACGCCAGGATGGCCAGCGCCAGCCTCGGCAGTACCTCCTTGACCGCGTACCGCGTCTGAACGCTTTGATGTGCCATCGCGGTCATCGCGCCTATCGTGGCGAGCAGGACCAAGGCCGAGTCCGCCATGGCCGCGGTGGCCTTCCACAGGTCCAGGACCCGGCCGGAGTCGGAGACGTCGGGCGTGGCCAGCAGTGTCACGGCGAGTGCGTCGAGCAGCGGCTTGATGGCGGATGCGGCCAGGTTGGCGAACCAGCCGTTGATCTGCTTGATGATCCAGTCGCTAAAGCCGAAGTTGACCTGCGGAGGCGATGGCAGCGGCTCCGGGCTGGGGGAAGGTGTCGGGTTCGCCCAGGCGGTGTCGGCGGCACCGGCGAGTGCCACAGCGGCAACGGCGGCAACAAACAGGAGGCGAACCGTGATCCTGACCGAGTGAGGTGACGTCATGGCTGGTCACCCGCCGCCCACGATGCGCTTGAGCACGCTGACGAACAGCGGGGCCAGCACGGCAAGCCCGTAGCCGAACGCGGCAGCCTTGAGTGCCGCTTTGGCCTTCTGGATCTCGCCGGGATCGCCGCCTGCCACCAGGTAGCGAAGCCCGCCGATCGTGAGCATGAGCGTCGCCAGCGTGGCGAGCAGGCCGATGAGCCAGTTCCGCAGGTTGTCGAAGACCGTGTTGAGATCCGTCGGCACCTCGGTCGGGCGCGGCGTCTTCGGGGAGTCGGCCAGCGCCGCGTCTGCCGCTGCGACAAGGGTGATGGCAACCATTGCCATCACCAGCACGCTGCGGACCAGACATCGCCAGCGACGACGTTGCCGTGTTCGATTGGGGTTCCGCGCGGAGCCGGTGAGGCTGCCCCGGCCTCCCTTCTGTTCAGAGGTGATGGGTTCCGGATCTGAGGTGATCCGGCTCCGCGCGGAAGTCTCAGGAGTGTCCTCCGTCCTTCTAGGGGCGGCGGATGCGATCGTTGGGGACAGGGCCGACTCGACGTCTCCGGCCAGAACGGCGGCGACGAGGACCGGCTCACACCGTTGCCGGCGCTTCTTGGCCGCCTCACAGGTCAGCCCGGGTGCGGCAGCGGCCTCGGCCAACGTGCGGCCTTCCAGCCGTGTCAACCCGATCAGCTCGGCGTCGAGCTCACTGATGACGCCTTTGGCAACGGCATCGCCCAAGACCAGATCCGGATGCCCCCACGGCGCGGCAGGCCTCTTGGATGCGTGCACTGAGATGGGTCGTGCGGCCTCGGCCTCGGCGTTTTGCCGGGCCCGTTCGCCGGCTCGCCGGGCAGCCGCACACATGCGCGGTAGGACGTTGGGCAGATCGAGATCGATGTCCTTCACGGCAGCGATGAAGGCCGTCAGGACCTCGGTATCGATATCCGCGGGATCCCCGGCGACGGGATAGAGGCACAGCCGGCCACAGATGCGCCGCAAGGCAGGCACCGCTGTCCCGACAGCCCCCACCAGCCACTGCGGGCCGTCCCGACGGGCCCGGATCACCAGCTCGCGCCACACCACGTCGCGGGTGGTGTTGCACAGCGTGCGCGAGGTCAGGAGATCACGAAGCTCCGTCAGCAGGATCTGACGCCTGGGCAACTCGTGGGAGAGCTCCTTGCCATCGAGCGTCAGGCCGCCAGGAGCACACGCGACGAGTTGGAAGACGTGCTCGGCGACATCGAGCGGTGAGCGGTCCGTGAGGGGCGTCTCGCGAAGGTCGGTACTCATCGGGTTGCTCCACTGCGAGAGGAATTTCGGTCTCGCAACCCGGTGTAGGAGCTACCTCTGGCGGCTCTCAGGCAGCAGAAATCAGCGACCTTTGGCCGAAGCGGGTCCGCATCGATTCGCCAGAGATCATCTTGGTCCTCTTCGCTGTGACTGAGCTGCGCCAGGAGATCGCCAGAGGACGTTGCTCATCGGCGGAAGCGCCCGTACTGCCTTACGGCAGGCGAGTACTACATCGAGTGATTACGCCTGGACCGGGCAGCCGGTACAGGCAGACGAAGGATCGCCGAAGCTACGCCAGAGTTTCGCCAGAGGCGATTGTTGGAGTGGGGGCGCGTTACCCGTTCATTGGGAGCGCTGCGGATCTGAGGCCCGCCCCAACCGGCGATGACCAAGCTCATCACCGCCCCACCCGCCACCAACACCACGACGCTTTCCCATCCAGCCGAGCACGTCCTCGACGACGTTCGCGAGAACGTCCGCACCGGACTCAGCCAGTCCACGCCCGCTCCTCGACCGACCTACCTTGGCGGCGGCGACCCGCCCCACCCGCCTACTGTCGCGAGAGGCAGCGCCGACAACACAGGCCGACTGACCATCGTGCCAATCGCTCTCCGGACAGCCCGCGCGTTCATCGCCTGGTCCCATCGTCACCTGTTGCCACCGCGAGGCGCCAAGTTCGCCATCGGTGTCAGCACCGAAGACGGCACCCTCGTCGGCGTCGTCACCGCAGGACGGCCGGTATCACGCGTCTTCGATGACGGCCGCACCATCGAGATCACTCGTTTGGCCACCGACGGCACACCCAACGCCTGCTCCGCCCTCCTCGGCGCCGCCTGGCGCGCCGCTAAAGCGATGGGCTACCGCAGGCTGATCATCTACACTCGCGCCGACGAACCTGGCACTAGCCTGCACGCTGCTGGACTATGCCGCGTCGCTGACCATGCCGCCAGTTCCGGTCGGAACACCCCCAGCCGCCCCCGAGCATCCCACTGCGCTGACGGCGTCGCCCCCGTCCTATGGGAGATCACGGCAGGCGCTCCCCGAAACTGCGGCAGGGCGAAATGAGCCCTCTCCTCAACCCCTGGATCGGATTCAAGTGCACTGGCTATGGCGGCCTCGATCTGACCGTCATGGAGAACTACGGGGCCCAGCTGGCCGGCTGCACCGACAACGACCTGCACGTCACCCAGGTTCTACAGACCCTATTTGCGGCCGTACTCAATCTCGGCGAGCTCACGGCCGTTGACTGGAGCGCGGCACATGCTCTTCCCTTGCTTGACGCGCGAATGTGGTCGCAGGAGATGGCATGACGCCCGTCGGCTCCACCCGGCATGGTCAGGAGCGACAGGACAACATCTCGAGAACGCCGCTGGCCGATGAACCTGGATCGGTCCTCCCTGGAGGGAAGGAACCGGTGGCGACGACGCCACATCTGCCCTCCATAGGACCTCCCCAAATCCCGATCGCCACCTACGATCCAGCTGGCCCGCGCTTGCTAGAGCCACCGGAGATCCGCGTGGAGATCGTCACGGTCTTCGGCGAGGAAGCCGCCGCCCTACGGGCGGCACAGATGGAGATTCTCCGCAAGCTCCTGCTCTGGGCGGGCGGAGACGATTGGAGGTAGACGAATGGAATCCTGGGCCGGATACGAGCAGGTCTCCGTGACCCCGCGCCCGTACCAAACGGCGCTTCCGGTCCAGGATCCCTTCCTCGGACTACGCGTGGCCTGGTTGGGCCGCACCTCCACCGACGACATGCAAGACCCAACGCTTTCTCTCCCCCGCCAACTCGACAACTGCCGCGCCGCATTGCCCCACGGCGCGCTGATCGTGGCGCACTTCTACGACATCGAGTCCGGCCGGAAGAATCTCGATCAGCGCGGGCATAGCACCGCGCACGAGAAGTTCTCCATTCCTATCCCCCGCGACGGCGGTATCGCCGATCTACTCGCGGAGTCAGCTCGCCATGACCGGCGCTTCGATGCGGTGATCTGCGAGTCAATAGAACGAGTCGCACGCCGCACCTTCTTCGGCACCAAGATCGAATACGATCTGGAGCAGGCTGGCGTGGCGTTGTTCGCCTCCGACGAGCCCATCACGCTGAACGGCAAGCGCGCCACCGCGATCCTCACCAGACGAGTCAAGCAAGGCATCGCGGAGTGGTACGCCATCCAGATGCTGGAGTCCTCCTGGGACGGCCTGCGGACGCACACCAAGCAAGGCTGGAACGTCGGCCATCCGCCCTACGGCTACCTCGCCGACAGAGTGCCTCATCCAGTGCCCGCCAAGGCCGCCGAGGGCAAGCACAAGACACGCCTGATCCCCGATCCGGTCAAAGGACCGGTTGTCACCCAGATCTTCGTGTGGCGGGTCACCGAACGTCTCAGCTACAACGACATCGTCGACCGGCTCAATGCCGACCTGGACCGCTATCCCCCAGGACGGTCTTTGAATCCCAACTACCGCACTGGCAAGCCGGCCTGGGGACGCCCCGCCGTCGTCGAGATCCTGAACAACCCCAAGTACACCGGCTACATGGTGTGGAACCGCAAGGCCACCACGAGCCGCAAGGGAAAGGGCCGCGGCAAGGCCAACCCACCGAGCGCCTGGGTCTGGTCAGATCACCCTACCCACGAGCCGCTCGTCACCCGCGAGATGTACGACGCCGCTCAAGCCGTCGCCAAGCAACGTGCCCGCTCGCGCAGCGGCTCCACGATCAATAAGCACCCCAAGACCAAACGGACCTATGTCCTGCGGTCCTTCGTCGTCTGCGAGATCTGCGGCACCCGCATGTTCGGCAAGTGCGACCTACGCCACGCCGCCCAGACGGTCTACATGGCATGCCAACCCGGCCAGAACCGAAAGGAGCGCGCCGTCCCGGAAGATCACCCCAATGTCGTACGAGTCCGCGAGGATCACCTTCTCGCAGCGGTTCATAATCTCTTCGCGCGCCGCCTGTTCGGACCGCACCGCCGCCAACTCCTCGCAGTCGAACTACCGAAGACCGACCAGCGGGCGCTGGCGGACTGGAACGAGTCCCGGCACGCGTTGAGTCGGACTCTCACCGACATAGGCGCAAGGATCGACCGACTGACCCGGCAGTTCGAGGAGTCGGACTTGAATCCCGTCCTGGCTCAGAAACTCAACAGCCGCTTCCTGGAGTTGGAGGCCGAGCGCGTCGCCAAACTCAAGCAACTGACCGAACTCGAAGCCAACCCGCCGGAACAGGAGCACGCCGAGGACCTGCTAGACCGGCTCCCGACCCTGACCGGCAAGCTCGCGAACGCCCCCGAAGAGCTCCAACGCGAACTGTTCGAAGTCTTCAATCTGGAGATCCGCTACGACGCCCGCACCAACGTCGCCACCATCCGCGTCACGCTGGACGGCGACACGATCGACCATCTCGTCACAGTGAGCGAAAGACTGGTAACAGAATTGTCACCCTCGAGGAGCCCCGCGAGTCACGGAGCAACATCGCAAGCGGGTATGACAACCGCGACGATCGCTGACCGCACACGACAGGAGACCGACCGGACAAGCCCGACGAAGCACACGCCACAACATACGAACGGGCACTCTTTGTCCTCGAATGAGGAGAGTGCCCGCAGCGCAGATCTGCTACGTGCCCCCTGCAGGACTCGAACCTTCGCACCCGGCTCCGGAGGCCGTTTGCCGGCTCCACCGTGTCAGGAATGGCGCCCCGGGTGGACGTGCGTTCGGATCTCCGACCAATGCTCGGGCGCGAGAACGCGTCGCCGGTCACATCCCGGAGGAACCGGGGATGACGGCGGCGAGCTCCGGGATGCGGGCCCGGTAGCCGTCGAGCAGCCGGCGAGCCGTCGTCACCGAGTCGACCAGGGGATGCAGGGCGAACGCCTCGACCGCCAGGCGGGCCGAGCCGGTCATGGCGGCCTCGATGGCGGCCTGCTCCACCGCCTTGACCTGCTGCATCAGGCCCAGGAAGCGGCCCGGCAGGGCACGGGTGGCCAGGGGGCGGACGCCCGAGCCGTCCACCGCGCACGGGATCTCGACGACCGCGTCCGCGGGCAGCCCGGGCACGGCGGCGCCGTTGCGCACGTTGAGGATCATGGAGGTGGGCTCGCCGCGGGCGATGGCGGCCATGAGGGCCAGCGCGATGCCCTCGTACCCGCCCGCCTCAAGGTCGGCGGCGGCGCGCTCGCCGGCCTCGGTGGCGTCACGGGCCTCGGCCATGTACGACTCGTCGCGCAGCCTGCGTGTCCTGACCCACTCGGCGAGCGCCTCGCCGGGCCGCGCCCGCACGGCCGCGTAGAAGTCGTCCTGCTGCCGCACCAGGGACTCGCCGCGCGTCTGCCCGGAGATCGCGGCGACCGACTCCCGGGTGAAGTAGTAGTAGTACAGGTACTCGTTGGGCAGCGCGCCCAGCGTGCGCACCCAGTCGGCGCCGAAGATGCGCGCCTCCTCCACCTGCCGCAGCGCGGCCTCGTCCGCAAGCAGCTCCGGCAGCACGTCGCGCCCGTCGTGGACGAGGCCGCGCAGCCAGCCGAGGTGGTTGAGCCCCACGTAGTCGGGCGACACGCGCGCGGGGTCGAGCCCGAGCGCGGCGGCGGCCCGCCTGATCAGCCCGATCGGCGAGTCGCAGATGCCGATCACGCGGTCGCCGAGCACGTGCCGCATGGCCTCGGTGATCATGCCCGCGGGGTTGGTGAAGTTGATGACCCACGCCCGGGGCGCGAGCGCGGCGACCCGCTGCGCCACGTGCACCGCCACCGGGATGGTGCGCAGGCCGTAGGAGATGCCGCCGGGACCGGTCGTCTCCTGGCCGAGCAGGCCCAGGTCAAGGGCGACCCGCTCGTCGGCCGTGCGGCCCGCCAGGCCGCCGACCCTGATGGCGGAGAAGACGAAAGCGGCGTCGCGCAGCGCGGTGTCCAGATCGGTGGTGATCTGGATCTCCGGCGGATCGTCGTGTCCGGCGGCGAGCTGGCGCAGCACGTGACGGATGGCCTCGAGACGGTCCTGCGACACGTCGTGCAGCACCACCTGCTCCACGCGCGGCTTGGCGGTGTCGCGCAGGAGCGCGCCGTACACGAGCGGCACACGGAAGCCGCCGCCCCCGAGAACGGCCAGTTTCATGCAAACCCCTTCATGCCAGCATCACCTCGGCGCCCGCCGCCGCGCAGTTGCGCAACGTCACCTCGTCGGCACCCTCGTTCGTCACGATCACGTCGATGTCCTCAGGACCGCACACCCGCAGCGCGCCGGTGCCGGGGAACTTGTGCCGGTCGACGAGCAGCACCACCTGCCCCGCCGAGGCGATCATGGCGCGCTTCAGCGGCACCTCGGCCAGCGTGGTGTCCACGAGCTGCCCGTCCGGCCGCACGCCGCTGACGCCCAGGAACACGCGGTCGGCGACCACCTGGCTGAGCGCCGCCTCGGTCAGCACCCCGACCAGCGAGTGGTACGGCCGGCGCACCATGCCGCCGAGCAGCAGCAGCTCGACCTCGGGGTCGGAGCGCAGCACGTCGAGCACGGCGAGGCTGGAGGTGACCACGGTGACGCGGCGCCCGCGCAGCCGGCGGGCCAGGCGCATGGTCGTCGTGCCGATGTCGAGCAGGACCACCTCGCCGTCGTTCACCAGCTCCGCGGCGCGGACCGCCACCGCCTCCTTGTCCTGCTCGTCCACGGCCGCCACCTCGGCGAACGGCCGGTCGGCGTCGGTGTCAACGCTTGCCAAGGCACCGCCGCGGACGCGCCGCAGCGTGCCGTCGCGGTCGAGCACCTCGAGGTCCCTGCGGATGGTGGACGGGCTGACGCCGAGCTGGCTGGCGAGATCGCGAACGCTGGTGGCGCCTGATAGTCGGACCCGGCGCATGATCTCGGCATGCCTGAGGCGCTGAAGCACAGCGCGAGCATATCAGTCAGATTCGCGCAGGAGTATGCATCTTTGACCAGAAACTCCCAGGGAAGACTTGAAGTGTGCGAGCAAACGTGCAAGATTGCGCACATCTCGATTCGTGTCGGGGAGGATTCATCCCGTGTCCATGCAGGCCTACGACCCTCTCGCCGACGAGCGCACCCCAGAAGGGCCGCAGTTCGACGTCTTCCTGGCGGGCACGGTCTTTCTTGACATCATCTTCACCGGCCTGCCCGCGATGCCCGCGGCCGGCACCGAGATCTGGGCCGAGGGCATGGGTTCGTGCCCCGGCGGCATCGCCAACCTCGCCATCGCGACCAGCCGGCTGGGGCTGCGCACCTCGCTCGCGGCCGCGTTCGGCGACGACGACTACGGCGACTTCTGCTGGCGCACGCTGGAGGAGCAGGAGTCGGTCGACCTGTCCAGATCGCGGCGCTTCGAGCACTGGCACTCGCCGGTGACCGTCTCCATGGCGGTCGAGCGCGACCGCAGCATGGTGACGCACGGCCACCCGGCTCCCATGGCGGCGTCCGAGATGATCGGCACGCCGCCCCGTTCCAAGGCGGTGATCGTGCCGCTCTCCACCGAGGACCCGCTCGACTCCCCCGACAGTCCGTCCAACTGGGCGGAGCTGGCCCGCCGCGACGGCGCCCTCATCTTCGCCGACGTGGGCTGGGATCCCTCGGGACTGTGGTCGCGGTCCCTGCTCGACCAGCTCGCGCTCTGCCACGCGTTCATGCCCAACGCGGTCGAGGCGATGGCCTACACCGGCGCCGACACCCCGCGCGACGCCCTCTACGCGATCGCCGACAAGGTGCCCGTCGCGGTGGTGACCGACGGCGCCAACGGCGCCATGGCCATCGACTCCGCGTCGGGCGAGGAGGCGTTCGTGCCCGCTCCGCGGGTGACGGCGCTCGACCCGACCGGCGCGGGCGACGTCTTCGGCGCGGGCTTCGTGCTCGGCACGCTGTGCCGCTGGCCGCTGGCCGACCGGCTGGCGTTCGCGCAGCTCTGCGCGGCGCTGGCGGTGCAGCAGTTCGGCGGCTCGCTGGCCGCGCCCGGCTGGGGCGACATCGCCGACTGGTGGCACGAGGTGCGCGACTCGGCCGACCACGCCGGCGCCTACGGCAGCTCGCTGGCCCGCCGCTACGCCTTCCTCGACAAGCTGGTGCCCGCCCTCCCGGTGGGCGCCGTGCGCCGCGCCGCCGCCACCATCGCCCGGTACGCCGACGTCGGCCCTCAGCCCTCCGCGGCCCGGCCGGACCGGCCCGAGGACGAGGACCCCGGCACGCCCCGCGTGCCTGCGCAGAAGGAGTAACACCATGAACCCCCCACTCCGGGCGCTCGCCGTGCTCGCCGCCGGCTCCCTCGCCCTCGCCGCGTGCGCCCCCGGCTCCTCCGCCCCGCCCGGCCCCGCCGCGACCCCGCTCTCGACGGTACGCACCGACGCCCCGAGCCTCGGCAACGTCACGCTCACGGTCTGGGACCAGGAGGTACGCGGCGGTCAGGCCGCCCAGATGAAGCAACTCAACGACGCCTTCCAGGCCAAATACCCCAACATCAAGCTCAACCGGGTGAGCCGCTCCTTCGACGACCTCAACACCACCCTGCGCCTGGCGTTGAGCGGCAACGAGCCGCCCGACGTCGTGGAGGCCAACAACGGGCGCTCCTCGATGGGCGCCTTCGTCAAGGCCGGGCAGCTCCGCCCGCTGGACGCCTACGCCGAGGCGTACGGATGGAAGAAGCGCTACCCGCAGTCGGTGCTGCGCTATTCGAGCTACAGCGCCGACGGCAAGGTGTTCGGCGAGGGCAACCTGTACGGCCTGCCGCAGGTCGGCGAGGTCGTCGGCGTCTTCTACAACAAGGCCAAGCTGACCAAGCTCGGCCTGCAGCCGCCGAAGACGTGGGCCGAGTTCGAGGCCGCGCTGGCCAAGGCCAAGACCGCCGGCGAGGTGCCGATGCAGCTGGGCAACCTCGACAAGTGGCCGGCCATCCACGTGTTCGGCACGGTGCAGAGCCGCGGCGTGCCGAAGGACCAGATCAGCACGCTGGCCTTCGGCCGCAAGGGCGCCTCGTGGAACACGCCGGAGAACACCAAGGCCGCCGAGGAACTCGTCGGCTGGGTCGACAAGGGCTACTTCAACAAGGGCTTCAACGGCCAGGGCTACGACCCGGCGTGGCAGGCGTTCGGCAAGGGCCAGGGCGTCTTCCTGATCGCGGGCACCTGGCTCCTCGCCGACCTGCAGAAGTCCTTGGGCAAGGACCTGGGCTTCATGCTGCCGCCGGGCGCCACGGCCGACGCGCCGCCCGTCGCGACCGGCGGGACCGGGCTGCCGTTCGCGATCACGGCCAAGAGCCCACACCCCGACGCGGCGGCGGCGTACATCGACTTCATCACCAGCGCCGACGCGATGAAGGTGCTCACCACCACCGGCAACCTGCCCGTCGCCGACACGGCGCAGCAGAGCGTCCCGGCGGGGCCGCAGCAGGACGTCTTCACCGCGTTCGGCACGGTGACGGCGAAGGACGGGCTGGTGCCGTACCTCGACTACGCGACCCCGACGTTCGCCGACACGCTGGGCGCGGCGCTGCAGGACCTGCTGGCCAAGAAGCAGAGCCCGCAGGAGTTCCTGGCCACGCTGGAGAAGGACTACAAGACGTTCGCCGAGAGCAACGGGTGAGCATGGCACGGCCTCCCGGAGAGCCGCGCCGCGTCGCCTACCTCTACCTGCTTCCGGCGTTCGCCGTCTACGCGGTCTTCCTGCTCTACCCGATCGGGCGCGCGGTGCAGCTGTCGCTGTACGACTGGGACGGGCTGTCGCTCGGCCGCTGGGTCGGCCTGGACAACTACGTCGCGATCGTCGCCGACGAGGGGCTGCGGGCGGCGTTCGGCCACGCGCTGGTGCTGATCGTGTTCTACGCGGCCGGGCCGCTGGTCATCGGGCTGGGGCTGGCCGCGATACTCAACCACGCCAAGGTGCGCGGCCTCGGCTTCTTCCGCACGGTCGTGTTCCTGCCGCAGGTGGTGGCCATGGTCGTGGTGGCCGTGGCCTGGCGGCGCGTCTACGCGCCGGACGGCACGCTCAACGGGCTGCTCGGCGCGCTCGGGCTCGACTCGCTGACCAGGGGCTGGCTGGGCGACTACACGTTCGCGCTGCCGGCGGTCGGCGTGGTCGGCACCTGGTTCGAGACCGGCCTGGTGACCGTGCTGCTGCTGGCCGGGATGAGCCGCATCCCCGGCGAGCTGTACGAGGCCGCGCGGCTGGACGGCGCGGGCGCGGTCAGGGAGTTCTTCGCGGTCACGCTGCCGTCAGTGCGCGGGGAGATCGCGGTCGCGCTGACGCTGACGGTGATCGCCGCGCTGCGCACGTTCGACCTGGTGTACGTCACGACGCGGGGCGGGCCAGGCGACTCCACGTCGGTGCCGTCGTACGAGGTCTACCACCGGGCCTTCGGGCTCAGCCAGATCGGCTCGGCGGCGGCCGTCGGCGTCACGCTCACGGTGGTCATCTTCGTGATCTCGTTCGGGATCAACCGGTTCGCGGACAGGAGGGTCTCGTGATCTCGCGCGGTGAGCGGGTGGCCAACTACGTCATCCTGTCGGTGTTCGCCGCGTTCGCGCTCTTCCCCATCGTGACGATCCTGTCCGCCGCGCTCGGCCCCGCCGACAGCGGCGGCACGTCCGGGCTGGGCAACTTCACGGCGGCCTGGGAGATCGGCCACTTCGGCACGTACCTGCGCAGCAGCCTGGCGGTGTCGTCGTTCGTCGTGGTCGTGAGCGTGGTGCTGTCGATCATGAGCGGGTACGCGTTCGGCACCATGCGCTTCCGCGGCCAGTCGGTGCTGTTCTACCTGTTCATGCTCGGGATCATGATGCCGAGCGAGGCCATCGCGGTGCCGCTCTACTTCGACCTGCGCTCGCTCGGGATGATCGACACGTTCTGGTCGGTGGCGCTGCCGCAGGTGGCGCTGTCGGTGGCGTTCGGCACGTTCTGGATGCGGGCGTACTTCCGCGCCTCCAGCCGCGCGATCGTGGAGGCCGCCCGCATCGACGGCGCCTCGACCTGGCGCATCCTGTGGCAGGTGCTGGTGCCGCCCGCCCGGCCCGCCGTCGTCACGCTGACCGTGCTGATCTTCATGTGGACGTGGAACGAGTTCCTCATCCCGCTGATCATGGTGACCAGCGAGTCGCTGCGGACCGCGCCGCTGGGCCTGGCCTTCTTCCAGGGCCAGTACACCTCCGGCTTCACCCTGCTCGCCGCCGGGTCGGTCATCGTCGCGACCCCGGTGGTGATCTTCTACCTGTTCCTTCAGCGCCACTTCGTCCGCGGGCTGCTCCAGGGGGCAGTCCGCGAGTAGCCGCTCTTTCCGGAGGTTCCATGCGTAAACGCCTGTCGCTGGTGCTGGCCGCCACGGTCGCGCTCGCCGTCTTACCCGCCGTACCGTCCGCAGCCTCCGCCGATTCGCCCGTGGACCTCGACGCGCTGTTCGTCGGCGCGCACCCCGACGACGAGGCGTTCAGCCTGTCCACGCTCGGCCAGTGGAAGGAAGACCACGACGTCCGCACCGGCGTCGTCACCGTCACCCGGGGCGAGGGCGGCGGCAACGCGGTCGGGCCCGAGGAGGGCCCGGCGCTCGGGCTGCTGCGCGAGGCCGAGGAGCGCTCGGCCGTCGGCAAGGCGGGCGTGCGCGAGGTGTTCAACCTCGACGACGTCGACTTCTACTACACGGTGAGCGCATCGCTGACCGACCAGATCTGGGGCGCGGACACCCTGGAGAAGGTCGTGCGGGTGGTCCGGCAGACCCGGCCCGAGGTGATCCTGACCATGGACCCGGCGCCCTCTCCCGGCAACCACGGCAACCACCAGCAGGCGGCGCGGCTGGCCGTGCAGGCGTTCTACGCGGCGGCCGACCCCAAAGTGTTCCCCGAGCAGATCACCCGTGAGGGGCTCAAGCCGTTCGCGCCCGCCCGGCTGCTGCTCGGCGGCGGTCGCGGCACCTCGCAGACCGGCCCGTCCTGCGCCTCGACCTTCCGTCCCGCCAACCCCGCGCAGAACGTGTACGGCGTGTGGGGCGGACGGGCCTCCCAGGCACAGGGCAAGACGTGGGCGGCCGTCGAGCGCGAGGCACAGCGCACGTACGCCTCCCAGGGCTGGGCCGTCTTCCCCGACGTGCCGTCGGACCCCAACCAGCTGGGCTGCGACTTCTTCACGCAGGTGGACTCGCGGGTGCCGTTCCCCGCGCCCGGCAGCGCGGCGGCCGCGGCGCCCACGGCGATCCTCGACGGGGCCCTGACGAGGGCTTCGGGGACGGTCCCGCTCGGCACCTCGTTCGGCCTGAGCACCAGCACGTTCGACGTGCGGCCTGGAACGCCGTTCACCGTCAAGGTCACCGCGACCGCGCCCGCGCGCGAGCCGCTGGGCCGGTCGTCGGTGAGGCTGGGCCTCCCCGAGGGCTGGCAGGTCAGCGGCTCGGGCGACCTGGGCAGGCTCGCCGCGGGACGCACGGGGACGGCGACGTTCACGGTGACGCCCGCCCAGGGCAGCGGGCGGGCGCGCGTCTCGGCCACGCTCACCACCGAGCAGGGCGGCGGGTACACCGACCGTCAGGTCGAGATCAGCCCCGCCGTACGGGCCACGCAGCAGCTCCTCCCGCAGGTCGCCCAGTTCGAGAAGTGGATCTCAGAGGTCGGCGTGCCGCAGCTGCGCGGCATCGTCACGCCCGTGCTCACGCTGCCCTCCGGCGGCTCCAGGCAGGTCGGCGTCGTGGTGACGAACGTCAGCGACGCGGCCAGGTCCGGCACCGTGCGGGTCGACCTGCCCGCCGGGTTCACCGCGGACCGCGTGGAGGCGCCCTACACCGGCCTGGCGGCCGGGGCCTCGGCGACGGTGCCGTTCACCGTCACCAACTCCGACCCCTCGCTGAAGACGTCCAACCAGGGCGGCGACTACGCGTACACCATCAGCGTGGACGGCGCGGTCGTGAGCAAGCCGGCGCTCGAGCTGGTCCCGGCGACCTCCGTCCCGCAGGCTTCGCCCACCGTGGACGGCGTGGCGGGCGACGGCGAGTACCCGGGGTCCGACCTCGACATCTCGCGCCTGTGGGAGGGCACCGCGTGCTCGTCGGCGGCCGACTGCTCGGGCACGGCCAAGCTCGCCTGGCACGACGACACCCTCTACCTGCTGGTCCAGGTGAAGGACGACGTGCTCGGCACGCGGCTGGCGGCCGCCGACTGCAAGCGGCACTGGCGTACCGACGCGGTGGAGGTCACGTTCGACCCGCGCGGCACGTCCGAGAACACCTCGACCACGTTCAAGGCGGCGGTGCTGCCCGTGACGGCCGAGGGGCCGCCGTGCTTCGAGCGGGACGCCGACAACCGCCAGGGACCGGGCGAGCAGACCGCGCCGGGCATGCGGGTGGCATCGAAGGTCGCCCCGGGCGGCTACACGGTGGAGATGTCCATCCCGATGGCGGTCCTGCCGGGCTCGGTCGACCCCGCCCACTTGGGACTGAACATCCTGGTTTACGACTCCGACACCCAGGACAAGACCGGCCAGACCCGGATCGGCTGGTCGACGTGGGGCGGCGTGCAGGGCGACCCGTACCGGTGGGGCGTCGCCACGCTGACCGGCTACCGGCCGCCCGCCGACCGGCCCGTCCCCGACCCGGTGATCCCGGACACGGCCCTGTCCAGCCTGGACTCGCCGCAGTCGCTGGAGCAGGCGGTACGGGTGCATGTGCCGCTCGCGGGCGGTCCGGCGGCGAAGGAGTCGGAGAGCGGCTGGGTCACCTCCGCCACGGCCGGCCAGAACGGGGTGAAGGTGACGGTGCGGGCGAACGCGGCCGGGAAGGCGCACGTGTTCGTCCGGGATGACCAGGGGACTGCGGGCAGCCGCGTCGTCACGGTCTCCGGCAAGGGGAGCACGACCGTGACCGTGCCCCTGACGCGCGCCCTCGCCGCCCACCCGGCGGTGGTGGCGGGCTGGGAGGCGCCCGGCGGAGGCACGGCGGCCTCGCAGGTGAGGGTCCGCTGAAAGGTCGGCCGCCCGTCCCCGGGACGGGCGGCCACCCGATTAGACGCATTCCCGGAAACCCCCTAATCTGCCCGGATGCCGGAATCACTCACCCTTGCCAACCTCCTTGACGACGCGGCGATCCTCTCGCTCGAGCACCAGCTCCACCTCGAGGAGGTCCTCGGCGAGCACAACTGGAGCGTGGACCTGCAGGAGCAGCGCTTCGAGTTCACCGGGAGCCGCACGATCACCTGCACCCGCTTCCACCTGCTCGGCTCCGCCGCCCCGGGGCCGGACTCGTGGCTGTGGGCCTGGGCCAACCCGTCCGGCTTCCCCGAGGCGCTGACGGCACTGTCCGGGACGCTGCGGGACTTCGGGCAGCAGTACGGCATCGCGGAGCTGGCCTCCGCCGAGGTCCCGTTCGGCGCGCTGCCCGGCTCCCCCGCCGATCCCGCCTTCGCCGCGGCGATCCTCACCGAGGCCGCCAAGGCCGTGAGCGGCCACTGGACCGCCTACAACGGCGACGCGGGCGGCGGCACGCGGGTCGCGTTCCTCGTCGAGCACCCCGAGTTCCAGCTGCCCGCCCCGGAGCCGGCCCGCATCATGCGCGTCCTGCAGCAGGCGCTCACCCTGCCGCTGCTGACGGACCACCGGCGCGCGGTGCACAGCTACGCCGTACGCCGCGGCCTCGGCGTATCTTCCGGCCCCGACCGGCTCACCCTCACGGGACCCGGCTTCGAGGCGCTCGTCGAGTTCGACCCGCTCGGCCGCGTCGGCAACATCTCCGCCACCCTGTCGGCACCGCACGGCCCCTGACCGCTCGCGGCGGGGGCCGTTTCGGTAGATTCATCCCTCGGTGCCGTACCGAAGGAGCCCCGTGAGCATTCCCGAACTGACCGACGTCCATCCGGCGTGGCTGCCGCCCGAGGCGTTCAGGGCGATCGGTTCCCGCCGCACCCTCGTGCAGGCGGACGGGCCGCTCGCCGACACCGTGCGGGAGGAGGTCGCGCAGGCCGCCGCCCGGTACGGCGGCAGCCTCACGGACGCAGGACCGTCCGACCTCGTGCTCACCCTGTCCGAGGCCGAGGGCGCGGACGGGTACGCGATCTCCCTGCGGGACGGCGTCACGACCGTGGCCGGCGGCGATCCCGCCGGGCTGCTCTACGGGTTCTTCCACGCCGTACGGCTGGGCGAGGCGGCGTTCGAGGGCGAGCGGCCGGTGGAGCACCACCGGCCCGCGATGCGGCGGCGCATGCTCGACCACTGGGACAACATCGACGTGCACCCGGTGATGGGCCAGGTCGAGCGCGGCTACGCGGGCGGGTCGATCTTCTGGGCGGGCGGCGCGCTGCGCGCGGACCTGACCCGGGTGCGGGCCTACGCGCGGCTGCTGGCCGCCTCCGGCGTCAACGCGGTCGCGATCAACAACGTGAACGTGCACGCCACCGAGGCCCACCTGCTGACCGACCGGCTCGGCGAGGTGGCCGCCATCGCGGCCGAGTTCCGCCCGTACGGGATCCGCGTGCACCTGTCGGTCAACTTCGCCTCCCCCATTCAGCTCGGCGGCCTCGCCACGGCCGACCCGCTGGAGGAGGAGGTCCGGCGGTGGTGGGCGGAGACCACCGAGCACGTCTACGCGACAATTCCTGACTTCGGCGGATATGTCGTGAAAGCCGACTCGGAGGGGCAGCCGGGCCCGTTCGCGTACGGGCGCACCCACGCCGACGGCGCGAACATGCTCGCCGAGGCCCTGGCCCCCTTCGGCGGGGTCGTCCACTGGCGGGCCTTCGTCTACAACCACCGGCAGGACTGGCGCGACCGCTCGACCGACCGCGCCCGCGCGGCCTACGACCACTTCGCCCCGCTCGACGGCCGGTTCCTGGACAACGCGATCCTGCAGGTCAAGCACGGCCCCATGGACTTCCAGCCACGCGAGCCGGTCTCCCCGGTGATCCTGCAGATGCAGGGCACCCGCCTGGCGGTGGAGCTGCAGGTGACGCAGGAGTACACCGGCCAGCAGCGGCACGTCTGCTACCTGGCCCCGATGTGGAGCGAGGTCCTCGCGTTCGAGGACGTCGCCGAGGCGGGCGACCTGGTCGCGGTCTCCAACGTGGGCGATGACCGCTTCTGGACCGGCCACCCGCTCGCGCAGGCCAACCTGTACGCGTTCGGCCGCCTCGCCTGGGACCCGGGCCTCGACCCTGCCGCCATCCTCGACGAGTGGATGGACCTCACCTTCGCGCGGCCCGGCGAGCCGCTGCGGCGCACCCTGCACGCCATGATGGACGGGTCGTGGCGCACGTACGAGCGCTACACCGCGCCGCTCGGCGTCGGCTTCATGGTGCGTCCCGGCCACCATTACGGCCCGGACGTGGACGGGTACGAGTACACGCCGTGGGGCACGTACCACTTCGCCGACCGCGACGGCGTGGGCGTGGACCGCACGCGCGCCACCGGCACCGGCTTCACCGGCCAGTACCCGGAGCCGTGGTCGGACATCTACGAGTCGCTCGAGACGTGCCCCGACGAGCTGCTGCTCTTCTTCCACCACGTCCCGTACGGGCACGTGCTGCAGAGCGGCTCGACGGTCATCCAGCACATCTACGACACCCACTTCGCGGGCGCCGAGGAGGTGGCCGAGTCCCGGCTGCTCTGGGAGAAGCTCGCCGGCTCCGGCGCGGTGGCCCCGGACGTGTACGCCCGGGTGCGTGAGCTCCTCGACGAGCAGCTCCGCTGCGCCGAGGAGTGGCGCGACCAGGTCAACGCCTACTTCTTCCGCAAGTCAGGCGTGCCCGACGCGCACGGAAGGCACATCCCCTAGGCCGGCTCCTGTTTCACCGGCATCGTCGACGAAGTGTGGCTGCACGCGCGGGCGACGGATGCAGGGCACTTTCACGGGCTGGGGAGCCTGCTGACCGCCTTGGTGGCCAGCTCGACGGCGAGGTCGCACCGGGTCTTCTCCGGCCCGTCGAAACTGACGCTCACATGAACGATCTCCAGAGTCCGTAGGTCGCTGGGACGATCCAGCGGCCGATGCGCGATGTCGACGCCGCAACCGGCCATGGTGCGGTAATCCGGGCCGTCGACCGCTTCCTCGGGACGAAGGACCGCGCTGCGCCCCCCGATCACTGTCTCGCGATCGCGGGTGCCCCTGACCTTCAGCGGGAAGTCCCGGGAGAAGGAGACGAACACATTGGGTTTGTCGACCGTCTCCTCGCCCCAGGTGCAATGCTGTCCGCGGAAGGCCGGATGGACCCGGGTGCGGTCGATGCCGGGGACATGGGCCGTCTCGTTGTGGTCCAGCAGCCGGCATGCGTCCTGCCAGGCGAGGGAGTTCGGGGACTCTTGGGCCCTCTTCAACGAGCCCTTGGCCAGGCGTGCCGCCATCGCCTTCGCCGCCGCGTCCGCGATCGCGCAGCGAACCTTGGCGGGCACACCGGAGTCCACGGCGAGATTGACCGTCGCCGTAGGGGACACCACGACACTGCGCTGACACCAGTTGGGATCGTCGCTGTCGGCGTACACGGTGACACCGCCGCGGACGGTCGGTTTCATGGACTCCCGCGGCAAGCCGAAGTCGAAGCCGAGCTCGACCTCAGCCAGACCCTCAACGGCGTCGACCTGCGCCTCGCATTCGGTGAAGCTGAAAGCGAGCTCGATGTCGGCTTTGCCGAACTTCGAGAGTGATCGCGTGTCCAGCAGCCCGCACGGATCGGAATTCGCCAGCTGTTCCTGCGTGACGGCGATGCCCTTGCTGCGCGGCACATCAGCTGTGCTGATCACTGCACTGGGCGACGGCATCGGTGTCGGCGTCGTGGACGGCGGCACCGCCGACGTCGACCCCTGGCATGCCGACAGCGCCATCGCCACAGCAAGCCCGGCGGGCGCCGCCTTCGCCCGGCGGTTGCCGGCCCGGGTCCGCCCGCCAGGGACGCCTGGTTCTCCTGTGTCATCCGGCAGCATGCCGCTGAGGGTACGGCATGCTCCCGGGACCGGTCCCGGGGCGATACAACGACGCAACTAGGCGGTGAAGCGCTCGCGGACCTCGGCGGTCACCGGGCGGCTGTTCCACAGGAGCGCCGCGGCGAACGCCGAGGCCAGCAGCGCCGGCACCAGCTCGGTGACGACCATCGTGAGCCCGCCCGCCACGAAGAAGAGGGCCGCGTTGCCGAGCGCGGCCTTCGGGTGGCGCATGAGGAAGTACGTGGCCAGCCGCGCCACGTCCACCGCCCGAAACTCGAACAGCGACGTGATCAGCAGGGCGTTGGCGACCCACAACATCGCCGCCACCGCGACGACCAGCAGCAGCACCGCCCACCATCCCGGAACGCCGGCGGCGGCGAAGTTCGCCAGGTTCGTCCCGATGATCGCCAGGCCCGCCAGCCAGGGCACCCAGATCTTCAGCACGCCACGCACGTTGGCCTTGTAGCCGCGCCAGAACGCCGCCGCCGGGTGGAGGTCCGTCAGGTCCCTGCTGCGGTGGCGCAGCGCGTAGAGGGCGGCGGACAGCGCGGGGCCGAGCGGCAGCGCGCAGGCGGCGGCCAGCGGCACGTTGCTCGCGTCGCCGCCGAGCAGGGTGAGCGCGAGCAGGCCGGGCGCGCTCGCGAGCAGGAACATGCCCTCGACCACCAGCAGGCTGTAGACCAGCGTGGCGGCGCGCGACAGCGGTCCCTGGCCGAACCGCCGCCCGGCCGTCACCTCGTGCGCCGGTCCGCCGCTCCCGGACCGAGCAGCGGTCACCTCGCTCATCGGCTCTCCTCTCGATCCGGGCGGCCCAGGCCGAGCAGCCGCCCGTCGTTCCACCACGGCGGCGTCTCGTCCACCACCGGCGTGAGCTCGACCAGCGTAACCTCGTGGCGGCCGAGCGTGAGATCGAGGTCCGCGTACCCGCCGGAGACCGGCAGGCTGCGGTGGCTGCGGACCGGCTCGGCCGCCTCCCGCAGCACGTCGAGCTCCCGGGCCTTCGGCGACCGGGGGCGGCCCATCTCGCACCAGGCCGCCCAGGCGTTGCCCTTCTCCTCGCTCACCGACGAGCGCAGCTCGAACGCCGAGGCGGCGTCCCCGACCGGGACGGACAGCCGCACGGTGTGCCCGTCCCCATGCCCATCCACTGGGGGCGCGCCGGTCACGTCCACGGGCGCCCAGGCCAGCACGGTGACCCGGCCGCTGGAGTCCCTGGTGACCAGGTGGTCGTCCCCGCGGGCCAGGACCTGGTCGCCCATCCGCGCCATGAAGGCGTACAGGTGATAGGTGGGCTTCTTGATCTGGCGGTGGGTCAGCAGGCCGAAGCCGCCGTGGAAGATCGACGTCGGGATCCCCTGCTCCTCGAACATGTCGCTGAAGGTCCAGTAGGAGAAGGAGTCGACCAGGTCTCCCCCGGCGGCCAGCACCGGGGCGAGGTAGGCGGCGTGGAAGGCCGTGTCGTGGACGGGGTTGTCCGGCCGGTAGGAGGAGTTGAACTCCGTGATGTGCACGGGCAGCCCTTCCAGCGGGCCGCCCTGGAGCTGGCGCCGCGGCGTGGCGAACTGCTCGAGCAGCTTCGCCGCGGGCGCCAGCGTCTGGTGGACGCCGAACGGCACGTGCTGGGCCGGACCGGAGGTGTACGCGTGCCGGCTGACGAAGTCGATCGGCAGCGAGCGCTCGGCCACGAAGTCGGCGAAGCGCACCAGGAACTCGTCGGAGCCGGGCGAGATGGCCGGGCCGCCGACCTGGAGCGAGGCGTCCACCTCCTTGACGGCGTGCGCGCTCACCTCGTACAGGCGGTGGTAGGCGTCCTGGTCGGCGTCCTGCCAGAAGTCCTTGAGGTTGGGCTCGTTCCACACCTCGATCGGCCAGGTGCGCACCCGGTCGAGCCCGTACCGGTCGACCAGGTGCGCGACGGTGGCCCTGACCAGGTCGGCCCACTCCCGCCAGGAGCTGGGCGGGGTGACGTTGCCGTGCCACCAGAACACGGTCTGGCCGCCGGAGGCCAGCCCCGAGGGCATGAAGCCGAGCTCGACGAAGGGCTGGATCCCGAGCTCGAGGTAGGCGTCGATCACCTGGTCGACGTACGTGAACGAGTGGCGCACGTGCCGCGCGCCCGCGTACTCGTACGGCTGGTGGACGCCCACCCCGTCGCTGAGCAGCCCGTGCCCCCGGATGTGCCGGAAGCCGATCTCCCGCTGGATCAGCGCCAGCGAATCCTGGTAGTCGCGGCGCAGCGCCAGCTCGAAGCGGCCGGTGCCGACGCAGAAGCGCCAGGCGTCGGACAGCCGCCCCGAGGCCTCCGGGGGAACCTGCATCAGCCGTGGTCCTTCTTGAACCGCTCGTAGGCGGTGTTGACGAGGTTGATGTAGGAGGTCATGTTCTTGCCCTCCAGCTCCTTGACGTAGGCGTCCCACTCGCTCAGGTCGCGCTCGCCGAGCACGAACTTGAGCGTCTGCTGGGTGACGAAGTCCTTCAGCGGCGTCTCCCACAGCGTGGCCTGCTCGCGCTCCTCGTCGTTGAACGGGTGCGGCGGCTCGATCGGGTACGGCTTGCGCGCGTTCATCACGTTCTGGAACGCCACCTCCTCCTCGGAGAAGGTCGAGTTGAGCAGCTTGGTGGTGCCGCCGTAGGCGAAGACGCCGTTGGAGAAGCCGAAGTCCTTCTGCAGGTGCTTGGGCGCCCCGGGGTTGAGGCCGACGAAGTCGATGTCCTTGGCCAGCTGGTAGTTACCCGAGGCATCCTTGGTGTACGTCGTGCCCTCGACGCCCCACTTGGCGAACTCCTCGCCCGCGTCGGAGTACCAGAGCCAGTCGATGAACTGCATCATGGCGACGAAGTTCTTGTTCTCCAGCGCCTTCTTGGAGATCATGATGCCGTTCTCGAGCCGGGTGTCGATCTTGTACTCGCCGATCGGACCCATGGGCACCGGGATCTTGGCGACCTTGGCGCCGGGGACGAGCTTGGTCAGCGTCGGGCGGTAGTCGTTGACGATCGCTTGCGCGTTCGCGCTGATCACGAACGACTTGCCGGAGTTGAACTTCTGCTTGGCCTGGTCGTCCTGCTGGGTGAAGCTCTCCGGGTCGAGCAGCTTCTCCTTCACCAGCTTGTTCAGGTACTCCAGCGCCTGCTTGTACTGCGGCATCGCGCCGGTGTAGACGAACTTGCCGCTCGCGGTGTCGAAGGTCGCGTGCTGGTACTGCCAGCCGCCCTTGGCGCCGTAGGCCTGGGCGACGAGCTTGAGCAAGTTACCGCCGGGCGTGGGGACGCCGTACCGGTCGGTCATCGGGTAGAGGTCCGGGTACTCCTTCTTCAGCGCCTTGAGCACGGTGTACAGATCGTCCCAGGTCTTCGGGATCTCCAGCTTGTGCTTCTCCAGGATGTCGGTCCGCACCGCCAGGGAGTAGTCGATCCAGATCTCCTCGTGCAGACCCGGCAGCAGGTAGATGCGGCCGTCGGCCTGGCGCAGCGTGTCCAGCTCCGGCTCCATCTTCCACTTGGCGACCTTGTCCTTGAAGTTGGGCATCAGGTCGAAGTAGTCGCTGACCGGCAGGATGGCGCCGGAGGAGACGAACGCCTCCTCCGCGGGGTGGTAGGTCTTCGGGATGATGAGCGGAGCCTGGCCGGAGCCCACCAGCAGACCGCGCTTCTTCTCGTAGTCGCTGAGCGGCACCTCCACCGGCTTGAGCGTCACGTTGGTCCGCTTGGTCAGCTCCTGCCAGAACAGCCAGTCGCTCTTGTCCGGGTAGAACGGGTGGTTGTTGTAGAGCACGTCGAACGAGACCGGCTCGGTGGCCTTGAACTGCTGGTTGACGCCGTAGTTCGCCATCGCGCCCGCCTTGTTCGCCGACACGTCGGCGCCCTTCTTCGGGGCCTCGTCCGAGCCGCAGCCGGCGACGGCGAAGGTGAGCGCACCGAGCCCGATGAGTGCCTGACGCCGGGAGATGTGCTGCATGGGGGGTTCCTTTCGGATGGACAATGGCTATCCCTTGACCGCGCCGAGCATGACGCCCGAGACGAAGTACCGCTGCACGAAGGGGTAGACCGCCAGGATGGGAAGGACGGTGAGCATGATCGTCACCGACTGGATGTTGGCCGCGGCCGCCGAAGCCTCGCTGAGCGTCGCGCCGGCCGACTCGGCACCCGTGGCGCCGGCGATGAGGTTGCGCAGGTAGATGGTCACCGGGAACAACTTCGAGTCGTTCAGGTACAGGAACGCCGTGAACCACGAGTTCCAGAACGAGACGGCGTAGAACAGCACCATCGTGGCGATGACCGCCTTCGACAGCGGCAGCACGATCCGCCACAGCACGCCGTAGGTGTTGAGGCCGTCGATGGCAGCGGCCTCCTCCAGCTCCTGCGGCAGGCCCTCGAAGAACGCCTTCATGACCAGGAGGTTGAAGACGCTGATCGCGTTGGGCAGGACGATGGCCCAGATGGAGTCCGTCAGCCCGAGGCCGTTGACCAGCACGTACTGGGGGATCAGGCCGCCGGAGAAGATCATGGTGAAGACGGCCACCCAGACCAGGAACGTGCGGCCCTTGAGGTGCTTCTTGGACAGCACGTACGCGTAGCACGTGGTGAGCACCATCGCGATGGCGGTGGCCACGACGGTGTACACCACGGTGTTGCGGTAGTTCGTCCAGAACATCGGGTCCGACACCACGAGCTTGTAGGTCTCGATGTTGAACCCGCGCGGGATGAGGTTGACCTGCCCGCCGACGATGTAGCGCTCTTCGCTGAACGAGCGGGCGATGATGTTGACGAAGGGGTACAACGTCACGATCACGACGCCGGTCAGGATGACGGCGTTGATCCCTTGGAACACGCGGTAGCCACGGCTGTTGTCGATCGTCACCACAGGCTCGTCCCTACTGTGCGACGGGAGATCAGGTTCGCCGACGAGATCAGCACCACCCCGATCAGCGCCTCGAACAGGCCGATCGCGGCGGCGTAGCTGAGGTTGCTGGACTCCACACCCATGCGGTACAGGTACGTGGAGATCACGTCGGCGGTCGGGTACGTCAGCGGGTTGTACAGCAGCAGGACCTTCTCGAAGCCCACGGCCATGAACGTGCCGATGTTGAGGATCAGCAGCGTGATCGCCGTCGGCCGGATGCCCGGCAGGGTGACGTGCCAGATCTGCCGCCACCGTCCGGCGCCGTCCATCCGGGCCGCCTCGTAGAGCTGCCCGTCGATGGTCGTCAGCGCGGCCAGGTAGAGGATGGTGCCCCAGCCGACGGTCTGCCAGACCTCCGACGAGACGAAGATCGTGCGGAACCACTCCGGCTTCTGGATGAACGGGGTGGCCTCCCCGCCGAACGCCTTCACGATCTGGTTGATCGGCCCGTCGATGGCCAGCATCTGCATGACCATGGCGGCCACGATGACCATCGACAGGAAGTGCGGCAGGTAGGACACCGACTGCAGGAACCGCTTGATCCGGTGGTTGCGCACCTCGTTGAGCAGCAGCGCCAGCGCGATCGGCAGCGGGAAGCAGAACAGCAGGGTGAGCGCCCCGAGGACGAGCGTGTTGGTGAACACGGTCCAGAACGACGGGTCGTTGAGGAACATCTTCACGTACCGCAGGCCCACCCAGGTCTCGCCGAAGATGCTGCCGCCCGGCTCGAACTTGCGGAAGGCGATCACGTTGCCGAGCATCGGGGCGTACCGGAAGATCGCGAAGAACAGCAGCGGCAGGATCACCAGCGAGTACAGCTGCCAGTCGCGGCGGATCGCGTGCCGCCACGTGCCCGGCTTCGCCTGCCTGCGCCGGTGGGGCTCCGGCCGCGCCCGCCGCGCGTCCTGCGGCGGGTCGTCCAGCGTAGTGCTCATCACCCTCCCTCACGTGTGACACGGGCCGTGGCCAGCAGGTGCCTGCCGTACCCGACCTCGCGCTCGGCGCCGGTCAGGCGCAGCGGCACGACCACCGCAGACTGACCGCTGGAGCGCCCGAAGCGCAGCTCGACGTCGCCGGGCTCGACGATGCGCCGGCCGCGTACCCCGGTGAACGAGGCGACGTCGGCAGGGACCGTGAACGACACGCGCGCGGCCTGACCGGCCTCCAGCGGGACGCGGGCGTAGCCGACCAGCCGCACCACCGGCCTGGTCGTCTGCGCGACCGGGTCGTGCAGGTACAGCTGCACGACCTCCGTGCCGGACCGCGACCCGGTGTTGCGGACCGTCACCCCGACGGTGACCTCGCCGTCCACCGGCCACTCGGCCGCGTCCGTGTCGAGCGGCTCCCACGCGAACGTGGTGTAGCTCAGCCCGTGCCCGAACGGGTACGCGGGCGTCGTGTCCACCGACGACACCTGCGTCCGGCGCCCGAGCGGCGGCGACAGGTACGTCGAAGGCAGGCCGCCGGCGTCGCGCGGGACGCTGACCGGCAGCCGCCCGGACGGGTTCACCGCGCCGGTGAGCACCTCCGCCAGCGCCTGGCCGCCCCGCTGGCCCGGGAAGAAGCCGAAGACCACGGCCGCGGCCGTGTCGAACTCCGGCCCCAGCGCGTACGGCCGCCCGGCCAGCAGCACCAGGACCACCGGGGTGCCGGTCGCGAGCACGGCCCTGACGAGCTCGGACTGCACGCCCGGCAGGCGCAGGTCGGTGGCGTCGCACCCCTCGCCGGAGGTGCCGCGCCCGAACAGCCCCGCCCGGTCGCCGACGGCGACCACGCACACGTCGCTCTCCTCGGCCGCGGCGACGGCCGCCGCGATGCCGGAGGTGTCGTCGCCGGTGATGCCGCAGCCCGGCTCGTACGTCAGATCGGGGATGAGCGTGCCGAGCGCCTCGCGCAGCGACGGGATGTCGATCCCGAGCCCGTGCTCGGGATGCGGGCCCACGTGCGCGGGGAAGGTGTAGCAGCCGAGCATCGCCATCGGGTCGTCGGCCACCGGGCCCACGAGGGCCACCCGCCGGCCCGGGGCGAGCGGCAGGATGTCGCCGGTGTTGCGCAGCAGGACGACGGACTCGCGCGCCAGGCGCAGGGCGAGCTCCTGGCTCTCCTCGTCGTCGAGGCGCACGTCCTCGGGTTCGCCGGGCAGCGGCCGCCAGCCCTCGTCGAGCAGCCCGAGCTCGGCCTTCTGCGTCAGCACCCGGCGCAGCGCGCGGTCGATCAGCGCCTCATCGACCTGCCCCGCCTTCACCGCCTCGATCAGGGGGGCGCCGAAGGTGTCGACCGTGGGCAGCTCGACGTCGATCCCGGCGCGCAGGGCCAGGCCGGCCGCCTCCGCCCCGTCCGCCGCGACGCCCTGCAGCTTCTGCAGGAACCGGATCGCGAAGTAGTCCGACACCACCGTGCCCGCGAATCCCCACTCCTCCCGCAGCAGCCCGGTCAGCAGGCCCTCGTCCGCCGCCGCGGGAACGCCGTCGATCTCGGCGTAGGAGTTCATCACCGACCGGGGGCCGCCCAGACGCAGGGCCATCTCGAACGGCGGCAGGATCACGTCGGCCAGCTCCCTGCGCCCCATGTGCACGGGCGCGTGGTTGCGCCCGCCCCGTGAGGCGGAGTAGCCGGCGAAGTGCTTCAGCGTGGCGACGATGCCCGCGCTCTCCAGCCCGCGTACGTAGGCCGCGCCGACCGTGCCGACCAGGTAGGGGTCCTCGCCGATGGTCTCCTCGGTGCGCCCCCAGCGGTAGTCGCGGGTCACGTCGATGACCGGCGAGAGGCCCTGGTGGATCCCTGCGGCCCGCATGGACCGGCCGATCCGCCCGGCCATCTCCTCGACCAGCTCGGGGTCGAAGGACGCGCCCCAGCTCAGCGGCGTCGGGTAGACGGTCGCGCCCCAGGCGGCGAAGCCGGTCAGGCACTCCTCGTGCACCTGGGCCGGAATCCCGAACCTGCTCGCCGCCACGATCTGCTCCTGCGAGGCGGCCAGCGAGCGGGCGCCCGCGACCGGATCGATCGGCGCGCTCCCGAACGGGCGGGTCAGCTGGCCGAGCCCGTGGGCGATGACCTCGCTCCACTCGACGTCCGCCATCTCCTCCTGGTGCGGGGCGACGCCTCCGCCTGAGGCGTCGGCGCCGACCCAGACGCCGACGAGCTGGGCGATCTTCTCTTCCAGCGTCATGAGCGGGATGAGCGCCTCGGCCCGCTCGGCGGGAGACAGCCGCGCGTCCCGCCACTTGTCGATTGGTACCTGGCCCCTCATGCCACCCTTTCGGCTGATCGCCGGCATGACGCCGAAACTTTCGAAGAATTCCCGTTAATATTGCGGCAACTTATGGGTCAGGGTTTCGGCGTGTCAAGAGGGTGCAAAGTGCTATGTTCCGGCTGATCACCGCAGGATTGAGCCAGCATTTGGCGCTAAATTTCCAGAAAGTTTCAGGGCGCTCAGCTGACAAGTTGCCGGTCGGCCGCTGTCAGGTCAGGGACTCCGTCAACGTGCGGGCCGCCTGGTGGACGAGCTTGCCGTACTCGACCCGGAGATCCTCCGGCATGCGGCTGGCCGGGGTGGAAATACTGAGGCCGGCGATCGGGCCGTCCGGCCCCAGGACGGCGGAGGCGACGGCGGCGATGTCGGAGCGCCACTCGCCGCGATTGTCCGCATAACCCCGCGCGCGGATCGCCGCCAGCTCGGCGCGGAGCGCCTCGCGGTCGGTGATCGTGGTGTCGGTGTACGCCGCAAGCTCGTCCGGCGGGCCCGGCCGGTGCGCGAGCACGGCCTTGCCGTTGGCCGAGGCGTGCAACGGGAGCCGGATGCCGAGCGGGAGCACGATGCGCAGCGGCTTGTCGGTCTCCAGGCGCTCGATCAGGACGACCGCGTCGCCCTCCGGCACCATCAGGTGGATCGTCTCCCCCGTGCGCTGCCTCAGCTCCTCCATGACCGGCATCGCCGCGTCCCGCAGTCCCAGCTCCGCCCGGCGGCCGACCTGGAGCGCCTTGCTGGTCACCTGCCAGCGCGTGACCTCGCCCGCCGCGGGCCTGATCCAGCCGGCGTCGTGCAGCGTCCGCAACGAGCGCTGCACCGTGCTCTTGGGCAGGCCGAGCACCCGCGCCAGCTCACCGACCCCGACCGGCTGGCGGACGGCGACCTCCTCGAGCACCCGGAGGGCGTTGATCACGTTCTGCATCCATTGACTCCTCTGCGGGCCGATCTTAATGTTAATGAACCGCAACACGGCACATCGTGCCGTGACACGGCACGCAAGGAGCATCACGACGTGGGCCGTCATTTCCTGCAGATCCCAGGACCGACCAACGTTCCCGACCGGGTGCTGCGCGCCATCGCCCAGCCCACCATCGACCACCGCGGACCAGAGTTCGCCCGGCTCGCGGGCTCGGTTCTGGAGCGGCTGAAGGCGGTCTTCAAGACCCGCCACCACGTGATCGTCTACCCGTCGTCGGGGACGGGCGCGTGGGAGGCGGCGCTGGTCAACACGCTCTCGCCCGGCGACAGGGTGCTGGCGTTCGAGACCGGGCACTTCTCCACGCTGTGGTGTGAGATGGCCGCGCGCCTGGGGCTGGTCGTCGACCTCGTGCCCGGCGACTGGCGGCACGGCGCCGACCCCGGCGCGATCGCCGGGCACCTCTCCGCCGAGCACGCCGCCGTCATGGTCGTGCACAACGAGACCTCGACCGGGGTGCGCAGCCGGGTCCCGGAGATCCGCGCGGCCATCGACCGGACGGAGCACTCCCCGCTGCTGCTGGTGGACACGATCTCGTCACTGGGCTCGATGGACTACCGCCACGACGAATGGGGTGTGGACGTCACCGTCGGCTGCTCGCAGAAGGGGCTCATGCTGCCGCCGGGCATCGGGCTCAACGCCGTCAGCCCGAGGGCGTTCGCGCACCGGGGGCGGCTGCCCCGCTCGTACTGGGACTGGGAGCCGATCATCGCGGCCAACCGCGGGGGCTTCTTCCCGTACACGCCGCCGACCAACCTGCTGTACGGGCTGCGCGAGGCACTGATCATGCTGCTGGAGGAGGAGGGGCTCGACGCGGTCTTCCGCCGGCACGACCGGCACGCCGAGGCGACGCGGCGCGCCGTGCGGGCGTGGGGGCTGGAGGTGCTCTGCGCCGACGAGCGGGAGCACTCCAGCTCGCTCACGGCGGTGCTGATGCCGGACGGGCACGACGCCGACGCGGTCAGGCAGCTCATCCTGGAGCGCTATGACATGTCGCTCGGCACCGGGCTGGGGCGGCTCGCCGGGCGCGTGTTCAGGATCGGGCATCTCGGCCACTTCAACGACCTGACGCTGGCGGGCACGCTGAGCGGCGTCGAGATGGGGCTGAGCGGGGCCGGGGTGCCGATCAAGGAGGGCGGGACACGGGCGGCGCTGGCCTGTCTGGAGGAGAGCGCGTGAGCCTGGCCAGGACGCTGTCGCCGCTGATCGAAGGCGACGTGCGGGACGACCCGTACACCCGGCACCTGTACTCCTCCGACGCCAGCATGTACGCCATCGAGCCGCTCGCCGTCGCCTTCCCCCGGCACGCCGGCGACGTCCAGGCGCTGGTCGCGGCGTGCGGCGAGCTGGGCGTGCCGGTGCTGCCGCGCGGGGCGGGCACGAGCCTGGCCGGGCAGACGGTCGGGGCGGCGGTGATCGTCGACTTCTCGCGCCACATGAACCGGATCCTGGAGATCGACGGCACGACCGCCCGCGTGCAGCCGGGCGTCGTCCAGGACCAGCTCAACCGGGCGGCCCGCAGGCAGGGGCTGATGTTCGGACCCGACACCTCGACGCTGACGCTCACCGGCATCGTCGCCCTCTGCCTGGCCGTGCTGGTGTTCCAGCTCGACGTGGGCCTGACCGCCGTCACCGTCGCCGTGGTCCTCTCCCTCACCTCCCCGAGGACGAACAAGGGCGCCGTCGAGAAGGTGGCCTGGCCGACCGTGCTGCTGATCTGCGGTGTCGTCACGTACGTGGGCGTGCTGCAGGAGATCGGCACCGTCGACTACGTGGGCTCGTCGGTGGCGGCGATCGGCATCCCGCTGCTGGTGGCCCTGCTCATCTGTTACGTCGGAGGCGTGGTGTCGGCGTTCGCCTCGACGGTGGGCATCCTGGGCGCGCTGGTGCCGCTGGCCGTGCCCCTGCTGAACCAGGGCACCCTGGGCCCCGTCGCGATGATCTCGGCGCTGTCGGTGTCCTCGGCGATCGTGGACGTCAGCCCGTTCTCGACGACGGGTGCGCTGCTGGTGGCCAACGTCAGGGGCATGGAGCGGGACGCCTTCTACCGCAGGCTCCTGACGTACGGGGCGGCGATCGTCGTGGTGGGTCCCCTGGCGGCCTGGGCCGTGCTCGTGGTCCCCGGCTGGCTCGGCTGAGGTCTGCCGCTCAGGCCGAGTCGAGCCGGTAGCGCTCGATCCAGGCGGTGTTGAGCTCGTCGGCCTGGCGGCGGTGCCGGGGCACGATCGTGCGTCCTTCAGGCAGGTCGAGCCCGAGGAAGCCGAGGATCCGCCGGGTGACGCCTGTCAGGTCCGCGTCGAGGTCCTCGTACCGCACCGTGTACGGCCGCACCGCATGCGAGGCGAACCACGCTTCCCAGGCCGCGTTGTGCTCCTCGATCTGCTCGATCAGCGCCCGGATGCCGTCCGGGTCGTAGCCGGGCTCACGTCCGCTCGCCGTGGCGCCGCCGATCTCGCCGTTGCCGCCGACGTACCAGGAGCCGGTCTGCTCGGCGCGCAGCCAGGACACGGCCTGTGCCAGGACGTCGTCGCGGCGCAGGTACACGAACCGCGTACGGCCGAAGGCGCGCTCCAGCAGCGGCACGTCCTGTCCCGCGAGGTCGGGCCACGCCGCGCCGAGCTTGGCGACCACCAGGTCCAGCGTTCCCCACATGAGCTTCGCGCCGAACACGCCGTTCCCCGTCCGCCCCGCGGCGCGCGCCGCCCGCACATAGTCGGCGTAGCCGGCGGTGCGGGGCAGCCCCCAGCGTTCGGCCCACAGCGGCTCGTCCGGCTCGCGGAAGTACGCCTGTGGCCGGCCGGCGACCCCGGTGGACTCCAGCAGGCCGAGGAGGAGCGAGCTGCCGGTGCGCGGGGTGGCGCAGACGAAGTACGAGTCGATCGGCGCGGCGGCGTCCGTGTTCGGCGTGGTCACGCCGACCAGGTAAAGGGATCACGCGGCCATCCGCAACCCGATTACGCGGCCCTCCCTAACCGCCTCCGCACTATCCGAGATGCGGCACCCCGGCTTTGAATGGACATTGGTGAGACGATCTCCAGCCGAGAATTGAGGTTCACGTATGGCTGTCGATGCCGCGCTCGCGCAGCACTCGGACGGATGGACGCGAAGGCTCAACACCCGGCACCACAAGACCGGGCTCGAGGTGTTCCTCTTCATCGTCGTCGCCCATTGGGCGGAGCACATCGCGCAGGCCGTCCAGGTCTACGTCCTGGGCTGGCCGCTGAAGGAGGCGCGCGGCGTGCTCGGCATGCCCTTCCCCTGGCTCGTGTCCTCCGAGTGGATGCACTACGGCTACGCGCTGCTGATGCTGGTCGGCCTGCTCATGCTGAGAGGCGGCTTCGTCGGCAGGGCACGCCTGTGGTGGAACATCTCGCTGGGCATCCAGGTCTGGCACCACCTGGAGCACCTGCTGCTGCTCGGGCAGGCCCTCACCGGCGCCAACCTGCTCGGCCGCCCCGTGCCGACCAGCATCCTCCAGCTCGTCCTGCCCCGCATGGAGCTGCACCTGTTCTACAACGCGCTGGTCTTCGCGCCCATGGTGGTGGCGATGATCCTGCACCGGCGCCCGAGCCGGGCCGAAGCCGGCCAGATGCGGTGCACCTGCGCCCTCGCCGCGGGCTGATGAAGGCCACCGGCAGGCGCTCCCCTGCCTTCACCGTGGCGCTGACCCTCTTCGCCTGCCTGCTCGTCTACCTGGCGACGCCGAACCTCGGCACGGTGGTGCGGGCCGCGCGAGCGGACGGAAGGCCGGGCGTCTTCGTCCCCCGGGAACTGTCCTGCATCCAGCACCCGGGGCACGAGTCGTGCGTCTGGATCGGCGAGTTCCGCTCCGACGACGGCGCCGTGGTCAGGTCCGGCATCGAGATGTACGGCAGCGACCGCGCCACGCACCAGGCCGGCGAACCGGCGCGCGCCCTGGACGTGGGGGCCGCCAACCGGGTCTACGGACCGGGCGGCTCCAACGAGTGGGTGGTCACCGCGCTGCTGCTGGCCTCGGCGGCGGCCATCCTCTGGTTCCTGTACGTCAAGCCGCGGCGCGGCGCCCGTAGTCCTCGGGTGGCCGCGGCGCGGGAAGCTCACGAGTCGTCCTGAGGCTGGCAGCCCACCAGCTCCCAGCGGTCGACCTCGGGGTTGGCGAGAATCTCCCGCACCCGAGCGCCGACCTGCGCGCTGCTCATCGGCTCGTCGGGACGCACCCGGATGACGATGTCCCCCGACGCCTGCGCGAGGTCCTTGTGCCAGCCGCTGGGCAGGAGCGCCATGATGCGGATCCCGTCCACCGGCGAGCCGGGCAGCGCCAGCCCGCGCACCTGGCGCATCGTCAGCTGGATCAGCACGGTGCCGCCCTCCTCCCCGCCGGGTGCCCGCCTGCGGTCACCCGGCACTGATCGTGTTGACGCACTCCACTGTGCGACCGGCGGAGGGCACGATCCAGGCGCGGCGGCGGCAGGAAGCTGCACGCGGCTTACCGCATGTTGTCACCCCGGTCCGGGACACGCGAAAGCCCCGCCCGTGGAGCGGGCGGGGCCGGCGTTCTCAGAGCGGGACGTTCCCGTGCTTGCGCGGAGCCGGGTGCTTGCGTTTGTCGCGGAGCATGGCGAGCCCGCGGGCGACGGCCGCCCTGGTCTCGGCAGGGTCGATCACGTCGTCCACGAGCCCGCGCTCGGCGGTGTAGGTGGGATGGATGAGCTCCTGCTTGTACTGCTCGAGCAGCTCGGCCCGCTCGGCGACGGGATCGGCCGCCGCGGCCAGCCGCCTGCGGTGGATGACGTTCACCGCGCCCTCCGCGCCCATCACGGCGATCTCGTTGGTGGGCCAGGCCAGCGACAGGTCGGTGCCGATGGAGCGCGAATCCATGACGATGTACGCCCCGCCGTACGCCTTCCTGATGACGACCGAGATGCGCGGCACGCTCGCCTCGCAGTACGCGTACAGCAGCTTCGCGCCGTGCCGGATCACCCCGGCGTGCTCCTGGTCCTTGCCGGGCAGGAAGCCGGGAACGTCGACGAGCGTCACCAAGGGAATCGAGAAAGCATCACAGAACCTGACGAAACGCGCCGCCTTCTGGGCGGCCGACGCGTCGAGCACCCCGGCGAGCACCATGGGCTGGTTGGCCACCACGCCGACCACTTCACCGTCGATCCTGGCCAGGGCGCAGATCACATTGCGCGCCCAGCCATGGTGCACTTCGAGGAAGTCGCCGTCGTCCACGAGTTCGGCCAGCACCAGGCGCATGTCGTACAGCTTGTGGGGCTCGGCGGGCACGATCTCGGCCAGGCGCGGGCGCAGGTCGGTGGTCGCGCCCCGCGGCGGGAGCGCGGGCGGCCGGCCGAGATTGTTGCTCGGCAGCATGGACAGCAGGTCGCGGACGCCGAGCAGGCAGCTCTCCTCGTCGTCGTAGACGAACGTGGACACGCCCGACCTGCTGCCGTGCACCTGCGCGCCGCCGAGCTCGGCGTGGGTCACCCGCTCGCCGGTCACCGCCTCCACCACGTCCGGCCCCGTCAGGTACAGCTGCGCGGTGTCGCCGGCCATGAAGGTGAAGTCGGCCAGCGCCGTCGAGTAGGCCGCGCCCCCGGCGCAGGGGCCGAGCACGACGCTGATCTGCGGGATGACTCCGGAGGCCTGGACGAAGCGCTGGAAGATGCCACCGTAGCCGTTGAGCGACAGCACGCCTTCCTGGATGCGGGCGCCGCCGCTGTCGTTCAGCCCGATGAACGGCGAGCCGGTGGACAGCGCCAGCTCCATCACCTTCTGGATCTTCAAGGCGTGCGCCTCGCCGAGCGAGCCGCCGAAGACGGTGAAGTCCTGCGCGTAGACGAAGACGCGGCGGCCCTCGATCGTGCCGGACCCGGTGACGACCCCGTCGGTGTGCGGCCGCTGCCGGTCCATGCCGAGCCCCTGCGCCCGGTGCCGGCGCAGCATGTCCAGCTCGACGAATGAGCCCTCGTCGAGGAGGATGTCCAGCCGCTCCCTGGCGGTGAGCTTGCCCAGCGCGTGCTGCCGCTCCACCCCCTGGGGGCGGCCATCGGCGATCTCCTTGCGCAGCCTGCCCAGGTCCTCGCGGAGCCGGGCCATGGAGGGAGGCAGTGCCCGTACGGCCTCCTCGAGGGCCTCAGGGGTGATGTCCAGCTCGAAGATGCTCAATCGTCTCGTCCCTTCAGCACGCTGACGGTCATCGGCAGCCCGCCGCGTACGCGCAGCGACAGCATCGCCTCGGGAATCGCCCGGCCACCGGGCAGGCCGGTCAGCCGCAGCTCGCGGGAGACCATGGCCAGCACGAAGACGGCCTCCATCATCCCCAGGTGGCTGCCGACGCAGAAGCGCGGCCCGGCGCCGAACGGAATGTAGGCGTATCTGGCGCGGTCGGACCGCGCGTCGGGGGCGAACCGCTCGGGGCGGAACCGGTCCGCCTCCGGCCAGTGACCCGGATGCCGGTGCAGCGTGTACGGGCTGATCAGGACGTCCGCCCCCGCGGGCACCCGGTAACCGCCCACCTCGTCGCCGTCCACCGCCACCCGGGTCAGCGCCCACACCGGCGGGTAGAGGCGCATGACCTCCTCGAGCACCATCGTGGTGTAGGTGAGCCGGTGCAGGTCCTCGTACGTCGGCGGTCGCTCGCCCAGCACCGAGACGGCCTCGGCGTGCAGGCGCTCGCGCACGCCGGGGTGCCGGTCGAGGAGGTGGAAGGCCCATGACAGGGTGCTCGCCGTGGTCTCGTGCCCGGCCAGCAGGATCGTGACCAGTTCGGCGCGCAGGCGCTGGCGCGCGGCCCGCGGATCGGCGTCCTGCCGGGTGCCGGTGATCAGCAGGGACAGCAGGTCGGTGCCGTCGGTCGGGCGGGCGGCCCGCTCGGCCACCAGCGAGTCGACGATCCTGTGCAGTTCCCTGCGGGCGCGGCGGAAGCGGAGGTGCAGCGGCAGCGGCAGCCACAGCGGGACCGCCCCCAGCGTGACCATCTCGAACATCGCCTGGTCCTGGACGCCTTCGAAGGCGTGCGCGATCGACGCGTGCGCCCCGAGGTCGGCCTCGAGCAGTGTCCTGCCCAGCACGCCGAGGGTGAGCGTGGTCATCTCGCCGGCCACGTCCACCGGTCCCGCGCCCGCGTGCGCACGCAGCCTGGCCACCAGCCGCCCGGCCTCGTCGGCGACGATCGCGTCCTGCCGGGCGAGCCGCTTGTTCTGGAACAGCGGCTGGATCGCCTTGCGCTGGCGCCGCCACACCTCGCCGTGGCCGGTCAGCAGCCCGTCGCCGAGCACCCGCCTGGCCTCGGCCAGGCCGATGCCCTTGCGATAGTTGGCGTGGTTGTCGGCCAGCACGTGTTTGGCGTGGTCGGGGTGGTTGAACAGATAGATGGTCTTGGGGCCGATGGTCAGCCGTACGGCGTCGCCGTACCGCGCCGTGGCCCCGGACAGCAGCGCCAGCCGGTCCGTCACCAGTTGCCTGAACAGGGCGGGGCCCGCCCACAGGGGTGGTCCGGGCGGTCTGGCCGCCCCGCCCGCCCGCGTGGCGGGCGGGACCTGGACCACGCTCATGCCGTGACCCCCTCGGACGAGGCGGCATCGATCTCCGCGAACCGGCCCCGGTACACCAGCAGCCCGTCGCTGCCGGGCCGCTGCCGCATCGACAGCACCTTGCCGAGGAAGATCGTGTGGTCGCCGCCGTCGTAGGCACGCCACAGGTCGCATTCGAAGCTCACCGCGGCGTCCGCGATGAGCGGCACCCTGGTGAGCTCCCCCAGCTCCACGTCGACCTGGGCGAACTGGGCCGCGCCCAGCGCGCGGTAGCGGTCGGCGAAGTGCCTGGCCGCGGCCTCCTGGTGGCCGGCGAGCACGGAGACGCCGAAGAAGGAGCTCTCTGCGAGGCGCCGGTGCATCATCGCGGACTTGGCGACGCAGACCAGGAGCAGCGGCGGGCTGAGCGATACCGAGGTGAAGGAGTTGGCCGTCATGGCGTGGGGGACGGCGCCACCGGTGGTCACCACGGTGACACCGGTGGCGAACGCGCCGAACGCGGTGCGCAGCGCCTTGGAGTCGGTGGCGTCGTCGAGCGTCGGTGTTGATGCGGAGATGTGCACGCTTGCCTCCTGGATCCGCGTCTAGGACGCGTACGGTTCAAGCGCCCTGAGCAGGGACTCGGGGATCCTCGCGGGCGTGGTCCTGGTGTTGGGCCCGCGCATGCAGGCCACCCGCTGCCTGCCGCGGGCGATGAGCGTCTCGCTCGAGTCCGGGCCGACCCGTATGTAGTCGAAGCCGAACTCCAGCTGCGTCTGGGCGAGCTCGACCAGGCGCATCCTGATGGACAGCTCGTCGAAGGCGGTGATCTCCGCGAAGAACTCGCAGTCGACCTTCAGGGTGAACAGCTTGAGGTCGTCCTGCAACTCGGCGAGCACGTCGGGCGCGCGCTCCTTCAGGAACATCTCCCGGCATCTGCCCTGCCAGCGCAGGTAGTTGACGTAGTAGACGTTCCCCACGATGTTGGTCTCCTCGAAGCCCACCGTGTGGAGATATTCGAAGTACTTTCCCATGGTCATGACCGTCCTTCGGTGAGGATCGCGACCACGACGGGCTCCGGCAGCTCCCGTACGGTGGTCACGAGCGTCGCGATCAGCGAGCCCGCCGAGGCCAGCACCACCCACCCGTCGCGGGCGGCGGAGCGCAGGGCCGGCGGGGCGTCCGTCGTGCGGCCGGCCCGCCGCAGGCATGCCTCGGCGGCGCGGATCCTGGCGGCGGCGGTGTCCTGCCCCTCCGCCGCCTCGGTGGCGATCCGCTCGGCGAGCGCGGCGTGCGGCCCGGGCGGGTCGGCGGAGATCTGTACGATCTCGCAGGCGACGGTGCCCTCGGCCGCGACGCGCAGCGTCATGCCCGGCACCTGCGCACTGGTCGAAGCGAGAGTCCCCGCGCCCACCGCGCTGAGAGTCCCCGGGCTCGCCGCGCTGAGAGCCCTCGCGCCGCCTGCGGTGAGGCGTGCCCCGGCGAGCTCCGCCGCGTCGTCGCCCGGTTCGACGACGACCGCGACTTGTGCGCCGGCCAGGTCGCCCAGCGTGCGTTCGAGGTAGGGGCCGAGCAGCGGCGCCGCCCAGGGGCCGCGCCCGTCCTTCTTCCGCACGGCCTGCAGGCGCAGCCCTTCCCAGCGCTCGACCAGCTCGCCGGTCTTGGTGCGTACCGCGATGTCGTAGACGTAGGTGTCGCCATCCCTGCTGCGCTCACTGGCGCAGTAGCGCACCTCGCCCACGCCGGCCAGCCGGGCGCCGCCCGGGTGCACCCTGTCGACGGCGGTCGGCAGCAGCGTGGCGTTCGGCACGCAGACCTGGTTGCCGTGCATCAGCGCGTCCCGCATGCCCGGGTCGCCGAGCACGAGCCGGTCGGGCAGGAAGCCGGCGAACCACGAGCCGTGCTCCTCCACCGCCAGGTCGGCGTCCACGTGGCGGGCGGCCGCGTGGTGGTAGCGGCGCAGCCGCTGGAAGCGTCTGCCCTGGAACAGCACCTCGCCGTACAGGTCGGTGTCCGGGTCGAGCGCCACCGGCGGCAGCCCGTCGGCGATCTGGACGGGCGGCCCCTCCTGGGGGCCCTCCGCGGCGAAGCGCAGCACGGCCCTGAAGTGGTCCACGTCGAAGCCGGTCTCGCCGCTGCGGATCGTCACGGCCACCGTGCCGTCGTCGATGACGGTCGCGGCGATGCGCAGCGTGGTGCTCGCCTCCTGCGGCACGATGATCGGCCGCAGGAACTCGGCCTGCTCGATGACCGGCGCGCTCTCGCGGGCGATGGCCGCGCCGGCGACCTGGGCCATCGCCTCCATGCCGAACACGGCGGGGAACAGCAGGTTTCCGTCGAGCAGGTGGTCGGCCAGGTAGAGGTCGGTCCCGGCGTTCAGCTCGACCTCGCTGACCAGCTCCACCCCGTGGTAATGGATCAGCGGCTTGTCCACGAAGCGCAGCAGGGGGAGCTCGGGCAGATCGTGCTGGATCGTGGGGACACCCTCCGCGCGGCCGGTGATGACCACGGTGCCGGGGGCGTCCGGGTCGGTGACGAGCCGGCGCATGATCTCCACGCCCTGCTCGACGGGGATCGGCGTGATGCCCTGCTGGGCCAGCCGGTCCACGACCGACAACCGCTCCCCCATGCCGACCTCCGACCACACCGACCACTCCAGGCAGAGGCACCGCCAGTCCGGGTGACGCCGGCCGGCCTCGGCGGTGAGCTCGGCCAGCCATTCGTTGGCGGTCGCGTAATGCGCCTCGCCCTGCAGGCCCGCGCGGCCGATGATGCTGCCGAGCGTGACCAGCAGGCGCAGCCGGTCGGGCGCCACCGCGTCGAGCACGTTGCGCAGGCCGTCGACCTTGGGGGCGAACGTGCGCAGGAAGTCGG
Organism: Nonomuraea sp. NPDC049400; assembly: GCF_044466425.1. Taxonomy (NCBI): domain Bacteria; kingdom Bacillati; phylum Actinomycetota; class Actinomycetes; order Streptosporangiales; family Streptosporangiaceae; genus Nonomuraea; species Nonomuraea sp. NPDC049400. The sequence goes on from NZ_JBITMP010000026.1 coordinate 46,697, forward strand.
GTAGGTCCAGGCTGCCGATGCCGGCGGGCTGGTTGAGCCCGGCGCCGTGCAGCACCGCGGTCACCGGTCCGAGCGCCTGCTCGGCCTCGGCGACGGCCTGCCGTACCTGCTGGGGGTCGGTGACGTCGGCCCTGGCGTAGTGCACGGTGAGCCCGGACTCGGCCATGCGCCGCAGATTGGCGGCGAGCTCCTGGTCCTGGGCCGGATCCGAGCGGCCGAGCAGCGCGAGCTTGGCGTGCCCGGCCATCGCGATCGCGCACTCGGCGGTGATGCCCTTGCCGCCGCCCGTCACCAGCAGCACGTCCTCGGACGAGAGCGGCTCCTCCGCGCGTGCCTGGCGCACCGGCAGGGCGCGCAGGACGGGCACCCGCCGCACGCCGTCCGCGTCGTAGTGCACCTCGGCGTATTCGGCGGTGGCCGCCACCTCCTCAGCCACCCAGGCGATCACCTCGGGGGTCTCGGGTACGTGCACGATGGTCGTGCGGAGCCCGGCGGCCTCCAGGTGGAGGGTCTTGGCCAGCCCCGCCGCGCCGCGGCCGTGCTGGACCAGGACGAACCGGGTGCCCGGCCCGGCCGCCATCGCGGTCTTGGCGCCGAGCAGCGCCTGCTCCAGGTCTTCCGCCGCGCACTCCGGCGGCAGGCACACCAGCACACCGGATCCGGCCTTCTCCCGTTCGAGGGCCTCCCGCAGCGGCGCCGCGAGCGCCGAACCCGCCGGGGCGAACACCTGCCACCGTCCCGGCTCCTCGGGCCTGGCCCGCCGGGGCCGCGGCCGCTCGACGAGGTCGACCGCGAACGGCCGCACCCAGGTCGCCGCGCCCGTCACGCCCGTGACCCGCTGGTCGTGCGGCTCGGCCGCCAGCCTGTCCAGCGCCTCGCCCAGCTCGCGCAGGGTGGCGGTGGCGAGGTTGGGCAGCGCCTGCCCCGCCGGTATGCCCAGGTGCTGGGTGGCCTGGTCGAGGATGTGCATCGCGGTGACCGAGCTCAGGTGCAGGCCGTCGAGTGGCTTGCTGTCCTCGGTCACCATCTCCAGGGGCAGCTCCGCGCGCTCGGCGGCCAGGCGGCGCAGCAGTTCCGTGGTGGACTCCCCGGACGGGCCCGCCTGCGGGCGGTCCTGGTCGGGCTCGGGCCGCGCGGGCGCGGCCACCTCCTTGACCGTGGTCTGCGGGGCCGACTCGGCGGGGCTGGCGAAGAACGAGAACTCCGCGCCGATCTCCAGCGGCCGGATGAGGCGGCCGTGGAAGAGCTCCTCGTGCGCGACCGGCACCCCGGCCACGTGGGCGGCGGCGACCACGCCGAGCAGCCCGGTCAGCGACTCGCCGTCGGTGTCCAGCGCGATCGCCGGGACGTCGGTCAGCTCGGCCGCGAGGCCGCTGAGCACCCGGCCAGGGCCCACCTCGACGAGCAGGTCCAGCCCCGCGGCCGCCTCCTGCAGGGCCTGCGTGAACAGCACGGGGTCGCTGACCTGGCGGAGCAGCAGCGCGGCGACGTCGGTGCCGGGCGCCAGCGTGCTCCCGGTGACCGTGGACACCACCCGGCGGCCGAGGCGGTGGAACCGCTCGCCGTCCAGCTCGTCCGCCAGCGCCCGCGCGGCCGGCGCCACCAGCGGGGAGTGGAAGGCGTGCGAGACGTTCAGCCGGGCCCAGGTGAGCCCGGCGCGGGAGGCGGCGCGGCCGACCTCCTCGACCGCCTCCACCGGCCCGGCGACGACGGTCTGGGTCGGCGAGTTGTATCCGGCGATCACCACGGGCAGCTCGCCGATCAGCTCCGACGCCGTGCCGGGGCCGGTGCGCAGGCTCGCCATGGCGCCGCTGGCGCTCTCCCGCTCCATGGCGCGCCCGCGTTTGGCGGCCACCCGCAGGAGGGTCTGCTCGTCCATCGCGCCCGCCCAGCACAGCGCGGAGAGCTCGCCGAGGCTGTGGCCGACGGCGACGTCGGCTTCGAGGCCGAGCAGGGACAGCGCGCGCAGCCCCGCCAGCGATCCGGTGACGATGCGTGGCTGGGCCACCGAGGTGGCCACCATGTCTCCGGCAGCCGGGAGCCCGGCCTCGCGGTAGAGCTCCTCGACGCAGGCCAGGCGCCTGCGCAGGATGCCTCCGCCGGTCCCGCGCCCCGAGCCCTGCCCGGGGAAGAGGTAGCCGACCTTGGGCCGGGCCGTGGCGCGGCCCGCCCATGCCCTGCCGTCCGAGGTGACGAGCCTGGTGTCCTCCGACTCCAGCGCGCCCAGCACGCGCCTGAGCTGCCGTTCGGCGTCCTCCGGCGAGGTGACCACCACGGCCGCGCGGTACGGCAGGCCGCGCAGCCGGTCGCTCAGGGTGGCGGCCAGGTCGGTCAGTTGCGCGTAGGACACCTGGGGGACGAAGTCGGCCAGCTCCGCCACCGACGCCCGCAGCTCGTCCTGTGACGCGGCGTCGAAGAGAAAGACCTCCGCGTCCTGTGGCGAGGCGGCCAGCGCCCTGGTGCGGCTGGACATCCGCCGCCGGGTGGCCTCGGACTCGAGCACGACGTGCGTGTTGATGCCGCCGAAGCCCATGGCGGTGACGCCCGCCCGCAGCGGGCGTCCCTCGGGCCACGGCTCCGCGGCGCGCAGCACGCGCAGCGGCGCGTGCTCCTCGGTGAGCACCCGGTGCGGCTCGACACAGCCGATGGTGGGGGGAAGCACCTGCTCGTGCAGCGCCATGGCCGCCTTGATGAGGCCGGCCACCCCGGCGGCGGCCTTGGCGTGGCCGATCATGCCCTTGACGGAGCCGACGGCCGCGGGCGGCGCGGCCGGGTCGGCGGCCGCCCGGGTCTGGGACAGCGCGGTGAGCTCCGTCTCGTCGCCGACCGCCGTCCCGGTGCCGTGCCCTTCGAAGAGCGACACGGTCCCGACGCCGAACCCCGCCCGCCGGTAGGCGCGCTCCAGGGCCAGCCGGTATCCGCTGACCTCGGGACGTGTCATGCTCCCCGCGCCGTCGGAGGAGACGCCCCACCCGGCGATGGTGGCGTAGATCCGGTGCCCCGCGGCCAGCGCGTGGGCCTCCCGCATCAGCACGACGATCCCGCAGCCCTCGCCGGGCCAGAAGCCGTTGGAGTGCCGGTCGTACAGCCGGAAATCGCCCTTGGCCAGGGCCCCGGTCTTGGCGAAACCGATCATCTCGAACGGGTCGATGGACAGGTCCACGCCGCCGGCGATCGCGACGTCGAGGTCTCCGTCGGTCAGCGCCTTGGCCGCCGTCACCACCGACAGCAGCGAGGAGGAGCAGGCGCCGTCCACGGTGTAGCCGCCGCCGTGCAGGTCGTAGTGGTTGCAGATGCGCCCGGCGATCGTGTTGGACAGCCCGCCGGCGAGGGTGTCCTCGTCCACGGGCGGGAACGGGCTCTTGAAGGCCGTCTCGTAGTCGGCCAGGAACGAGGCCAGCCGGTCGTCGTCCCACCCCTGCTCCTTGAGCGCCGCCGCGAGCGTGCGCCGCACGTACGGCCAGCGCAGCCGCAGTGCCTTCGCCCGGGTGAACTCCCCGGTGAGGGTGTTGCCCACGATGACGCCCGTGCTCTGCCTGGGCAGCCCTTCAGCCCCGGGGAACCCGGCGTCGGCCATGGCCCTGCCCGCCATGTCCAGCGCCAGCCAGTGGGTCAGGTCGGTCGACCGGTAGGTGCTGCCCGCGATCCGGTGGGCCACGCGGTCGAAGGTGTAGCCCTCGATGACGGCGGCCGTCCGCGAGTAGAACCGGTCGGGCGTGGCGGGATCGGGATGCCAGTAGTCCGCGAGCCGCATGCGCACGTCGGGCAGCCGGCGGAAGGCCCGGCGTCCGGCGACGGCGTTCTCCCACAGCTCACGTGGCGAGGCGGCGTCGGGATAGCGGCAGGCCATGCCGACGATCGCGATCTTCGTCATACTTTCGCGACCTCTTTCCCTGACGGGGCGACCGCCTCCGCCGCGGCCGCGCTCACCCGCGCGGCGTCGAGCGCCCTGGCCTTGTCCACGATGTGCAGCGCCCAGAGGAAGCCGCCGCGGATGAGGCAGACGATCGCGGTGGCGAAGAAGATCCCGTACGGGATGTTCATGCCCATGAGCACGCCGTACACCAGGGCGACGCCGCCGCCGAAGGCCACCTGGGACAGCGGTCTCGACGGGGTCGTCCCGGGATCGGTGATCATGTAGTTGCTGAACAGGATGAACGCCACCCCGGTCATCATGGACAGGCCGCCGAGGATCGAGATGTCGTCGATGACGATCCCGCGGACCACGGCCTGCAGGGCGAACCCGCCGACCCAGGCGAGGATCAGGGGCATCCGGTTGGTGAGCTTGCCGTTGAGCATGGTGCCGCCGACGATGATGATGCCGGGGATGATCCAGTCGATCGGGTTGTGCACGTTCTCGGTGAAGTGGTACGGCGGCGCGATGCTGGCCCACGGGAACAACAGCAGGATCACCGCGATGCCGAGGTTGGAGGGGTTCATGAAGTGCCGCAGGCGGCCGCGCACCGGCGCCCTGAGCACCCACTTGGCGCCGACGGCCACGGTGACGCCGAACATCATGACGAGGATCTGGTCGTTGACGTAGGTCAGCATGTTGAGCGCCATGGCGGTGATGTGCGCGGGGAAGAGGAACTCCACCAGCCCGCGGAAGCCGTTGCCGCGGAAGCGCGGCGCGCGGCCCTCCGCGCGGGCGCCGATGAGCTCGAGCACGATCTCGGCGGTGTAGGCGGTGGCGAGTGCCACGAAGGGCCACGTCCAGGGCTGCTCGAACCCGAACCAGGTGTAGCCGAGGAGGTTGAAGACCGTGATCGAGATGGCGAACCTGCGCAGCGCCGTGACGACCTTCGGATCGTGGCGGGGCGTGGTGCTGCTAGTCTTGTCGGCCATGTCCGTCACTTCTCCTTCGCGGTCGAGCCGAGCTGGATGGCGTGCCAGCCGGGGCTGAGCTGAAGCTCCTGCCGGCGTGCCTGGCCGGTGCGGTCGCGCCAGGTCAGGTGCACCTTCACCGGACCGGTCACGTTCTGGCCCAGGCCGATGTGCACGGCGTGCGCGCGCTTGCCGGAGTGGCCGCTGCCGCCGTCCACGCGCCCGAGGTGGGTGCGTCCGTCGGGAGTGGTCACGCGCACCTCCGCGCCGATCGCGGGCGAGCCTGCCGCGGGCAGCGGTCCCTCGGAGGCGGCCTCGTCGTACGTGAGCCGCAGGCCGAGGAAGGCCCCCGTGGACTTGCTGGTGTTCTGGTAGTAGATGGGCGCGTCGAACTGCCGGGCGACGGCGAAGTCGATCAGCCCGTCCCCGTTGGCGTCACCCGTCGCGATGCCGCGCGTGGGCACCGGCACGGCGAGGCCGAGCTCCTGGGAGAGGTTGGCGTAACGCCCGTCGCCGCCCTTGGCGAAGAAGGCCAGCCACTGGTTGCCCGCGATGTCGCCGCCCTCGGTGACGTTGGGCCAGGACTTGGGGTTACGGGTCACGCCGTCGTTGGCCGCGGCCAGCTCCTGCAGCGGCGGCCACCGGTTGACGTCGCCCTTGACGAACCCGGTCGCCTGCACGATCTCCGCCTCGCCGTCGTTGTCGAAGTCCTCGATCTTGGGGTCCCAGCCCCAGCCCGACCAGGCGGTGCGCTGCTCCGCGCTGACGTCCTGCCACGGCGCCTCGCCGCGCTTGAAGTGGGCGCGCAGGTCGGCCTGGTCCTTGACGGTGGAGACGAACTGGAAGTTGCTCTCCTGGATCCCGAAGGGCGTGGTGATGTTGCTGACGAAGAAGTCGAAGACGCCGTCGTGGTTGAGGTCGCCCGCGTCGGACCCCATGCCCTTGAAGGAGTCGTTGCCGAGCGTCTTGGACTTGGGAACGACGGGGCTGCGCACCCCCTCGACCCGCGAGAACGAGATCTTGCCTGGCGCGGAGGTGTTGTGGAGCAGGTTGTCGACGCCGAAGTCGTTGTTCAGCAGCAGCTCGGGCAGCGCGTCGCCGTCGAGGTCGAGCGAGGTCGCGCCGAGCTCCCAGCCCGTGGAGATGTCGGCCGGCAGCGCATTGTCGATCTTGGTGAACGTCGCGGTGGGCCGGTCGCCGGAGGTGCCTCCGGTCCAGCGGAAGAAGTAGTCCCGGCCGCCGTTGACCGCGTTGGACAGCGAGTCGTTCATCTCCACGCCGCCGTCGGCCTTGCTGTCGAGGACCGGGCTGCCGTCGGGGAAGTAGTTGCCGACGAAGATGTCCGGCCTGCCGTCCCCGTCGAAGTCGGCGACCGTGGCGACGTTGCTGTTCCACAACTCGCCCCGGTACGCGCCGGCTGAGCCGGGCACGAGCTCGGCCGGCTCGAACGCCGCGGCGTCGATCCGGGTCGCCGTCGAGCGCTGCAGGTGCAGGGTGGGAGTGCGGCCCCACCAGTACACCAGCAGGTCGGTCCGGCCGTCCTGGTTGTAGTCGGCAGGGACGGCGCCCATGGGGGCCATCGCGTCGTTCATGGGCAGGGAGCCGTACGTGAGCGCGAACGGCTGGTACCGGTTGCCGCCCGTGCCCGGCACCGGGGTGACGACCACCTGGTCGGTGCGGGTGTCGACGATGACCAGGTCGTCGTCGCGGCCGTTGCCGTCGAGGTCGTTCATCGCGATCGCCGCGCCGACCGAGGAGATCCACGCGCTGATGTGCTCGTAGGCCTTGTTCACCTTGCGGATCGTCTGCTGCGGGGCTCCGCCCGGCATCGCGATGCTCATCGGCGTGAAGCCGTACGAGCCGGCCAGCCGCTCCTTGTCCGAGTCGGACGCGAAGGTCGGGCGGCTCGTCACGAACATGGCGATCATGAGCGCCAGGGCGACGATTCCGGCCAGTTGTCTGCGCAGCCATGCGGCCGTCATGGGGTAACACCTCCAAGGGAGTGGAATCTGTCGGCGATGCGCTGCCGCCAAACCTCGTAAGCGGGCGATCGTCCCTCTGCCGCCGCGCCGGTCTCGCCGGCCTCCGACGCGAGCTTCGTGCCGGGCCGGGCCTGGTGGCCGGCCGCGCGCTGTGTGTCGGGCCGGGTCTCGTGGCTGATCTCCGCCGCGAGCTGCGCACTGGTGCCGCAGAGCACCTGGGCGGCCTGCTCGGTGTGCGGGAACAGCAGGCCGGCGCGGATCCTGGCCTCGGCCGCGAAAATGCTGCCCTGGGCGAGCTGAGGCGCGTGGCGGCCGGCCCGCTCGCGCAGTTCGCGCAGCTCGGCTTCGTCCGCGCCGCCCGCGTAGGTGGCGGCCAGGCCGGTCCCGCTGTAGAGGTCGGCTCTGCGCGCCTCGGGGAAGCTCTCGATCAGCGAGGTGACCCGCTCCACGTCCGTGCCGCCGACGAACCACAGCGCGCGGCCGATGCCCTGGTCGATGGCGCGGGCGGCGTAGCGGTCCTGTCCGGCCGGCCAGCGGAACCGGGTCTCGTGGGCCTGCTCGTGCACGTACTTGCGGGTGTGGAAGTACGCCTGGTGGAAGCCGTAGCCGTCGTGGACGAGCCACAGCAGCAGCGGATCGAGCCGGGCGTCGGCCGGCCACAGGAAGCGGGGCAGCCGTGCCATGGCCCAGCCGATCCCCACATAGATCATGTAGTTGTGGTGGAGCCCGCGCCCGCGCAGGAACTCGCGCGTTCTGCGCAGGTCGCCGAAGGTCAGGCAGTCCAGGATGGCGAAGCCCATGCCCGCGCCCTCGTAGGCGAAGCCCCGGAACCTCGCGGGCACCTGCTCAAGCCGCTCCTCCGCCTCAGCCGGGCGGCGCGCCTCCACGGCGTACGCGTAGCCGGTCAGAAACGCCTCGCCGACCGTCTCCAGTAATTCCTTGGCGGCCGCGTCCTTGACCCAGAAGCCGCGCTTTACGAGCCTGGTCTCCTCGATATCCGGTGTCAGGATTTTTCGTCGCAATGACCTCAGCACACTGGTCAAACCGCCCTCCAGCTTTCGTCAGATAACTTTTCACTCATTGACCCACGCGGCCGGGAAACCGGACAACTCCGGATTTGCTCGTCTCAAGGGAGTTTCCGGGCAGCCTCACGGACGGCCGGGTGCATATTCCCGCCGTTTTGCCGAGGGGGTGATCAGCGATATGTGTTTTCCGCGTCGGCGGCGAAATACGCGCGTATCCGCCCGCGCCAGATTTCGTAGTCACCGGCCGCGGCCTCGTCCGCGAGCGTGGTGGCGCCGGTCGTGGAGAGCCCGGTGAGGATCTCCACCGCGGCCTCGCTGTGGGCCGGCACGTGGCCGGCGTAGTGGCGTGCCTTCAGCGCGAAGACCGAGCCCTGGGCCAGCTCGGCGCGGTGCTCGCCGGCCTCCTCGCGCAGCCCGGTCAGCGCGCCGGTCCCGCATCCGCCCGCGAAGGTCGCGGCCAGGCCGACGCCGCTCCACAGGTCGGGCTGCCGGTGGGCGGCGAATCCCCGCACCGCGGCGGAGACCTCGGGGACGTTCGCGCCGTGAATGAACCACAGCGCGCGCCCGATGCCCTGATCCACCGCGCGGGTGAAGTAGGCGGCGTTGCCCTGCCACGGGTAGGGATCGGGCACCCGTTGCTCGCCGACCCATCGCCGCGTGTGGAAGTAGGCCAGGTCGAAGCCGTATCCGTCGACGGCGAGCCAGCTCATGGTGGGGTGGTACGGCGTGCCACCGAGATCCGGCAGCACCTTCTTCCACAGCGGCCTCGGCAGGCGGGCCATGGCGAAGCCGATGCCGATGTAGGCCAGGAAGATGTGCGGCTGGCCGGGGCCGAGCAGGAGGTCACGGGTGCGGCGCCGCTTCCCGCGGCCCATGGCGTCCAGCACGGTGAACGCCATGGTCGCGCCCTCGTACGCGAAGCCGCGCAGCTCCGTGTCCACCATGGCCAGCCTGCGCTCCAGGTCCCACTGGTCGTGCGCGTCGATGCCCCATTCGAAGCCGCAGACGACGGCCTGCGGGATCGACTCCAGGCGTGCCGTGGCCGGGGAGGGAGCGCAGGGGAACCCGCGCCTGGCGAACGTCACCTCCTCCAGGGAGGGGGCCAGGACGAGCCTGCGCAGCGAGCCGATCAAGGTTGACATCGTCGTCTCCTCAGGACCACGGCGCGACGGGGTACCACGGGATGATCTCCCTGCGGGCCAGCAGCCGCAGGTCCCAGTACAGGACGGTGAACACGCCCGCGACGATCAGCGTGACGGCGGTCAGCGCGGCGGCGCGGCCGGGCCTGGCCTGCAGCCACCGCCGCAGCCTGCTCCCGGCGAACCTGGCCATGATCAGGAACAGCGCCGCCATGATGACGATGTTGCCGAGGGACTGCAGGACGAACGCGGCCGCGCCGTACAGCGGGTTGCCGCTCTCCGCGGCGTCCCTGAACAGGTGGCGGAACATGGGGTAGGGCCGCCCGATGAGGAAGCCGCCGATCAGCGTGCCCATGAACACCAGCCGCGCGCGGGGTGCGCGGGCGAACGGGTCGGGCACCAGTCCGATCGCGGCCAGGCCCAGGTACAGCATGGCCAGGCCGACGATCCCGAAGACCACCATCGACTGGATGCTGCGCGGCGACAGGGTGCCGGCGGCGTTCTGCGCGGTGGAGAACTGCGGCATCGCGGTGCCCACCGCGCCGACGATCGCTCCGTAGACCGCCGAGACCGCGACCATGCCGGCCGTCAGCCAGCCCAGCGGCGCCAGGGTCCGCGCCGGTCTGTTTCCCGTCGACACCATGGGGGCGACCGCGCCGAAGACGGCGATGTTGCACGCGGTGAACGTGCCCGCGAGGCCGCTGACGAAGGCGAAGACGATCCCGGCAGCGAAGCCCACGATGGGCTGTTCGCCCGCGTTCTCGCCGAGGAAGGCGTCCGCCACCGCGCCCCCGATGGTGCTGTCGACGAAGCTGGCCGACCAGACCACCGTCAGGGCGAACCCCGCCAGGCTGCTGACCGCGACGAGCAGCCAGCGCCTGCGTGGCAGGGCGGTGATCGCCGGGCCGGTCACTTGCTTGGATAACGTCGCTGTCTCGCTCAAGGTTGGCCTCCCTGACGTCAGTACGGCCGTGCGTCCTCCTCAGGATGTGCGGCGAGACGGAGGCGGACACATCGCAAAATGCGCTATCCGCCGGGGAGCCGGAGGAAGAGCACGATCCGATAGGTCAGCCGGTCCAGCCGCTCAGCCGCCATTCGCCCCCGGCAGCCAGCGGCCCGCGCAGGGACCTGGCGGGATCGGCCCAGCGCGCGGCCTGCGCGCCCGCCTTCCTGGCCAGGCACCGGGCCACGGCCGTCTTGATCGCTTCCAGCTCTTCCGGGGTCGCCTGGCCCCGCACCACGGTCAGTTCCATGGCATAGACGCTCGCCGGGGCGCGGGCGCGTGCGCATCTCCGGCCGTGCCGCCGAATACCCGTCGAAAACCGATGGCAGCTTCATGCCACCCGTCGGCAACTAGGTGAACCCGACTTCTCTGGATACCGATGCCCGGCCCCGGCACCATGAAATTACGCAAGCAACCGAAAAAGCTTCGGAACAATCCAGAGGAGAAAACAATGGGCGCCAAATTCCTGCTCCGCCTCGTTTCGCTGGTGAAGTCCAACGGCACCACGTGGGACTGAACAAATAAATTTCCACTGCGCGCCGGCTCCAATAAATAACAGGGACTCACCATGCCCATGAAACTGCTCGACGACGACGAATGCCACATTTGGTGGGCCGATGCCCAGGAATTCCCCGCCGAGGCCCTCCGCGCCGACCTCAGCGCCACCGAGATCATCCGGGCGAGCAGGTATCGCAGCCCGGCGGCACGGCGGCAGTTCGTGACGGCCTGCTGGCTGCTCCGCACCATGGCGGCGCGGCAGCTGGGCCTGGCTCCGGCGGAGGTCCAGCTCGATCGCCGCTGCCCGGACTGTGGCAGGCCACATGGCAAACCACAGATTCTGGGCACGCGACGGCCGCTGCACGCGTCCGTCAGCCACTCCGGTGGCCGCGTGGCGGTGGCACTCTGCCCCGCCGTGCCGATCGGCGTCGACGTCGAAGCGGTGCGGGACGTGCCGGTCGCGGAGGCCGCGTTGGCCGCGGCGGAGCTCGCCGCGTTACGATCTTTACCGATGCGGGAGCACAGGGCCGGGTTCGCCAGGGCGTGGGTGCGCAAGGAGGCGGCGCTCAAGGCGACCGGCCACGGTCTGCGCATTCCACCGGACAAGGTGATCGTCTCGGTCGCCGAGGAGCCGGCCGAATTACTCGACTGGCCGCTCGATTTGCCGTCCCGTTCGGTGCGGCTGCACACGCTCGCCCCCGGGTACGGCTACATCGGGGCCATCGCGCTCCTCGACGAGAGCCGGTCGGTGCGCGTGTCCGAGTCGGATGCGACCCGTCTCTGCTCTTCGTACGCCGAAGAATTCACCGTTGCAGCATGATGCGAATGAGTGCCGGAAATACAACCACCGCGAGTTTCCAAGAGGCGCGCCATGAGGAGCTACGTACTTGTTCCCGGCCTGTGGGCCGGAGCGTGGATCTGGCACCGGATCGCGCGGCAGCTGAGGGCTGCGGGCCACCGGGCCCGCGCCCTCACGCTGTCCGGCCTGTCGGCGCCGGACACCGGCGCTAGGGACGTCACCCTTGCCGACCACGCCGATGACGTGCTGTCCGTCCTCATCGAGGAGGACCTGAACGACGTGATCCTGGTCGCCCACGACTACGGCGGCATCGTCGCCGGCAGCGTGGTCGATCGGGCGCCTGAACGGGTGGCCCACACCGTGTACGTGGAGGCGTTTCTCGCCCACGACGGCAGGTCGATGCTCGACGCGTTCCCCGCCGGCGTGCGCGCGGAGGAGCTGCGGCTCATCGCCGACAACGACGGTCTGCTGCCCCCGCCGCCCATCGCGGCCGTCGCCGACGGGCAGGATCTGTCCCCCGGGGACGCGCGGTGGCTGACCAAGCGCTTCGTCGGTCATCCTGGGCGTTCGCTCTCCGACCCGGCGACCCTCGGGCGGCCGTCGGCGCGTCACCCGGCGACGTACGTGATGTGCGAGATGGACCACTTCGCGGGAAGCGTCGGCGAGGACATCGACCGCCTGCGTGACGAGCCGGGATGGACGTTCCGCACACTGCGCACGGGCCGCTGGCCGATGCTCTCCGTTCCCGGCGAGCTCGCCGAGCTGCTCCTCGACGTGGACCGCACGGTGGGAGCCGTCAGCGCCGAGACGGCGGCGGGCGAGTGAGCGCCGGCCGCTAGATCCAGTTCTCCTCCTTGGCACGAAGGGCGGCCTGAAACCTGTTCACCGCCCCGAGGCGGGACATGAGGTCGGCGACGTACCGCCGGTAGGTCCGGACCGAGATGCCCAGGTCCCTGGCCGCTATCTCGTCCTTGTCCGCCGAAGCCAGGGCAGTGAGAACGCTCCGCTCCAGGTCAGACAGGCCGGGGCCGTCGTCGATCTCCCCGTGGCGTCCCCCGAACTCGTCCGCGGCCTCCCACAAGCCGTCGAAATAGATGACGAGCTGCGAGACCAGGCCGGGCTCGCGGACGAGCAGCGCCCCCCTGGAGCTCTCCTTGGGATCGACCGGCACGACCGCCACGCTCCGGTCGAAGACCACCATGCGGTCCATCCGCTCCTCCGTGATGCGGACCTGACCGCCGAGCTGGGTGAACTCCCCCAGGTAGGACACCAGGTGAGGCACGTCCAACGCCTGCGGGTGATAGATGCTCTTCACCGTCAGGCCACGCCGGAGCAGCCGCGTGTCCGCCAGCCTGGCCGTCTCGATGGCGGCCTTCGACAGGCCGCCCCCTGGGTGCAGGCACAGCACCTCGGTGTAGGAGAAGAACGCGAGATCGTCGATCTGCCGCCTGACCCTGTCGACTCCCTCGATGCGCTCGATCGCCAGGGTCGTGTCCCGCTCCGTGCCGCGCCGGCGGTCCTCGACGAGGGAGCTGATCGCGTCGCGGGCCGCCATGACCCGGCGGATCTCCTGGTTCAGCTCCTCGATCCGCTGCTCGACTAGCCGCTCGATCGCGATCCGCGGGTCCTCGGCCACCACGTGGTGGCGGTCCTTGAGGTCGAGCAGCCCGAGCTCGCCGAGGGACTCGACCGCGGCCTCGACCGAGTCGGGGTCCAGGTCCAGCGCCTGCCGGATCGATCCGACTTCATCGCCTTCCCGGCGGAGGAAGAACCGGTAGATCTCCTCTGCCTCCGGGGAGATGCCCACGGCCTCCAAACGCATCCTTCACCTCACACGCGCGGCCCCGCCGCGCAGTCGCGCTGGCGGCGGGCGGCCACGTTGCCGACCGAGCGGGCGCGGCACTGCGGCTCCACGCCCGCCCGGTCACGTTCGTGACGGCTGCATCAGCCGCACCGGTACAGCGCCGCGTCGCCGAAGCTGGGGAGCGGCAGGAGGCGCTCCTGCGGCGGGGTCCCGCCGTAGGCAGCCGGGTCGACGACGCTGCAGTTGCCCTCGACCCAGGCCACGCGCTCCTTCTGCCGCTCGCCGCCCATGCCCGCGATGCCGCCCATCCGGGGTCCGCCCGGCGCGGCCGAGAGCACGAACCTCAGCTTGCCCTGCGTGACCCACTGGCGGAGCTGTCCGACGGAGGGCGCGTTGTCGGCGCCCAGGTATCCGCCCATGCTGACGACCACCGCGTCGCTGTCGATGATGAACGACGACGCCGCGAGCCCGCCGCCCTCGATGGCGAGCGCGATCTCCGCGTTCCCGGAGTTCCGTACGGCGTAGTCCAGCAGCTTCCGGTTCTCGGCGGAGAGCGTGGTGCCGGCGAATCCGCCACCGCGTGGCGGCCGGGACTGGAGGTCCTCCAGGCCCGGAATCCGCACACTGGGTGGCAGCTCGCCCCTGGTCAGCGCGTTCAGGGCCTCGTTGGGCGGACCGGCTGAGGGGAACCCGCCGTTGGTCTTGTGCTCGATCGCGGTGCCCGCAGACCACACCGCCGGGGTGAGGAGCATCGACACCACGCCGGCGAGCAAGGCCCAGCGGCCCACCGTCGCGTGCCCGCCCGCCGCCTGCCTGCCGGCGACGAGGCCGAGCACGGCGAGCGCGGCGGTGACGAGCACGACCCAGCGCGTCCAGCCGTGCCACGAGGCGTCCCGTGAGATCAGCACGACCGCCCAGGCCGCGGTCACGGCGACCGCCGCCGGGAGCAGGACCCACACGCGACCGGCGCCGTCGCGGTACTCGCGCCACAGGCCCACAAGGCCGGCCGCCGAGATCGCGCCGATCGCGGGTGCCAGGCTGGTCGTGTAGTACGGGTGGAAGATGCCTTCGGTGAAGCTGAAGACGGCGATCGTCACCAGCAGCCAGGTCCCCCACAGGAGCCAGCCCGCACGCCGCAGCCGGTCCCCCGGGATCGCGTGCCAGAGCCTGCGGTATCCGGCCGCTCCCACGACAGCCAGGACGAGCAGGCTCAACGGGAGCAGCCACGAGATCTGGCCGCCTGCCTCGAGGGCGAACATCCGGGTGATGACCGGCTCGCCGCCGGACATCCCCACGGCCGCCAGCTGGACGTTGAGCCCGGATCCGCCGTACTGCTGGCCGAAGTTGAAGATCTTGCCGAAGCCGTTGTATCCGAAGATGTTCTCCAGCGCGCCGCCGTTCAGAGTGGCCCCCATGAACGGCTTGCGGCCGGACCACAGGTCGAACAGCACCGGCCACCAGAACGACGTGACGGCCAGCACGGCGCCCGCGCCCAGCAGATCCGCCACCCGGCGCCTGACCGTGGCGGTGCCGCACACGAGGTACACCACCGCGATGGCGGGGACGACCACCCACGCCGCCATCAGCTTCGTCATGAACCCGCAGCCGACGTAGAAGGCGCTGAGGTACAGCCATCGTCCGTTGCCGGTGTGGACGGCGCGGGTGCACGCGTACGCGGCCGCCACGAGCAGCAGCACCAGCAGCGTGTCGGTGTTGTTGCTGCGGTTGATGGCGACCGTCACCGGGGTGAGCGCCAGGATCAGCGACGCGAGCAGCGCGACGTTCTCCCCCGCCCAGAGACGTACCGTGCGGTGCAGCAGGAACACCGCGGCGACCCCTTCGATCACCTGGGGCAGCATGATCGACCAGCTGTGGAAGCCGAACAGCCACACCATGAGCACCTGCGGCCAGAACGCCAGTGGCGGCTTGGCCGCGGTGACCACGCCTGCCGGGTCGCCGGCGGCGAAGAGGAAGTTCGTGAAACTCCCGGTCATCGACTTGACAGCGGCCGAATAGTAGGCGTTCGCGTAGTTGCCCGAGTCGAGGGCCCATCCGTACAGCAGCGCCGCGAGCGCGCAGATGCCCAGAAGGGCCCACACGTGCTTCCTCGTGGCGCCCGGAGCCGAGGTCCTCGGCGTCGGCGGGGCGGTCAGCGGTGGGCTCTGCGTGGCAGAGGACATGCGAATTTCCTTCCCGTTAGGTCGGTGACCGGCGGCCCGTTAGTCCGTGACCGACGGCGACGCCGCCGCTGCCGCCGCTGCCGGAGTCCTTGGGGCGGCGGTCGAGACCCTTATCGGCAGTGACCGCATGCGCCGCAGCAAGAGGCTGCTGTCCCAGATCAGTTCCGACTCCGCGACGCCGAGCCGGGCCCGTGGGAAGCGCTCCACGAACGTGCGCACCGCGATCCGGGCCTCCGCCCTGGCCAGCTCGGCGCCGATGCAGTAGTGCGGGCCGAAGCTGAAGCTGAGGTGCTCCACGCGTTCCCGCCGCCCCCTGTCGTGGCCGGCGGCCGGGCAGTGGTTCACCGCCACGATGCTGACGAGCACCGCGGCTCCGGCGGGCACGTGGAAACCGCCGATGGTGAGTGGTTCGGCGGCGAAGCGCCACGTGGTGTTCGGCGAGGGCGGGTAGCTCCGCAGGGTCTGCTCGACGAGGGCGGCGGCGCCGGCGTCGGTCCTCGCCGCGTCCTTGGCGTCCGGGTCGACCAGCACCTTCAGCAACAGCGCGGCCAGCAGACCGGCCGTGGTCTCGTGCCCGGCGAAGATCAGACCAGTGATCGCGGCGGGCAGCTCCTCGGAGGTGAGCCGGGCGGAATCGTCATCGCGTACGGCGAGCAGAGCAGTGATCAGATCGTCGGCGGGATTGACGGCCTTGCTCGCCACCGCCTCCTCGACGCGCCGGTAGATGAGCCGGCGGCCGGCGCGCCGGACTGCGTGGTCGGCGCCGTAGGCCATGTCCTCGCTCGCCTGCGCGAGATCCGGGCGCAGCTCCTCGGGCACGCCCAGCACATCGCAGATCACCGACAGCGGAAAGGGGTAGCAGAACTCGGTGACGGCGTCGGCGATCGGCCGGTCGACGGCCGCGAGCCGGTCGAAGTGCTGGTCACACGTGGCTTGGATGGCCGGCTCCAGAGCCTGGATCCGCCGCCGCGTGAACGCGGGCGCGTGCACGCCGCGTAGCCTCCTGTGGCGTTCACCCTCGACGGCGATCAATCCGGGATGAGGGTTCGACCGGGTGCCGAGCACGCTGAAGACCTCGGTCCAGTGCGGCGGCGCGAGCGCCGCGTCCTTGGCCAGCCGCGGGTCGGCCAGAACCTCCCGCGCCAGCTGCGGGTCGGTGACGACCCAGATCTCACCGCCCGCGGGATAGGGCACCCGCACCACGGGTCCGGCGGCGTGCAGCCGGGCCGCCAGCGCTTCGAGGTCCGGGTGACGCAACGCCGCTGCGAGGTCGATGTCGAGAAACGCGGCAGTCCCTTCCGCCGGATGGTCGTCCCAGGCGTCCGGCGGCGTGGCGGTGCCCATCATGACGTGCTCCTTCAGTGCAGATCTCGCCACCGACGTCGTCGGCGGGGGTCCTAACAGCGTTCACCGCTCCCGCCCACGCGGCATCTCCGGAGTTGCCCGCCTCGGGGAAGCGGTGTGAGAACTTCACGCCCAGTCCGTGGCCGGCGCACTATTCCCCGAGGTCGGGAGTCACCCAGACTCGGATGACGAAAGGGTCCGGCTCGACGACCGAGGAGAGACGATGAAATACGCGATCTTCATCTACAGCAATCCCACGACCTGGGGGCACCCGACGTTCATGCACCAGGAGGGACTGACGCAGGATGAACGAGACGCGCGCATGAACGAGTTCGGGTTGCTCATGAAGGAGATCTCGGAGTCCGGCGAGCTCGTGATCGGACAGCCGCTCGACGACCCGGCACTCGCCAGGACGGTACGCCTGCAGGGCGATTCGCTGACCACCGTCGACGGTCCTTTCCACGATTCTCCGGAACGTCTCGCCGGCTACTTCGTCGTCGACTGCGAGAACATCGACCGGGCCGTCGAGATCGCCGCCAGGTTCCCGGACGCGCGCGACGGCGCCACGGAAGTCAGGGCCCTCGTGGAGTAGCAATTTAAAAGTAGTGCCGCCCCGCCGCGACTTGTCATTCTGGACACAGAACGGAGCGCACAAAGCGGAAACCGGAACTCCAAGAGTTTCGCCGCCCACGTGACAAACCGTTCTTGGCATCCGACAAGAAGGAGACAGAAATGAAGATCTCGGTGAAGGTTCGGCAGACCCCCCTCAAGGCCAAGAAGATGCTGGGCTGCAAGGCCAGCTGAACGGCCTGAATCCCGAGTTGCGCCGTACCCCGTTTTGCTGCGCAGCTGAATAAGTAGTTGACGGGGCGGGTCGTCTCGACCCGCCCCTTCAACATTTCCATCACATTGAGGAGTCGTTCAATGGAACTGCGCCGGGCACGCTCACTGGTCGGTTATTGGATCGACGGCGAACTGGTCCTGGACAACTATCTCGACGCCGCGTCCGAGACCGGCGAAAGGAACGGCGTCGCAGTAGACGGGCCCAGCATCGACATCCTCGAGCAGTTCGGCGACTGGACCGATCCGGAGACGGTGCCGGACCGCCTCGATCACTACGACGCCTCCTCGGTCAGGGACGCGATCAAGGCTCTGACCGAAGCCGGACTGCTCCGTACCAGGGACGAAGTCACCATCGAAGATCAGGTCATGGACGCCTGGCAGCCATGGGGCGAGCCGGCGACCTTCTTCCACTTCGGCACCAAGGACACGGCCTACGTCAGCGTCGACGGCGCCGTCGCCGACGCGGGCATGGCGGCGCGGCGCGAGGAGATCCGCGCCGAGATCGCCGCCGACGGACCGCCTCCGGCGATCTTCGCGCGTAATCCCGACGCGAAACGCATCCACCTGACCAGGGCGTTCCTTCCGCTGCGCCGTGACTTCGGCGAGGTCCTGGTGTCCCGCCGGACGCACCGTACCTACAAGGACGAACCGGTCCCGCTGCGGAGCCTGTCCACGGTCCTGCACTACACGTTCGCGCCGATGTATTTCTACGACGCCGGCATGCTCGGCAACCTCATGCTGCGCACCAGCCCGTGCGGCGGCGCCCGGCACGAGTCCGAGTGCTACGTGGTCGTGCGGAACGTGGAGCAGATCCCGCCGGGGGTCTACCACTATTCGCCCGAGGACCACAGCCTGGAGATCGTCTCCGCCGGAGTCGACGAGCAGCTGATGGACCGCGTGCTCTTCTCCCAGAAGATGATCACGACCGCCGGCTTCGTCTGCTTCCTGACCGTGAACCTGCCGCGCGCGATGTACAAGTACCGCAGCGCGCGGATGCTGCGCACCGTCCTGCTGAACACGGGCCATCTGGCGCAGACCTTCGCCCTGTGCTCGACCGCGGTCGGGCTCGGACCGGCGCAGAACGACGCGTTCTCCGACTCGGAAGTGGAGTCGATGCTCGGCATCGACGGCGTCTCCGAGACGGCCATGTACGTGCTCGCCGCCGGCGTGCCGGACCGGCGGACCGACGGTTTCCCCATCGAGGACGGGCACGATGACCTGGAACGGCGCGTCGGCGAATCGCTCGCGCGGGCGACCGAGCCGGGCGGTGACACATGGGGAGCGTGACAGCGGAGCACACCAGCGCCGACCTTCAGGTCCGGCGCATCCAACGCCGGATCATCGTGTCCCTGATCACCGTGCAGGCGGTGTTCTCACTCGCGTTCGCCATGACCGGTCCCCTGGTCTCGCTCATCGCCGACGAGGTGACCGGCTCTCCAGGTAAGGCCGGGCTGGCGCAGGCGATGATCTACTGCGGCGGCGTGGTCTTCAGCGTTCCGCTGGCCGTCCTCGCCGTCGCGCGTGGCAGGCGGATCGGGATCGCGACCGGTTATTTCACCGGCGCCGTCGGTGCCGTGCTCGTCGTGTTCGGCGCCGTGGTGTCGAGCTTCACGGCGATCCTCGCGGGCGCGGTCGCGATCGGGGCGTCCCTGGCGGGCGGCCTGCAGGTCAGGTTCGCGGCCACGGACCTGGCCTCAACCGACCGGGCGGGCCGGTCCATGGGCGCGTTGAGCTGGGGCTCGACCATCGCGGCTGTGCTCGGCCCGTCGCTGATGGGAGTGCTCGAGGGGATCGGCGGCAACTGGCTGCCCGGGCTCTCGGGACCCTATCTGGCGATCGCGGTCGTGCTCGCCATCAGCGCGTGCATGATCCTCTTCATGCTGCGGCCGGACCCGCTGGCTCTGGCCCGCGCGCTCGACAAGGAGCCGCCCGCGCCGCGGCAGCCGCTCCGCGTCATGCTCGCGACCGTGCTGCGCCACCCGAACGTCTTCCGCGCCATCCTGGTGCTGGCGCTCGTCCATGCCGCCATGATCTCCCTCATGAACATGGCGGCGATCCACATGCAGCACGGCGCCGCCTCGCTGGGCGTCATCGGCATCGCGATCAGCATCCACACCGCGGCGATGTACCTGCCGGGCCACCTGATCGGGTACCTCGCGGACAAGTTCGGGCCGCGGCCGATCCTGCTGATCGGCCTCGTCGTCCAGGTCCTGGCCGCCGCCACGCTGGCGCTCTCGCCCGCGCACAATGCTGTGGGCGTGGCCGCGGGGCTGCTCCTGCTCGGCCTGGGGTGGTCGTTCGGGTACCTCGGCGGTTCCGTGCTGCTGACGGTGTCCGTGACGGGCCCCCTGCGCACGATGGCGCAGGGCACGTCCGACTTCGCCATGCAGCTGGCCTCCGCGATCGGCGCCCTGCTGGCCGGCGTGGTCGTCACGGCGTTCGGCTACTCGGTCCTGTCGATCGCCTGGGGCATCGGCCTGTCGTTGCTGCTCGTCTCGCTGCTGGTGGCCTGGCGCTCCCGCGCCACGCCCGCCGCCGACTGAGACCGCCCGTTCCGTGACGCCGCCCGCCATCTGGTGGGCGGCGTCACGGCGTGCCGGCGGCCAGGTCCCTGTCGCTCGGAACGCCTGTCACTACGCCGGCCTTGCCTCCGGTGCATATCGCCGTGCCCGCGGCACCGGACCCCGCCGCCCACCCGCGGAAACACGAATCGCCGGGCGGAGCAGCACGTGCCCCGCCCGGCGACCCTTCGCGTCACCGCGATCAGGTGGTCATTCTCTGCCCAGCTCGACGATCGAGATGAACGAACGCGCACCCACCGGATGCGCGCCGCGCACCACGAGCCCCGCCTGCGCCGCCAGCGCGCCCAGCTCGGCGAGCCCGCGTTCCTTCCCGCCGGTGTAGACCAGCATGCGCAGGTCCATGGCGGTGTTCGGGGACGCGCCGTCCGCGCCGACGGCCTCGATGACGAGCACGACACCGCGCTCGCCCGCCGCGTCCGCGCACCGCCGCAGGATCTTGACGGCCGCGTCGTCGTCCCAGTCGTGGATGATCGCCGACAACACGTACCCCCCGGCTCCGGTGGGCAGCGGGTCGAAGAAGCTGCCCGTGACCACCTCCGCCCGGTGCGACAGCCCCTTGTCCCGCAGCGCCTGGCGGGCGCTCGCAGCCGGGCCGGGCAGGTCGACGATGGTCCCACGCAGCTCGGGGTAGGCCGCCAGCAGCACGGCGAGCAGCGCGCCGCTCCCGCCGCCCACGTCCACGACGTGCCCGAGGCCCGCCCAGTCGTAGGCGTCGGGGATCCCGGCGTTGTCCATTTCGATGTGATGGCTCATCAACGCGTCGAACGACGCGGACAGGGCGGGGTCCGCGCCCAGGTCCTCCCAGAAGGGGACGCCGTGGCGGACGGCATAGGCCGGCTGGCCGGTGCGGATGGAGTACGACAGGTCGACGAAGCTCAGGTCTCCCTTGCCGACGGCCCCGTCGGTGGTCAGCCACTTCCGCTTGCCCGCCGGGTGGTCGTCGCGCAGCTGCTCGCCGAAGCCGGTCAGCGTGTATGCGCCCGCGTCGTCCCTGTCGAGCAATCCGATGGCGACCAGGTGGCGGAGCAGGCGGTCGAGCGCCCCCGCGTGCACGCCGAGGGCGTCGGCGGCTTCGCGAGCCGTCCGGCGCCCGGACGCGATCTGGTCGGCGACTCCGAGTGTCGCCGCGACGCGGATCGCCATGGGCGTCGCGAGATCCGCCATCGCCCGCAGTCCTGGCGGCCTGTTCCCGGGCTCGGACATATGGTCTCCCCTTCCTATCCGGACGGCAGGGCGGATTTGAACGCCCGCAGGTCGCTCACGAAGAGGTCGGGCTCCTCCATGGCGGCGAAGTGCCCGCCCCGGTCGTACTCGGCCCAGTGGATGATGTCGGGGTAGAGCGGGTCGGCCAGCTTCCGCACCGGCAGGGCGGGGTCGCGCGGATACACGGCCACGCCGAGCGGCACGGGCAGGGGCGGCGGCGTCGGCGGGGGCGTCGGCGCGGTCGGCAGCAGGTCCGCGTTGTCGAAGTAGAAGTGCGCGGAGGAGGCGCCGCTGGACGTGAACCAGTAGATGGCCACGTTCGTCAGCAGCTGGTCGCGGTCGACGGCGTCCTCGGGGACCTTCTCCGAGTCGGTCCAGTCCTTGAACTTCTCGGCGATCCACGCGAGCTGGCCGACGGGCGAGTCGGTCAGGCTGTAGGCCAGGGTCTGCGGCCGGGTCGCCTGCAGCTTCATGTATCCGGACAGCTCGTTGGCGTAGCGGGTGAGCAGGCCCAGCCGCGCGAAGTCGGCCTCGGCGAGGCCGGCCAGCTCAGCCGGGTCGCCCGACGGCGGGGTGATGAGGAAGTTGACGTGCACCGCGATGACGTTCGCCGGCCGGATGTGGCCGAGCAGCAGCGAGATCCAGGCCCCGATGTCCTCGCCCTGGACGACGTAGCGCTGATAGCCCAGCCGGTCCATCAGCTCTCCCCACGCCTGGGCGACGCGCGGGAACGTCCAGCCGGGCTCGGACGGAGGCCCGGAGAACCCGAATCCGGGAAGTGCCGGGATGACGAGGTGGTAGGCGTCGCCGGGGTCGCCGCCATGGGCACGGGGGTCGGTAAGCGGGCCGATGACGTCGAGGAACTCGGCGGGCGACCCGGGCCAGCCGTGCGTCATGATCATCGGGGTCGCGTCCGCCTCCGGCGAGCGGATGTGCATGAAGTGGATGTTGGCGCCGTCGATCGTGGTGGTGAACTGGGGGAACGCGTTGAGCCTGGCTTCGGCGGCGCGCCAGTCGAAGGTCGTGCGCCAGTACTCGGCGAGCTCCTTCAGGTAGGCCGGCGGCACGCCTCGGGACCAGTCCGCGTCGAGCGGTTCGGCAGGCCAGCGCGTGTTGGCGAGCCTGTTTCGAAGGTCGTCCAGGTCCGCCTGTGGGATGTCGATACGGAAGGGTTCCATCCGTGGCTCCTACGAGGATTCAAATTGATTGGGCAGCGAAATTCCGCCGCGTGTCCCATCGTGGTCAGAATAGGCAGCGCGGTAAACCGGAACAAGGCTCCGGTCCGCGCCCCGAAATAATGCGCACCAGGGAAGAAGGAGCCGCGGACATCGCATTTCCGAAGTAGCCGCACGGCCCCGCGCGATCGTTACTGTCGGCAGCAGAGTCACCTGTCGACCGGAAGGACCCGGCCATGGACGGCAATGCCAGCAACCACGCGTTGGTCCTCGGCGGAAGCATCGCCGGTCTGCTTTCCGCGCGCATATTGTCCCGCTATTACGACACCGTGACGATAGTGGAGCGCGATTACGTCACCGGCGTCGCCGGACCGCGCCGGGCGATTCCGCAGGGCCACCATATTCATGCCCTCCTGGCGCGGGGGCAGCAGATACTCGACGAGCTGTTTCCGGGTTTCACGGAGGAGCTCGGCGCCATCGGCGTGCCGATCGGGGATTTCGGCACCAGCCTCAGCTGGTATTTCAACGGCGACATGATCAGCAAGGCGAGGACCGGGCTGGTCTGCGTGGCGGCCGGGCGGCCGCTGCTGGAGGACCGGATCCGCCGCCGGATCAACGCGATCGGCAACGTCGTCATCCGCGAGAACACCGACATCCTCGCTCTCGTCGCCGACCGGCGCGCCGGCCGCGTCACCGGAGCCCGGGTGCAGAGCCGGTCAGGGGACCCGGCGATCGAGACGCTCCACGCGGACCTGGTCGTCGACGCCACGGGGCGGGGCACGAGGACCCCGCGGTGGCTGGCCGAGCTCGGTTACCCGGAGGTCGAGGTGGAGCAGGTCCGGATGGACCTGACGTACACCACCTGCGATTTCCACGGGCCGCTCACCTTCGACCCGATCGGCGATGACATCGCCCTCCTCCCGGTCGCCACTCCCGCCATGCCCCGCGGCGCGATCTTCGCGCGCCTGCCCGACCGGTACGCGCTGTCGCTCACCGGCCTGCTTGGCGATCGCCCGCCGACCGACCACGAGGGGTTCCTCGCCTACGCCAGGTCCCTCCCCGTTCCCGAGATCTACGAGGCCCTCCGCGACGCGGCGCCGATGGGCAAGCCGATGATGTTCCGGTTCCCGGCGAGCATCCGGCGGCACTACGAGCGCATGGCGCGGTTCCCGCGCGGCCTCCTGGTCATCGGCGACGCCGCGTGCGTCTTCAACCCCGTGTACGGCCAGGGCATGACGGTGGCCGCGATCGAGTCGACCGTGCTGGACCGGCATCTCGCCGCCGGCCTGCCGCCGGATCCCCGCCGGTACTTCGCCGATCTCGCCGCTGTCATCGACGCGCCGTGGGAGATGGCCGCGAGCGCGGATCTGGGGTTCCCCGGGGTGGTGGGCCGCAGAACGCTCAAGGCCAGGCTCGGCAACGCCTACGTGCCCAGGCTCCAGGCCGCCGCGGTGCACGACGCCGAGTTGAGCGTCGCGTTCCTGCGGGCCGCCGGGCTCGTCGCCCCTCCCCAGAGCCTGATGCGCCCCGGTGTGGTGTCACGCGTGTTCAGGCGGAGGAAGCCGGCGTCCCCGGCCGAGCCGGAGCTGGCGCCCGCGTCCCACACCGGCGACTGACCATGGCGGAAGCACCCTTGGCCGGACTCCGCCCCGCAGCCGCCGCGGGGCGGAGTCCGGCCGTCATGCCCGCGTTCGACGGCGTCCTCAGCACCCGGGAACGTGATCTGACCGCGGCGTCCACGGACTTCGGGCGCCAGGTGCACCGGCGACCGGCCGCGGTGCTCTACCCGCGCGGCGCGCGGGATGTCGCGGCCATGGTGCGGTACTGCCGCGACCACGGCCTGGCCGTGGCGCCCCGGGGCACGGGGCACTCCGTCGACGGCCAGGCGCTCGCCCCGGGTGGGGTCGTGATCGACATGACCACGCTGGCCACGGTCGGAGCGCTGGAGCGAGACCGGGTCAGCGTCGAGGCCGGGGCACGCTGGAGCTCGGTCCTGGACGTGACCCTGCCGGCCGGCGCGGCGCCCCCCGTACTGCCCGACTACCTCGAGATGTCCGTCGGCGGCGTGCTGGCGGCCGGCGGGATCAGCGGCGCCAGCCACCGGCACGGCTGCGTGGCCGACAACGTGCACGACCTCGACGTCGTCACGCCGGCCGGCGCGCTGGTCACGTGCTCGCGGACGGAGCACCCCGAGCTCTTCGACGCCGTACGGGGAAGCCAGGGCCGGCACGGCATCATCGCGCGCGCCACGCTCGCGCTCGCCCCGGCGCCCACGACGGCACGTCGCCACCGGCTCCCCTACCGCGAACTCGGCGCCTTCCTCGCCGACCAGCGGCGGGTGGTCGGCGATCGCCGCTTCGACCACGTCGAAGGGCACGCGGCCCATGCGGGCGCGGCGGGATGGCGCTTCATGCTCAGCACGGTGACCTTCGGGCCTCCCGGCTCCGAGCACTGCGCGTCCGAGCCGTCCGCCTTCGAGCCTTTGGCGGTGCCCGGCGACCGGACCCTGATCGGCGACCTCGGCCATGACCGTGCCGGAGAGCAGATCGACACCTGCCCCTACCGGGACTTCCTGCACCGTGCCGCGCCGGTGGAAGCACGGCTGCGCGCCGACGGATCGTGGCACCATCCGCATCCGCGCTCCACGCTCCTCCTGCCCGGCAGTCACGCTGAAGCGCTGCTGTCCGGCGCGCTGCGCGATCTCGACCCCGCCGACCTCGGCGCCGGCGGGCAGCTGCTCATCTATCCGATCCCCACCGCGTCCATCGCCGCGCCGAACGTCCCGAGGCCGCGTGACCCGGTGACCGTGGTCCTCTCCATCCCCCGTACGGCCCCGCCGGACGACCCCGCCGCGCTCAGCCGGATGCGGCACGCCAATGACGTCCTGCGGGCAGCCGTCGAACGAGCGGGGGGCACCTGCTATCCGCACAATCCCGCGCATTCTCCGGCGGGTTAATCATATGACGCCTGATTCCGCACCAATCCCAGGCGAATTGCCCCGAAAACCAGCGAAAAGGACTGAATCAATGTCCATCATCGACCAGACAGCCCCGGCGATCACGGACGCGGACAAGGCGGCGGTCGCCGGGCTCACCGCACGCATCGTCGCGGCATGGGCGGAGCACGACGCGTCCGCTTTCGCCGGCGTCTTCACCGAGGACGGCACCATGATCCTGCCCGGCGTGTTCCGCAAGGGCAGGAATGAGATCCGCACATTCATGGCCGCGGCGTTCGAAACCGCCTACAAGGGCACAAGGGTCACCGGCACCCCGATCGACCTGCGGTTCCTGGGCGATCAGGTCGCCGTGCTGCTTACGCAGGGCGGCGTCCTGGGTCCGGGCGAAACGGACGTCCCGGAAGAGCGCGCCATCCGGGCCACGTGGCTGGCCGTCAAACAGGACGGCGAATGGCGCCTGGCCGCCTATCAGAACACGCCTCGTAACTGAGCCGCAGCCCGCCGGATTACTGAACGCGGAGAAACGTCTGACATGTCGTGTTAGTGAGAAATTCACACCGACATCGTGCGCGTATCACTTCATCAAGCGACGCCCCGATTTCGTACTGTGACAGCGTGCGGATGGAATCTCCAAAGCGACCATGAACACCGAAAGGAGATGATCATGGCCGATGTGCATACCAACAAGGCCCCAGAGAGCGAGGAGCCCCAGCAGCACGCCGATCCGCGGCGATGGCGGGCGCTCGTCCTGCTCTGCGGCTTACAGTTCATGATCTTGCTGGACATGACCGTCGTGAACGTGGCCCTGCCACACATCCAGGACTCGCTCGGCTTCTCGGAGTCCGGGCTGGCCTGGGTGGTCAACGGCTACGTGCTGATGTCCGGCGGGCTGTTGCTGTTCGGCGGCCGGTCCGCCGACATCTTCGGCCGCAGGCGGCTGCTGCTGATCGGCGTGGGACTGTTCGCGGTCTCGTCGGCCCTGTGCGGCGCGGCGGTGAACCAGCCCATGATGATCGTGGGCAGGATCGGGCAGGGCATCGCCGAGTCGATCGCCGCCCCGGCCTCGCTCGGCATGATCGCCCTGCTGTTCACCGACCCCAAGGAGCGCACGAAGGCGCTGGGAGCGTGGGGCGGCATCATCGCCTTCGCGGGGACCTCGGGTTACGTGATCTCCGGCGTTCTCACCGACGTGGTGACCTGGCGCTGGATCTTCTTCATCAACCTCCCGATCGCCCTCGTCGTCCTCCTGGTTCTCCCCCGCATGGTCTCCGAGAGCCGGATGGTGCGCGGCAAGAACGCCAAGCTCGATCTGGCGGGCGCGCTCACGTCCACCGCGGGCCTGTTCGCCATCGTGTACGGCCTGCTGAAAGCGGCCGAGAGCCCCTGGGGATCCGCGCCGGTCGTGCTCCCGCTGGTCGCCGGAGCCGGGCTGATCCTCACGATGCTCATCATCGAACGGCGCGCGAAGGACCCGCTCATCCCGCTGAGCTTCTTCGCCAACCGGACGAGGACCGTGATCAACGGCGTGGCGTTGCTCTTCATGGCGGCGTTCATCTCCTACACCTTCATGATGACCCTGTTCGAGCAGCACATCCTGGACTACTCGCCGCTGCAGACCGGCTTCGCCTGGCTCCCTCTCGGCATCGGGATCGGGGTCGGCATCGGTCTGGGCACCGCGTTCGTGCCGCGCGCCGGCGTCAAGGCCGTGGCCGGGATCGGCTACATCGGAGCAGGCGTGGGGCTCGCCCTGACGAGTATGATCACCGTCGAGAGCACGTACTTCGGCGGGATCCTGCCGGGCATGGTGGTCTTCGGCGTGTTCGCGGGCGCCGCGATGCCGGCCGCGACGAACGCGGCGCTGCACGGGGTGACCGTCCAGGACTCCGGTCTGGCCTCCGGCGTGCAGAACACCTCGCTCCAGGTCGGCAGCGCGCTCGGCCTGTCCGCCCTGGTGACGCTCGCGCTGCGCAGCGCCGGCGACCAGATCCAGCACGGTGTCGCCGCTGACGTCGCGACCACCGCGGGCTACAGCACCGCGCTGCGCGTCGGAGCCGTGCTCATGGTCCTCGGCGGGGTGCTCATCTTCGTGCTCCTGGAGCGCGTGGCCACCAAGCTGCGGGACCCGGTGGCGGAGACGGTCGAGCAGGTCGGCTGAACGGCCCCCGCGAGGGGCAGGTGACAAGCAGAAGGTAAGGAGTGAGACATGGCCAGCGTCGACTTGACGTTCACGGTGCCGATCCAGCAGTCGGACGGATGGACCTTCATCACATGGCCCGAGTCCGTCGAGGTGTTCGGCACCCGCCGTTCGGTCAAGGTGGCCGGCACCATGGACGGGCACGAATTCCAGACGGCGTTCATGCCGTGGGGTGACGGCACGCACCGGCTGCCCATCAACAAGCGCCTCTTCACCAAGCTGAAGAAGCAGGCGGGCGACAACGTCGAAGTGCATTTGAAGGAACGCCTCTGACAAAGGCGCGGTTCACGCCGAGAGGCCCGTCACGGTAAACCGGTGACGGGCCTCTCGGTTGTCGCCTCGCGTTTAGGAGCCGAAGAACTCCACCATGAGGGGAGCCACCTTTTTCTGGTCGTAGAGGTGCCCCTCGTCCGGCAGGCGGATGAGGCGGGCGTCGGGAAGCCGCTCGGAGAGCGTCACGCACGCCTCCTGGATCGCCACCGAGCTCTTGCGCCCGCTCACGAGCAGCGTGGGCGTCGTGACCTGCGGCAGCAGGGCGAAGGGGATCGCGTTGTGCTGCTGGCTGATGATCGTGTCATAGACCGCCGACGGGGCCATGGACAGGAACGCCTGCCAGGCCGGGTGCCCCTTGACCTTCTCCAAGGTCTCCTCGGTGATGAACCCGACGATGCTCATCCCGAAGTGGGTGACCGCCTCCTCCCTGCGGCCCTCGGCGACGAGCCGCTTCAGCGTGGCCAGCTGCTCGTCGGTGGCCTTGGGCGAGTCGTAGGGCGGCTCGTACAGCCCCAGCTTCGCCAGCGGCAGCCCCATGGCGGCGGCGTGGATGGCGACCATTCCCCCGGTGCAGTTGGCGAAGAGCGCCGGCGGCTCGCCGATGTGATCGACCAGGGCGGCGAGGTCCTCGACCTCCCGCTCGATCGTGTACGTCTCCGGGTCCCCGTAGTCGCTGTCGCCGTGACCGCGGCGGTCGGTGTTGTACACGGTGAAGTGCCCGGACAGGATGTGCGCGAAGGGAGCGAACATCGCCTTGTCGTTCAGCCCGCCGCCGATGACCACGACGGGCGGCCCGCTCCCCGACTTCTCGAACGCGATGCGGGTGCCGTCGGCGGAGACCACGGTCTCGACCGCCAGGTCGCGCGGCCCGGCGTAGTCGTTCTCCAGCCGGAGATCCTCTGGCGCCATTCCGTGGTCGACGGCCGCCTGTGCCGCTTCTACCATCAGCACGCTCCTTTGCCTAAGCGCGATTGGGGATTCTCCTACGCTACCGGCCGGGCGGCCAGGTCTTTCTTCTGAATTGCCGTGGCCGCCGGATCCGGCGTTCTTGGAGAGGCCGGCGCACCCTCTTTTGCCGCGCCCTGGCGAGCGCAATTTAGAAGGTTGCCGGAAAAGCGCCGCGCAATACCATGCGAGATAACCGCCTGAATGACATCTTCCGGCGATTCTCGTCTTTTGGAGGCACCCGATGGAAGCTCGCTGCCCGGTGGTCCTGGACACCGCCGGCCTGGACGTTCATGCCGAGGCGGCCCGCGTCCGCGCGAACGGCCCGATCTCTCAAGTGGAACTCCCCGGCGGCATCGTGGCCTGGGCGGTGACCGGCCACGACGTGGCCAGGCAGGTGCTGTCCGACAGCCGCTTCACCAAGGACCCGAGGAGCTGGCCCAAGGCGGCGAACGGAGAAATCCCCCCGGACTGGCCGATGATCACGTGGGTGGTCATGGACAACATGACCACCAGGGACGGCGACGACCACAAGCGGCTGCGCAAGGTGATCGCCAGGGGGTTCACCGCCCACCGCGTCAAGGAGACCCGGCCGCTCATCGAGAAGATCACCCAGGAGCTCCTCGACGACCTGGCGCAAGTCCCGCCGGGCGAGGTCGTGGACCTGAAGGCGAGGTTCGCCTACCCGCTGCCCGCACGGGTGGTCTGTGACCTGTTCGGCGTTCCGGAGGAGGCCCGGGCCGACGCGTTGCGCGGCGGCGAGGTCAACGTCAGCACCTCCATCACCCCCGAAGAGGCCGAGGCGAACGTCGAGCAGTGGCACCGGGCGATGCTCGAGCTCGCCGAGCACAAACGACGCGAGCCCGGCGACGACCTGACCAGCCTGCTGGTCAAGCCCGACGGTGACGACCGTTCGCAGCTGTCCGACGAGGAGATGGCCGGCACGCTCCACCTCATGCTCGGCGCGGGCTCGGAGACGTTGATGAACGTCCTCAGCCACGCCGTACGCCACCTCCTCACCCACCCCGAGCAGCGTGCCCTCGTCGAGTCCGGCGAGGCGAGCTGGGACGACGTCTTCGAGGAGACGATCCGGGTGGACTCCCCCGCCGCGATGCTCCCGTTCCGCTTCGCCACGGAGGACGTCGAGATCGGCGGCGTCGTCGTCAGGAAGGGCGACCCGGTCCTCATGGGCTTCGCCGGCATCGGGCGGGATCCGGAGGTCCACGGCGACACCGCCGGCGAGTTCGACGTCACCCGCGCGGACAAGACGCACCTGTCGTTCGGCCACGGCCTCCACTACTGCCTGGGCGCGCCGCTGGCCCGGCTGGAGGCGATGATCGCGCTGCCCGCGCTGTTCGAGCGGTTCCCCCGGATCGAGCTCGCCGTCGCCCCCGAGGACCTGGAGCCGCAGGGCACGTTCATCATGAACGGCCACCGCGCGCTGCCCGTCCGGCTGACCCCTCCGGCGGACCTGGACCGCCTCGCCTCGTGAGCCCGTTGGAGAGAGCAGATGGTTCTGACTGACACCGTCGACCGCAAGGTCGGCGCACCCAGGTGGACGGCGCTCGTGCTGCTGTGCACGGCCAACTTCATGGTGATCCTCGACTCCCAGATCGTCATATTGGCGCTGCCGTCGATAGCGGCAGACCTCGGGATGACGACCGCCCAGGCACAGTGGGTGCTGAGCGCGAACCTGCTGACCTTCGGCGGGCTCCTGCTTCTCGGCGGCCGCGCCGCCGACCTGCTGGGACGCCGGCGGATGTTCATGTGGGGCACGGCGTTGTTCCTGGGCGTCTCGCTGCTGTCCGGCCTCGCGTGGAGCACGGAGGTCATGCTGGCCGCCCGGGCCTTGCACGGCGTGTCCGCCGCGCTGATGGCGCCCGCGGCGCTGTCCATCCTGACGACCACGTTCCCCGAGGGCGCGCAGCGCAACAAGGCGCTCGCCGGCTGGTCCGGCATCGCCGGGATCGGCGCCACGGCCGGCCTGGTCATCGGGGGCACTCTCACCGCCGGCCTGGGCTGGCAGTGGGTCTTCTTCGTCAACGCCCCCGTGGCGCTCGTGATGCTGCTGCTGAGCCCGCTGCTCCTGCCCGAGAGCCGCGAGCGGCGCGCACGGCACACGTATGACGTGGCCGGCGCCGTGGCCAGCACCGCGGCGCTGGCCCTGGTCGTCTACGCCGTCGTGGAGGCGCCGGCCGCCGGCTGGGCAAGCGGGAAGACGGTGGGGCTGTTCGCGCTGGCCGCGGCACTGGCCGGCCTCTTCGTGCTCCTCGAGAGGCGATCCCCGGCGCCGCTGGTGCCCCTGCGCATCTTCCGGAGCCGTACGCTGACCGGCGGCAACCTGGTGACGGCGCTCATGGGCATGGCCGCCTTCGGCATGTCGGTCACCATCTCCCAGTACGCGCAGCAGGCGCTGGGTTACTCGCCGCTGGAGTTCGGCCTCAAGCAGGCCGTCATGCCCGGCATGGCGTTCGTCGGCGCCTACGCCGGACAGGCCTTCGTCACCCGGGTGGGCTACCGGCCGGTCGCCGCGATCTGCGCGGTGCTGATGGGCGCGGGCACGTTCCTGCTGACCCAGGCGCCGGCGGACGGCCAGTACTTCAGGGACCTCTTCGTCGCTCTGCTGATCTTCGGTACGGGCCTCGGCGCGGGCACCGTCGCCTCCGCGGCTGCGGCGCTGTCCCGGGTCGACGAGCGGGACGCGGGGCTCGCCTCCGGGATCAACACGGCGGCCCTCCAGATCGGCGGAGCGATCGGTGTCGCGATCGTCTCGACGGTGATCGCCGTCAACGCGACCGGAACCGACCCCGCCGGGATGACGGCGGGCTACCAGGCGGCGTTCGGCGCCTGTGTGATCTTCGCGGCCACCGGTCTCGTCCTGACGCTGGCCGTGCTCTCGCGCTCGCGGCAGCAGGACACGGTGTCACATTGACTTCCACAGGCAGACACCGCTCGACCAGCAGCCGGAATGTTCTTCGCCGCGTTGAGGCCCAGGTCATGCCGCGACGAGCACGTTTTCGAGCCGGGTCAAAAGGACCCGGCTTCCTCCGGAGGTGCCTGTGAGATCGGCCGAGATCCACCGCATGGCGGACATCGAGGAACGTCACTGGTGGTTCAGGGAGAAGCGCAACATTCTCGCTCGCGAGCTCCGCCGCCTGGGCCCGCCGGGACGAGCCCTGGACATCGGGGCCGCCGGCGGCGGGAACTCCCAGGTCCTGGTCGAGCAGGGCTGGGACACCGTGGTGGGCGACGTCTCGGAGACCGCCGTGGACATCGCGCGCGCCCGCGGGCTCAACGCCGTGCACGCCGACGCGCGCGACCTCCCCTGGCCGGAGGGCACGTTCGATCTGGTCACCGCGTTCGAGATCCTCGAGCACATCGAGGAGGATCACCTCGCGGCGGCGGAGATCTTCCGTGTCCTCCGCCCGGGGGGCACGGCCCTGATCACCGTCCCCGCCGACATGCGCCTGTGGTCGGCGCACGACGAGGTCGCGCAGCACTTCCGCAGGTACAGCCGCGAAGGGCTGGCCCGGTGCGTCCAGGACGCCGGTCTCGTCATCGACGAGATGTGGAGCTGGAACGTGCTGCTGCGGCCCGTCGCCGCATGGCACCGGCGGCGGGCGACCGGCAGTGACGTCGTCGCGCCGCCCGCCTGGATCAACGCCTGCCTCACCGCGATCGTGGCCGCCGAGCGCTACCTCCCGGTGAGGTCGCTCAACGGGGTCTCACTGATCCTGCGGGCGCATCGAGGCGCATGACAGCCGGCGGCTACTTGCCGCCGGCGACGCACATGACAGCCGGCGGCTACTCGCCGGCGGCGGCGACATCGGCCCGGTGGGCGAGGAAAGCCCACCGGGCCCGGTTGTTGCCGAGGTTGGCCGGCAGGCGTCTGCCCGTGAGGCGCGCCTGGCCCGCCAGGATCGTCAGCCGGCGTTCGTCGAGCCGGGTGAGGCCACGCCGGCGGCGGGCCCGCGAGTACGGTGAGAACGCCGTGCGCGCCAGGGAGGCCACCGCGGCCACCAGAAAGCCCGCCCTGAAGGCGAACCGGAGCAGCTCCACGGCGTCCGACAGCAGGCCCGCCCCCGGAGGCACCAGGTCGCTGAGCACCAACCGGCCGCCGGGCGCCAGCAGGCGGTGCGCCGCGCGCAGCAGGGCGTTCAGCTCGTCCGCGGTGAGGTACTGCACCACCGAGTGCACCACGATGAGGTCGACGGACCGGTCGGCGAGCCGGGCCAGCCCGTCCTGGCCGATCACCGTCACACCCGGGTGGCGGGCGAACCGGGCGGCCAGAGCGGCCCGCATGGTGTCCGCCGCCTCGCAGAGGATCACTTCCCGGCAGACCTCGGCGACGCGGCCGGCGGACAGCGCCTCACCGGGGCCGTAGTCGAGGACGCGTCCGGCGCCGGGCGGCAGCAAGGCGACGATCTCCTCCGCCATCGCGCTGTAGTGGCATCGCCTGTGGCGGTCGTTGACGTACAGGCTCTGGTCGCCGTTCCACGCGTCGAGCCAGGCAGACATGTGACTCCTCCTCCGAGCCCCTTATGCGGGCGACGGCCGGCCTGCCGGGTCCGGCAGGTCGGCGTAGGTGCCGGTGCGGAATCCGTGCCTGGCGATCCTGTCTCGCAGCTCCCGGCTGGTCAGCGCCGCGAGCTCGCCGGCCCGGTGAAAGCCCCACGAATAGCGGGCGCGGGCGGCGTCGTCGCAACCCTCGCCGGGGTGACAGTTGATCTCGACGGTGGCGGCGCCCGAAGCGGCCAGCCGGTCGATCGTCGTCATGAGCCGGGGCAGCGTGAGGCGGCCCGCCTCGTCGAGTCCGGCGTACGCCTCGGGGTTGAGCAGGCCCGCCGCGCCGGTCCGCCGCGCCAGCCGGCTGCTCAGGTGGCGGATCCCCGCTCCCTTCGGCCCGCGGGCCCGGCTGGACGGCAGCCGTACGGCACTGACGCGCCAGCGGCGCGCGAGAGCGACGAACACGCGGGAGACCGGCGGCCACAGATGGAGATGCTGATGGGTGTCCAGGTGGGTCAGCCGCAGGCCGCACTCGCCGGTGAGGCGCTCGAGCTGGGCGGAGAACTCCCGCTCGACGTCGGCGGGATCGATCCGTCCCGCCGACGCCCTGGCCAGGAAGGACCGCCAGTCCCGCGGGAAGCCGCCGCGCCCCGTCGTGAGCGTGGGGATCTCCCTGCTGGTCAGCACCGGCGGATCGACCCCGATCAGAGCCAGATGCGCACCGGTGCCGAGCGCGGGCTCGTCGGCGAGCCAGCGGGCCGTGCGCCGCACGCACGGCCCGACCGCGAGGACGGACGTGCTGGTCACCACGCCGTGCCGGTGGGCACGCAGGATGCCGCGGGCGATCCCCTCGGTCAGCCCGTAGTCGTCCGCGTTGATGATCAGGAGTCTGGTCATGGGATCACGTGCCGGCTCGTTTCCGCCCGAGGAGGCACAGGTTGATCATCAGCGACCGCAGCGACTGCAGGCGTGCGTCACAACGGCGCGACAGGCCGTGCGCCCCCAACTGGAACGGGAACAGGTGCAGTCCCTTCTCCCGGAGCACGGTGATGCCGCTTTCCTCCAGGGGCGCGCGGAGCGAGCGCCAGGTGCTGAAGTTCTCGAAGCCGTCGAACGGCCGCAGGCCGAGGCGGGTCGCGAGCATGACGGCCGGGCGCCAGAGCAGGTTCGGCGTGCTGACCACCAGGTGGCCGCCCGGCTTGAGCACCCGCGCCATCTGGCGCAGGGCCCCGGCGGGGTCGGGCGTGTGCTCGATGCACTCCGAGGAGACCACCACGTCGAAGCGGCCGGGCCCGAAGTGGTCCGCGAGCCGCAGCGCGTCGGCCACCTCGCCGCGGCAGCCGACCCTGCGCCGGGTCTGCTCCACGAGGCCGGCGCCGAGGTCGGTGGCGGTGACGACGGCCCCCCGCTCGTGCAGGCGGCGGCTGAAGTAGCCGAGCCCGCAGCCGACGTCGAGAGCCTCTTTGCCGCGCACCATCTCGTCGGTCAGGAACTCGTCGATGAGCGTCTCGACCCGGCGGGCGGTGTCGTAGAGCGACAGCGCTTCCTCGAAACGGTCACCGAGCCGTTCGTGGACGTACTCCCGCTCATCGGGACGGCGTGTGCTCACGCTGCCTCACCCCCCGCTCCTCTGGCCGCTCTTGCGGGCGTTTCCGGGCGCCGCGCCACGGGCGGATCAGCAGGAACCTGAGCAACGGGGCGACGGCGACGACCGCGCAGACGGCGAGGGCCTCGATCGTCGCCGCCACGGCCGGCGCGAAGACCTGGAAGGCGAGGATGACCGCGCTGCTCAGCACCACCCGGATGAGGAAGTCGCCCGCCGCTTCGAGCTGATGGTGCGTCGCGTACTGGATGCCTCTGATGCCGAGGGGGAAGCGCCGGTTGACCGCCGTGCCGAGGACGGCGGTGCCGAGCAGCGCGATCGCGTTGGCGGCCATGGCCGGCGTGACGGCGCGCAGGATGAGGAAGAGCAGGAGGTAGGTGATCGTGCTGAGGACGCCGACGACCGCGAGCCGCGCCAGGCGCCACGGCCCGCCCGCGGAGCCGGCGGTGCGGTAGTGGGACAGGGGCACCTGCACGTGCAGGGCGTCCGCGATGGCCTTGCGGGCCACGCGGACGAGGCCGAGCAGATCCTCGTACGAGGTGCGCCACAGATCGACGGAGCTGTCCGGGTCGTCCAGGCAGTCGACGGGCACCTCGTGGATGCGCAGGCCGTTGCGCTGGGCGACGAGCAGCAGCTCGGTGTCGAAGAACCACTTGTTGTCGTCGACGGCCGTGAGCAGCGCCTGGACCACCTCGCGGCGGCCCGCCTTGAAGCCGCACTGAGCGTCGGTGAAGCGGGCGCCCAGCGTGGCCCGCAGGAGGTAGTTGTACGTCCTGGACAGCACGGCGCGCTTCACGGTCCGGTCGACCTGCGAGCCGTTGGCGTGCCGGGTGCCGATCGAGAGGTCGCTGTGGCCGGACAGCAGCGGGGCGACCAGCGGCAGGAACGCGACGATGTCGATCGACAGGTCGACGTCGGTGTAGGCGACGATCTCCGCCCGGCTCTGCGTCCACGCGCGGCGCAGGGCCAGCCCGCGGCCCTTCATCTCGATCCGGATGGCGTTGACGTTGGCGAGCTCCGCCGCCAGCGACGTGGCCCGCTCCCAGCTGCTGTCCGTGCTGCCGTTGTCGGCGATGGTGATCAGGAACGAGTAGGGGAAGCTGGCGGTCAGATAGGCGTTGAGACGGCGGATGCTCGTCTCAAGGACCTTCTCCTCGTTGTAGATGGGCACGACGATCTCGACGACCGGCGCGGACGGCTGGACATCCGCCAGGGCAACGGGCTCGGTGAGGTTCTTCACGGTGCTCCCTTCCCAGGACCTCGCATCAGACGAGCGCGGCCAGCGGTTCGGCCGCCGCCTCCGCCTCGTCCGCCTCCTGGCGGGCGCGAAGGTTCTCGATCATGTATTCGGCCAGCGCGACGACGTTCGGCTTCGCCCAGAGGATCGTCGGCGCGAGCTCGACCCCGTACCGGCGTTGCAGCCGCATGCGCAGCGGCACGGCCAGCACCGAGTCGACGCCGATCTCGATGAGCGGGCGCTTGAGGTCCACGTCCGCGGGGTTCAGGTTGAGCTCGGCCGCCACCTGGGCACGCACGTCCTCCGTGACCAGGTCGCGGGCCTCGTCGTCGGAGAGCGCGGCCACGTCGACGGCGATGCCGTCGGCCGCCGCGGCGACGTCGCTGCCGTCGGGGGCGGTCAGCTCCCTGAACATCGGCAGCCGCGGCGTGTTCGACGGAGTCGGCAGCACCCGGAGTATCGCCTGGTAGGAGGACTGGAACCGGTCGCCGAACGCCCACGCCCTGAAGGCCTCGGACGCCGTGACGGCTTCCAGGCCGCGCGAGTTGGCCTCGAGCATGGTGGCCGAGAGGTTCCTGGACAATCCCAGGCCGCGCCACGAGGTCCAGCCGAGGCTGATCGTCTCGGTGTGCCCGCCCGCGTTGCGGTGCCGGGCCAGGGCGTCAAGGAACGAGTTGGCCGCCGCGTAGCTCGCCTGCCCGGTGAGGCGGGCGAACTGCCCGCACGAGGAGAACAGCACGAAGAAGTCGAGCCGGCCGGGCGGGAAGAGCCGGTGCAGCGCCAGCGCGCCGTCGACCTTGGGCGCGAGCACGTCGCGCAGCCCGTCGCGATCTACTTTGTCGACCATCGCGTCGTTGACCACGCCGGCGGTGTGCACGACGCCGGTGATCGGCGGCAGCCCGAGCGCGCCGGGCGCGAGCACCGCTTCGACCTGGACGGGGTCGGTGATGTCGAGCCGGACGACGGCGACCGTGACCCCCAGCGCCTCGAGTGCCAGGATGCCGTCGATCTGGCGGCGGACCTCGGGGTCGCCGATCGAGTCCCATTCGGCGCGAGGCGGCAGCCCGCTCCTGCTCACGAGGAGCAGCCTGCGGGCCCCGCGTTCGGCCAGCCATCGGGCGACCTCCAGCCCAAGCGCGCCGAGCCCGCCGGTGATGAGGACGGTTCCCGACGGTGAGCACCGCAGTGGCCGGCCGTCGGCGCTGCGCTCGATCGGGCTCAGCCGCGCGGCCTCCGGTCCGTGGCCGGTCAGCGAGATGACGTCTTCGTCACCCGCGGCGCCGCGCATGAGGTCGAGCAGCCGGGAGCCGGTGTCGTCCCGCACGTCGGGGATGTCCACGGCCCCGCCCCACAGGTCGGGGTGCTCGCCGGCGATGATGCGGGACACGCCCCACAGCGGGCCGTGCGAGAGGGAGCGCCCATCGTGGGCGTCCCGCACGCCGCGAGTGACGCACCAGAGCCGCTGCGGCGCGCCGCCGCCGTTCCTGCCGATCTCCGCCAGGCGCTGCGCGGTGCGGATCAGCGTCCAGGTCGCGCGTTCCGTCGCCGCTTCCAGGTCGCCGGGCCCGCCCAGCGGGGGAACGACGACGACCGCGCCGGGCCGGGTGAACAGGTCGCGGTCCAGCTCCGCCGCCCAGGAGTCGTCCGTGCCGCCGGGCGACACCACGACGCAGGGCGTGCCCGCGCTTTCGAGCTGGGCGGCGAGCACGGCGGCCGCGTCGTCGCCGCCGACGAGCACGACCTGCTCGACGGACGCGCTCCCGGCGGGGGTCAGGCTCCGCCACGCCACCTCGTGGACGAGGTCTCGCGGCAGAACGGCGGTGCCCAGATGGTCGACCGGCGCGAACCGCAGGCCGGTGACCTCGCAGACGATCTCGCCGTCCTCGTTCGCGACGATCACGTCCACGGTGTCCTCGGGGGAGGCGGGCGCGCGTTTGCTGTGCACGATGATCCGCGCGGGCGGCTCGCCGTGGAAGGCCACTCTGCCGATCGAACGTGACATCCACAACACGTCGGCGTCCCCTGGCGACACGACCGCGGCGCTGATCGTCAGCGCCCCGTCCAGCACGTGCGCCCAGCTGCTCGCGCGGGTGGCCGGGGCGGGCTCGATGACCATGAGAGCGATCTGCTCCTGGTCGTCGCCGCGCAACTCGTCGAGCTCCCACGGGAAGGCGTAACCCTCCACCCCCATCCGCTCGAACATCGTGTCGATCCTGGCGGGGATGCTCAGCGGCAGGCGCGCGCGGATGCTCGCGTGATCCAGCGTGCCGGAGGGCAGCACGCCGCTGGAGTCGATGGCCGCGGTGGTGTGCGTGATCCACTCGTCGCCGTCGTCGCCGGCGTCGGCGAGCCGGGTGGCCAGCGACAACGACCTGCCTTCCCGGACGATCTGGACCACGCGCGGCGGCTCGACCGCGAGCGCGGTGCGCAGCCCGATGTCGGCGAGCGCGGGCGGCACGCCGCCGTCCTCGCCTGCCGCGGCCATGAAGGTGTTGAGGATGGACGCCGCCGGGGTGACCTCCACGCCGTCGAGCCGGTGGCTCTGCGGATAGGGCCGGCAGGACATGTCGAGGTGGGTCTGCCAGACCTTCCTGGCGGAGGCGCCGCTGACCGTCATCCTGCCGCCCAGCAGCAGATGGCGGTCCGGCTCGTGTCCCTGCCCGAGCCCGGCGCTCGCCGTGGACTCCTGGAAGATCCAGTACGGGCGGTGCTGCCAGGCCGCGGCGGGCAGGTCGAGCAGTTCGCCATGGGCGTGGTGCCGTGACCAGTCGATCTGGGCGCCGTCGCAGTGCAGCTTGGCGAGGTTGCCGAGGATCGTCTCGGCCTCATCGGTGTTCCTGCGCAACGTGACGGCCTGCACCGCGTCGTCCACGTCGAGGGACTGGCACGTCTCCATGATCGAGTGGGTCACGATGGGGTGCGACGAGATCTCGAGGAACAGCCGGTGACCGTCCAGGATCGCCGCCTGGACCGCCTCGGAGAAGCGGACCGGATTGCGCAGGTTGGCGGCCCAGTACGCGCTGTCGCGCGCGACCGTCGATCGCGGGTCGGCCATGGCTGTGCTGTAGAGGCGGACGCGCGGCGGCACGGGGGTGAGCTCCGCCGCCGCGGCTTCGACCTCGGCCAGGACGCGGTCCACGTGCCGGCTGTGGAACGCGATCTCGGTGTCGACCTTCCGCAGCTCCACGCCCTCCTCGGCCCAGCGCTCGACCAGGCGGTCCACGGCGTCCTTGTCGCCCGAGACGACCGTCGAATGCGGGCTGGCGGAAATGGCCGCCTCGAGGCCGGTCTGTCCGGCCAGACGGCGGGCGGTCTCGTCGAAGGACAGGCTTGCCATCACCATGGCGCCCTGCCCTTCCAGGCGCTGCAGCGCGGCCGCTCTCCGGCAGGCGAATCGGGCGGCCTGTTCCAGGTCGAGCGCGCCCGCGGCCACCGCGGCGGCGATCTCTCCGACGGAATGCCCGATGACCGCGTCGGGCTCGACACCGAACCGGCGCCAGACCGCGGCCAGTCCGGCCTGGATCGCGAAGGTCAGCGCCTGGATGTGGGCCGCCGTCCAGGGGCCGCCGCCGTCGATCGCCTCGCGGGGCGTCCAGCCCAGCTCGTCGCGGAAGACGTCCGCCAGGGAGTCGATCGTGGCCGCGAACACCGGGTCGGTGGCGAGCAGTCGCCTGCCCATGCCCGGCCACTGGGCGCCGTGGCCGGAGAACACCCAGACCAAGGAGTTCTCCCGGCCGGAGGGAACCCGGGCGGACAGCACGCCGGGGGCGGTTCCCTCGTCGGCGAAGGCACGCA
Organism: Nonomuraea sp. NPDC049400; assembly: GCF_044466425.1. NCBI lineage: Bacteria > Bacillati > Actinomycetota > Actinomycetes > Streptosporangiales > Streptosporangiaceae > Nonomuraea > Nonomuraea sp. NPDC049400. The sequence goes on from NZ_JBITMP010000026.1 coordinate 86,607, forward strand.
GGCGCTCGGTCAGCTGCGCGGCCGAGTCGGCGATCACCACCGCGCGTTGCGCCAGGTGGGAGCGGCGCCGGGACAGCGTGTGCCCGACCGAGGCCAGCGGCGCGTCCCGCTCGCCGGTCAGCCAGTCCGCGACGGAGCCCGCCAGCGCGCGCAGCCCGGACTCCGACATGGCCGAAAGGGGAAAGACCTGGGGCTCGTGCGACGCAGTCTCGGCCACGGGTTCCCGCGCCGGCGCGCCCGGCTCGTCGCCCCTCACCGACGCGGCGGGTTCGCGGTCCCTCAGCGGCTCACCGTGCCCGTTGAGGCCCGCCGACGCGGTGCGCCCATCGACGCTCGCCGGCACCGCACGCCAATCGACACCCGCCAGTGCTGTCAGGTCGCCGGCCCTTGACGGCGCCTTGAGGTCATCGGCCTCCGTCGGCGCCGTGAGGTCATCCGCCTTCGGCGGTGCGGCGGGCTGGTCGCCTTCCTCGAGGACGAGGTGGGCGATCGTGCCGCCCACGCCGTAGCTGGAGACGCCGGCGATCCTGGCGCGCTCGCTCCTGGGCCACGCCGTGGCCGCGCCGACCAGGCGCAGACCGGAGTCGGCGAGGGCCGGGTTGGGCACGTTGTGCAGGCTCGGCGGCAGCTGCTCGTGCTCGAGGGCGAGGACCGTCTTGATGACCCCGGCGATGCCCGACCCGCCCTCGACGTGGCCGATGTTCGGTTTGGCCGAGCCGATCAGGCAGGGACGTCCGTGCGGCCGCCCCGCGCCGAGCACCCTGGAGAGCGCCTTGATCTCCATGCCGTCACCGGCCGGGGTGCCCGTGCCGTGGGCCTCCACGTAGTCGACGTCCTGCGGCGCCACCCCGATGCGGGCGTAGATCTCGCGGAGCATGTGCTCCTGCGCCTCGGCGTTCGGCGCCATCATGCCGTCGGAGCGTCCGTCCTGGAAGACCCCGCTGCCGAGGATGACCGCCCGCACGGGGTCGCCGTCGCGGCGCGCGTCAGCCAGGCGCTTGATGACGACGACTCCCGCGCCCTCGCCCCTGCCGTAGCCGTCGGCGTCCCTGTCGAACGCCTTGCTGCGGCCGTCGGGGGACATCGCGCCCGCGCCTTCCAGGGCGACGTTGAGCGCGGGCGTGGCGATGATGTTGACGCCGCCGACGATCGCGAGCGACGTCTCCCCCGACCGCAGGGCCTGGCCGGCGACGTGCAGCGCGGTCAGGGAGCCCGCGCACGCCGTGTCGACGGCCATGCTCGGCCCGCGCAGCCCGAGGAAGTACGAGACCCGGTTCGCGATGCCGTAGAACGTGGTTCCGTTCACCGCGTAGGCGCCGGTCCGCGGTATGTCCTCGAGCAGGCGGCGGCCGTAGTCGTTGGAGTTGGCGGCGACGTAGACGCTCGCGTCGGTGCCGGTCAGCGAGAGCGGCGCGATGCCGGCGTTCGCCAGGGCCTCCCAGGAGAGCTCGAGCATGAAGCGCTGCTGCGGGTCGAGGAAGTCGGCCTCTTTGGGCGAGATCCCGAAGAAGTCGGCGTCGAACCCTTCGATGTCATCGAGGAACGAGCCGCGGCGGGTCGCCTCTCGGATGATCATTGTCGCCTGCGGGCTGCTCGCCGCGTACGGCTTCCAGCGTTTGTCCGGCATATCACCGACTGCGCTCCTGCCGGCGGCGAGAAATTCCCAGAGCCGCTCGGGAGAGTTGAGGTCCGGCGCGAACCTGCAACTCATTCCGATAATGGCAATGGGCTCGCCGGACACTGCGTGCTCACTCAAGTGATCTCTCCTCTTCAACGGATACCGCGGAAATCATGGGAGAATGACAATCCTGGTGAGGCTATTTTCGGCAGGCGCGAATCTCCGGGACATCTCCAGTCGTGCCGCTCGGGCCACGCAATAACCGAGATGACGGATTCAGACAGCGCTTCCTATGCTCCAGGCGGAGAGTGCGAGCCGTTATTTCCGGGAGCGTCATGTCGGCAGCAGTACACCCGACCAGATCGGGCATGGTTCCGTGGCCGGAAGCCGCGGCGGCCCGCTACACGGCCCTTTCCTATTGGGAGGGGCTGTCGCTGGGCACGCACCTGGCGCGGGCCGCGCGGGAGCATCCGGACGCCACGTGCCTCGTCGACGGCACGACCCGGATGACCTACCGGGAGCTCATGGCCAGGGCCGACGGCCTCGCCGCCCGGATGCGCGCGCTCGGGCTGCGTCCCGACGACCGGGTCGCGATACAGCTGCCGAACCGCTGGGAGTTCGTCGTCCTGACCGTGGCGTGCCTGCGACTCGGCGCGGTGCCGGTGTGGCTGCTGCCCCAGCATCGCCGGAACGAGGTGCTCGGCGTGGTCGCCCATGCCGAGGCCCGGCTGCTCGTCGTGCCCGGCACGGTCAAGGGCTTCGACCACCGGGCGATGGCGCTGGAAATCGCGGCAGCCGTCCCCAGCTGCGAACACGTCGTCGTGGTGGACGCCGAGGCCGGGCCGGGGGCCATCGGCTTCGGAGCGTTGTGCGAGCCCGCCGAGGATCCGGACGCGACCGCGAAGGAGCTCGACTCGGCCGCGCCGGACGGGGACGCCGTCGCGACGCTGCTGCTCTCCGGTGGGAGCACAGGCGTGCCCAAGCTCATCCCGCGCACCCACAACGACCTCACGTACATGATCAAACGCGCCGCCGAGATCTGCGCGTTCGGTCCGGACACGACGTACCTCGCCGTGCTCCCGCTCGGCCACGGGTTCGTCAACACCGGGCCAGGCGTCCTCGGCGCGCTCCTGTCCGGCGGCAGGGTCGTGATCGCCCGCTCCCCCGCTCCTGAGCAGGCGCTGCCGCTGATCGAGCGGGAGCGGGTCACCGCCACGTCCGTGGTGCCGGCGATCGTGCAGCGCTGGCTGGAGCATCGCGCCGCGGATCCGGGCGCGGACCTGAGTTCGCTGCGGCTGCTGCAGGTGGGCGCCTCCAGGCTGGCCGACGGCGTCGCCGAGGAGATCGGCCCCATGCTGGGCTGCACGCTGCAGCAGGTGTTCGGGATGGGAGAGGGCCTGCTGTGCCTGACCCGTCTCGACGATCCGCAGGACGTCATCACCAGGACGCAGGGACGCCCGATCTCCCCCGGCGACGAGATCCTCATCGTGGACGAGGACGGGCGGCCGGTGCCGCCAGGAGAGCCGGGGATGCTGCTGGCCCGCGGCCCCTACACGATCAGGGGCTACTACCGCTCACCCGACCTCAACAGCCGCTCGTTCGCCGGGGACGGCTGGTATCGCACCGGCGACGTCGTGCGCCGGACCCCGGACGGCAACCTGGTGGTGACGGGCCGGGACAAGGACGTCATCAACCGGGGCGGCGAGAAGATCAACGCCGAGGAGGTCGAGAACTTCGCCCATCGGGTCCCCGGCGTCCGGCAGGCCGCCGCGGTGGCGATGCCCGACCAGGAGCTGGGCGAGACCATATGCCTGTACGTCGTTCCGGCCCCCGGCGAGCACGTGACCCTGGAGGAGGTCCGGGCGGTGCTGCTGGAGGCGGGGGTGGCCAGGTTCAAGTTCCCCGAGAAGGTGGTCCTCGTCGACTCCTTGCCGGTGACCAACGTCGGCAAGCTCGACAAGGCGGCCCTGCGGGAAGACGTCAAGCGGCGGCTGCCCGTCTGACCCAAGGCGAAATGAGCGGCGCCCGCCGACCGTCACGGTCGGCGGGCGCCGCTCATTGGCGGTTCGTCACGCCGGCACCCTCGCGAACTGGCCGGGGCGTCGGCCCGGGCCGGCGGGCCCGCGGTAGGCCTGAGCGATGTCCAGCCACCCGTCGGCGTCGGGCCCCACCGCGGTGACGTCGCAGTCGTCGCGGTGCCGGCGCCGCGTCACCAGCAGGCAGAAGTCGAGCGCCGCGCCGGTGATCCGCTGCTCGGCGCTGTCCGGGCCGTACGCCCACAGCTCGCCCGACGGCGCGGTCAGCTCGTACCTGAACTGCACGTCCGGCGGCGTCAGCCCACGCGCCTGGTAACCGAAGTCCCACGTCAGCACCGCGAACAGGACGAGATACTTGAGGCGGTCCGCAGACTCGCGCGGGAGCTCGAGCGCGTCGAGGATGTCCTGGCCGTGGGCGAACGTCTCCATGATGCCGGCCGAGGCGAGGATCTCGGGCGGCAGCGGCCGCACCAGCCAGGGGACCACCTGTCCCGCCGGCACCGCGGACAGGGCGCGGATCCCGGCGGCGCGCTCCTCCCGCCAGCGCGCCAGCAGTTCCGCGGGCGACAGCACGACGTACTCCGCCAGCGCGGCGTTGACGGCCTGGTTGAAACCGCCCTTGATGGACGCCGTCATCGCCCGGAACGCGTCCGGGTCGGACGCCGCCAGCCCCGCGATCCGGAACATGAACGCCAGGTGCCCCACCTGATGGGCGACCGTCCAGCCGGGCGCGGGGGTCTGCTCCGCCCACTGCGGGGCGGCCAGACCGGCCAGGACACGATCCAGCGCCGCGCTCTCCGCGGTGAGGTCCTCGATCACGTTCGGCAATTCGCTCATGCGTCAGTCAGTCCTCTCTGCTCTGGCTACCTGTGTGCTTGTTGTGCTGCCGCGTACGCCCACTGCCGGGCGGCCGTGAAACTCGCCCACGCGGTGAGCTCGATGAGCTTGCGGTCGTCCGCCGTGTCCCGGCGGAAATCGTCGATCACCGTCGCGTCCACCTGGTACGCGGCGATCGCCGTCAGCAGTGCCAGCCGGCCGGCGGCCCGCTCGGCGGGACGCAACCGCGCCGCGGCCTCCTGCGCCCAGCCGCGGCTCGGGCCCGGCGGCCGTCCCCCGCGCGCCGCGAGCTCGCCGCGCACCAGCTCGCGCACGTCATCGGGCACCGCCGTGGCCCCGGCCGCCTCCAGCACGGCGGACGCGCTCGCGAACGCCTGCCGCACGCCGGCGTTCCCCGAGGCCCAGCCGAGGTCGTCCGGGAGCGCGGCGGGGGCGAGCAGGCGGGCCGAGGCTCCCTGCTCGCGTACTCCCCGTACGAGCGGCCGCGTGAGCAGGCCGATCAGCCGGCGCGGCACGGCCGCGGAAGGGAACAGACCGCCCGGCAGGAACACGTTGACCATGCGGTTGAGATAGTGAAAGGTCACGGCCGTGCCCCAGAGTTCCGGGGCCTGCTCGACCGGCACCGGCACGTCGTCGGGCCCGCCCACGGCCCACGCCACGGCACGGCGGATCCCGGCGTCGGCGATCTCCCCGGTCCTGCCCGCGGCCACGGCTGCGGCGTCCCGCCCGGTCATGAGCCCGTACGCCATCGTGGCGTGCACATCGAGACAGTAGGGGCAGGCGTTCCGCCTCGACACCGCGGCCGCCACCGCCTCCTTGACCGTGCGGCTCACGGCTCCGGAGGCCACCAGTGACTCGCGCAGGATCGCCCACGCGGCCGCCAGCACCTCGGGTGCGGGCGAGTGCAGCGCGATCGGCGGCGCGAGCATCCCGAAGTCGCGCTCGACCTGGGCGTAGACGTCCGCGACCAGCCCGCGCGCGGCGCCCGGCGGGACGGGGGCGACGTGGTTCACCTGCTCCAGCGCCCTGCGCCGGACAACGCGGGCGAGCAGTCCCGTCATGGTCTGCCCGTGAGGTGCATGACGCCGCGCCGCCCGCTGGTGCCGCCGTCGGGGGCGGGCGCCCCGTAACGCACCTGGACGCCCCGCTCTCGCGCGGCCTCGACGATGCCGGGGACCGCGCGCTCGGCGAGCGCCGCGATCGTCATCGCCGGGTTGACCGTCAGCGCGCCGGGCACCGCGGAACCGTCGGTGACGAAGATCCCCGGGTGGCCGCGCAGCTCGTGGCGGTCGTCGAGAGCCGACGTGGCCGGGTCGTCCCCGATCCGGCACGACGCCAGCGGATGCACCGTGTACGCGCCGACCACGTCGTTGGACCAGGCCTCGGCATGGCCGAGCCCGTCGCGTTCGAGGATCTCCTTGACCTCGGCGTCCGCCTGCGCCCAGGCCCGCAGCGTGCTGGGCGACGGGTCGTAGCGCAACGTTCCGCGCCCCAGCATCTGCTGGCTGATCCGCACCGCGTTGCCGGTGGGCGGAGGCGGCCCGAAGACGCCCTCGTTGTTGTCCTCGATCATCTCGAAGATGATCAGCCAGGACTTCCAGCGCTTGAGCATCTCCTTCTTCGACACCCCGAACCACGACGGTCCCGGGGCCGGCGCCAGGCCGCCGGGCACCTGAGCCAGGATCGTGCCGAGGCCCGGGGGGAAATAGAGCTGTTCCAGCGAATAGCGGCTGAACTCGGGCAGAGAGCCGTCCAGCCGATCCCAGTTGGCCACGCAGGGCCCCTTGCCGATGTGGAACGCCTCGTACGCCGTCCCGTCCTCGCGCTCCAGCCCGAGCACGTCGCGCACCCGATCCTCGTTCATGACGGCGGTGACCAGCCGCTCCCCGTTGCCCGAGAAGTACCGCCCGACCGCGTGGGGCATCGGGCCGAGCCCCGGTTCGCTGCGCTGCAGGATGACCGGGGTGGCGCCGGCGCCGGCGCCGAGTACGACGATCTTGGCGTCGATCGCGCCCGACTCGCCGCGGACGCGGTAGTCCTCGCCGTCGATGACGTCGTAGTGCACGCGGTAGCCGCCGTCGTCGTTGCGCGTGATGCGCTGCACCTCGTGCAGCGGCCGCACGCTCGCCCCGTGCGCGACGGCCGCGGGAAGGTAGTTGGTCAGCAGGGAGCGCTTGGCCCCGAACCTGCACCCGGCCATCATCCAGTTGCACTTGACGCACGTGTCGTTGTCGATCGCGACCGGCACCGGGTTCGCGGTGCGGCCGGCGTGGTCGCAGGCCGCGGCCCACAGGCCGCCGGGATAGGAGACGTCCTCCCACCCCTGCGTGCTGACCGGGATCGACTCCGCGACGCGGTCGTACCACGGGTCCAGCGTGTCCCGGCTGATGCTCGCCGGCCACATCCTCCTGCCGATCCCGCCCTGCCGTTCGAAGACGAACCGGGGCGCGCGCGGCATGGCGGCGAAGTAGATGACGCTGCCGCCGCCGACGCAGTTGCCGCCGAGCACGTTCATGCCGTCGCCCACGGTGAAGTCGAAGATCCTCGTGTACGACGAACCGAGCTTGTAGTCGTGCTCGAACTCGGCTGTCTCCAGCCACGGCCCGCGTTCGAGGACGACCACACCGGCGCCGCCGGCGGCGAGGTGGTAGGCGGCGATGGCGCCGCCGAAGCCGCTGCCGACGACGAGCACGTCGGTGCGTTCCACGCTGGTCATCGCAGGCTCCCTGACGCGGTCGTGTCCGGGTGCAGGCGGGCCAGCTGCCGGCCGTAGGAGTTCTTGGGGTAGCGCCACAGACCGTCGGGATCAGGGGGTGTGATGCCCATCGAGGTGAGCCCGGGATGGCCGCCCGCGATCGCCTCGGCCGTGTGCAGGTGCGGGGCCGCGTCGTAGGACATGTAGCAGAAGAGCGCGAGCAGGATCCACAGCTCCTGCTCGGGATGGCCGGGCGACGTCAAGAGCGTCACCAGCTCGGTGCGCCGCTCGAACGGCAGGGCGGCGAACGGGGGAAGGGCCGGATCCAGCGACAGCCGGTGTTCGGCGGCGTAGCGCCGCGTGTGCGCGTTGAGGTCCCTGACGTAGTCGTCGAGCGCGCCGCTCAGCCCGGTCGCGTCCCACTGCAGCAGCGGCAGCGCGCCCGCCGCGACGGCGCCGCCGCCCTGCGAGGCCCCCGCGACGGCGACGTCGCCGGGAAACCGCTTCTCGCCGGGAACGATCGTGTCGGCGAACGCCTCCAAGGTGAGCGTGCGCTCATGAGCTCGGTCCGAATCCATGCCTCCATGGTCCGAGCACCAGGATCGGCCCGCATCTCCTTGCGAGCCCGGTCAGCACCAGCCGGCTTCGGTGGCGATGCGGATGGCGTCCACCCGGTTGCGGGCGTTGAGCTTGACCACGATCTTCGAAAGGTAGTTTCGTACGGTCCCGGGGGACACGTGCAGGCTGGCCGCTATCTCCGGCGGCTCCGCGCCTTTCGCGGCGAGGCGTAAGACCTGGATCTCGCGTTGTGTCAGCGGGTTCTCGCCCACGTCCCAGGCGGTCAGGGCCAGCTGCGGGTCGATGACCCGTCCCCCGGCGGCGACCTCTCTGACCGCGGTGGCCAGCCGGTCGGCCGGCGTGTCCTTGAGGAGGAACCCGGACACCGACGCGGCCAGCGCCCGCCGGAGGGTGCCCGGCCGGCCGAGCCCGGTCAGGATCAGGCTGCGGCAGGTCGGCAGGCGCTGATGGAGCTCCTGCGCCGCCGTGAGACCGTCCATCACCGGCAGGTCGATGTCGATGATCGCCACATCGGGGCGTTTCTCGAGCGCGACCGGCACGATCCGGTCGCCGCTCTCCACCTCCGCCACCACGGTGAGGTCGTGTTCGATCTCCAGGAGCGCCACGAGAGCTCCCCGCACGATCCGAACGTCTTCGGCGAGAAGCAGCTTCAGCATGTGCAACCACCAATCATCCGTGGGCCGGCTCGCTCTCGTGCCCGTCGCCCTCCATCTGGGATGTCACGTCTCGCCGCGACTGGTGACAGCTCATGCGGCCCCCTCACCCACCGGGCGCGGGCCCGCCATGACATCCGAAGGCAGCTCAGCAGTGAGGTGGAACCACTCCCCCGTCGTCTCCGTCCGCAGGTCGCCGTTGACGGCATCCAAGCGCGCCCGGACCTGCTCCAGCCTGTCCTCGTCGCTCTCCGACAGACTAGTGCGATCGCGCGAGAGGCGCAGTCTCAGACGGCCCTCCTCGCGGGGGGTGGCCGTGGCCCGGTCGTGCGAGACGCGCAGCCGTACGTAGCCGTTCTCGCGGGTGACGGTGACGACGCAGCGGCGCACGCCGCTCCGCCGCACCATGCCGGTGATCGCGTCACGGAGCACCATGGCCAGCACCACGTCCGCCTCCTCCGCGAGCCGGGCGCAGGCGATGTCCACCTGAGCCTCGATGCCCGCCGCCGACAGCGCCGCGCGGGTCGAATCGACCTCCGCCGCCAGCGACACGTGCCGGTACCCGCTCGCCGTGGAGCGCACCTCGGCCACCAGGCGGCGCGCCGCCACCAGGACCTCCATGATGTGCTCCTGGGCGCGTTCCGGCTCGGTCAGCGTGAGACCGCGGGCCACGCCGCAGTTCCACATGATCGTGGACAGGTCGCGGTCCAGCAGCTCGTTCACCTTGCGCGCCACGCCCAGCCGTTCCTGCTCCACGGCGAGGCGCACGATCTCCTTCCTGGTCGCGTGCAGCTCGGCGACCAGCGCCGACAGCGACGTCAGCCCGTAGATCACCAGCCCGGTCTGCAGGGTCGAGATCACCAGATAGCCCAGCAGCGTCGTCTCGTCCCCGCCGGCCACATCGAGGGCCAGGACGACTCCCCCGACCGCCGCGTACAGCGCCCATCGCCGGCGTCCCCGCACGACCAGCGGGATCGACCCGGCGAGGAAGCCGCCCATCGAGCCCCACAGCGTGCCCACCCACACCATGGGCAGGAACGACGCCACCGCCTGGATCGAGAGCGTCGTCATGCGGACGGGCGTCGGCCATACCCTCGGACCGAAGAACGTGTGCGCCAACTGGGTGATCAGAAGAACGGCGAGGCAGATCCCGACGCCCCAGGTGAAGCCCGCGGGATTACGCCAGAGAATGTTCGTGATCAGAATAGGGATATAGCCCAGCAAAACCGCTAATGTCAGGAGATTGACCGTTCCAGGCGCCCAGCGGACCGAGCTCTGGCGGAGGAGTTCAGCGGGTTTCCCGCCACCGGCGTCAGATGGCGGAGCCGGCGCCCCGGCCGGCACGTCGGACAACCGGATCTCGGCGAGCAGGCGGAACCAGCCGTCCTCCCGGGTCACGGTGAGCCGTCCGCCGACCGCGGCCAGCCGCGACGACAGGTTCTCCAGCCCGCTGCCGTCCGATGAGACCGCGTCGGAATTGACCCCGTCATTTGCCACGCTCAGCCACGCGAGACCGTCGCGCACGCCGCCGTCGACCTCGCACTGCCGCGCCTTGCTGTGGCGTAACACATTGGTGATCGCCTCGCGCAGCACAATGGCCAGCACCGAATCGGCGATTTCGGGAAGGTCGCGGCACGAGACGCTCATGCGGACCTCGATCTGCGCCACCGACAGCGTGGACTCGATCGACCTGACCTCTCCGGCCAACGACAGCTTCTGGCAGCCCATCGGGATCGTCCGCAGTGCCGCGGTCGCCCGGCGGGCGATCCACAGGGCCTCCGACATGACCCCCTCGGCCCGTTCCGGCGAGGCCGGCAACAGGCGGTGCGCCAATTCGCTCTTCAGCGTGAACGCCAGCAAATCGTGTCCGACCACGTCATGCAGGTCTCTGGCGATGCGCACCCGCTCGCCGGCCGCCGCAATCCGGCCTAATGAGCTGCGACCGCCTTCCAGCTCCTCCGCGAGTTCGGCCAGGAAACTGAGTCCGTAGAAAACAAGACCCTGCACCAGGGTGAACACGAAAACGAAGATGATATTGACTATGCCCAGCCCCTGTACAAAGTAGAGTACGGGGTTGACGACGCACGCCAGGCCGTACAGCAGCCACCGGTAAGGGACCGGGACGACAAGCAGAATGGACGCCGCCAGGAGCGGGACTATGGCGGCGGCCTGCGGGCCGATCCACAGGGCCGGGGCGAGCACAACGGCCGCCAGCGCCGTCATCGAGGTGATCCGGGAGATCAGCGGCCAGCGCCACGGCCGCCCGAAAGAATGGGCGATCTGCAGCCCGAACGCCACCGCCATGCAGGCGCCGAAAGCCACAACGCCCGCAATCTCCGCCGATTCCCGGCCAATGCCATTGAGCGTATTCAAGATCGCATTCAGGGCGGCCCCGAGGAGAACTCCGGCGGTGACCATCAGGGCCAGGCGCGGCGCCGGCAGCGTGGCGCCGCCATTTCGCCGCGCCCAGGAGACCGAAGAGAAGATCCGATGCAATCGCACATCCCGCGCCCACGTCACGAGATTCTTCGCCATCCACCCCTCCGCCCCCGGCGAACTATCCCCCCTAGTCGCCAGACAGGCTATATCAGGTCAATCAACTCGAGTAGCCTGATTTAGGGCCGAGAGCTCAGCGCATCAAACCATTGGCATCCTCTGTCCATCCCGCATCATTCATCGGATGCCTTTCCTCCTCGCACTCCGGGCGGGCGCCGCCGGACCTGCCCACCACCAGCCCGGCCACGCCTGACTCGATCTTCCAGTCCAGGCCCAGAACGCGTGATGACGCGTCCACGTCGTCGCAGTCCAGCGCGCACGTGGGCAGCCCCATCGCCGTGCTCACCAGTGACAGAGTCTGGGTGAGCGCTCCGACGTCCTTGAGCACGAGGGCGTAGCTCAGGCCATTGTATTTCCACGACAAACGGCGGAATCGCGCGGTCAGGGTGAGGAGAACCGGCGGGACCTCGGCCAGATTGGCCTCCAGGCGGCCGTTCTCGAGAAGCTCGTCGCCGCTGTCCGCGATCCGGTTCAACCGGTGGGCCAGTGGATCGTAGTGGTAGACCCCGCTGGGGAGCCCCGTGCAGTCGTCCACCGTGACGTAGACCTCGATGCCGTAACAGTCGCCGGCACTTCGGTAGGGCCGATCGCTGGTGGCGACGGCAGTCGTTCCGTCCGGCGCGCCGGTCAGGGATCGCACCCGGACTGTCCGGTAGAGCAGTTCGCCGAGATCCTTGATGGACGGTACGCGCCCGGTGTCGGGGACCCCGCCATTGGCCGCCTCCAGAACGGCGCTGAGCGGCGGGTCGTTCGCGATCATCTCCTGCCATCGGGGTTTCGGCAGATCGATGTGCTTGTCGCCGGCGGCCGGTTTGACGACCGGCTCGACCGCCCGGTTGCCCAGCCGATAGGTCGCACCGAAGTCATGGTCATGACGTCCGAGCGTGGTCCTGCTGTGGAACATGAGGTCGAGCGGGTTCCAGCCGACCAGGACGGGATCGTGATCCTCCTCGAACTCCGGCTGCGCTGACGCGTTCGACGCCGGGACGGCCATGCCGGTCGCGACCAGGCACGCGGCGAGATGGCGCTCGCCCGGGGACAACGCGGACACAAGCACCGGCCGGCCCAGGGCGCCGACCAGCGCCATGGCTCCGGCTTGGTGCAGGAGCACCCGGTGCAGGGAGAGCGGGGATTCCATCCGCCAGGCGCGCTTGCCCGGCAAGATCGACACGAACCGGGACAACCGCAACGGCGTTTCCGCCGGCAGCGGAGTCCGGTGGAAGACAGCTCGCGGGGAGACGGGAACCACCGAGATCAACGCCTGCTCCGGGTCCGGGCCGAAGGACCGGACCACGAGGTGGTGGACCACCTCGAGGATTCGGCTCAGCTCCTCGCCGTCGGCTTCCCGCGTGATCACGTTTTCCAGGGATATCGGCCCCAGGCACATGCGCCGCAGCGCCTCGGCCACCTGCGGCCCCGGCACGGGCATGGTGACGTCCTCCCACCGGCTGCGCAGAATCAGCCCGTCCTCCTGAAACTCCAGGTAGACGTCTTCTCTGAAGGACCACAGCGCGTACCACGCCGCCTCCACGGGCCCGGACATGTCTATCTTCTCCTCGCTACAATGTCGTCAAAGAAACAGCGGGATCGGGTTGAGCTCGTCGTACGAGGTCGCCTGTTCTAGCCGCCCCAGCCGGACCGGCACGTCATAGAGCCGGCCTTCGGCGAATCTGGCCCAGAAGTGCCGGAGACCCGGAACGATGATCTTAACGACAGGCATGCCGATGTCGGGCCGCGTCTGGTCCAGCACGAGGAGCTCGGAGCCCATCCGGCTGACCAGGCCGCGGATGTGGCCGATGTCGTCGCGCAGATCGGCGCGTGGCACGTAGCCGTAATCGGCCCTGCGCCGTGGCGGGCGCGGGGAATCGGGCAGCAGGTAGGGGTGCGCCGCCGTGGTCGCCGTCCGCCACCAGCTGAGGAGATGCGGATCGGCCAGACCGTAGCCGGTGCCGTCGGCCCTGACGCCGGTCACGGCGGGCAGGAGCTGGCCGAGCTCGGTGAGTGCCCGCCGGAGCGCGACATGCGGATCGAAGTGAGCTCCGAACCCCAGCATGATGTCCTCCGCCGGTTTGTCCGTGCGCTTGGAGATCGCCGCCATCGCCGGGATCCCCAGGTCGCTGGTGAGATCGAGCACCCACAGACGCCGGCCCGCCTCGGCGTACCGTTCGCGGAGATCCATGATCCACGCGTCGTCGAACGAGGCCAGGTCGACCTCCGGCTGGCGCGTGCGGTTGTACCACCACAGGGCCACCGCGTCCCGCTCCACGAGCTCCAGGAACCCCTGGACGATCGCGTCCTCCAGGCTCGAGCCCGCGGCGTTGCCGTTGGAGTCGGCCCGCACCGGTGCGCGAGCCGGGTCGGCGCTGAAATAGAGCAGGTCGGTGGGGAGGAGCCGGTGCCGTTCTGTGGTGAGAGACCACACCGGCGTCCATTCCATGACCGCCGTCTCGTCGAAGGGCGCCGGCACGTGGTGGAACACCATCTGTGCAGCGTTCCAACGCTCGCGCCCGTCGAACTGGCGAGGGTGGAAGAGCTGGCAGTCATTGGGATGCACGGCCTGCGGGCCGAGACCTCGAAAGGTGTCGAGCACCGTTTCCTCGTCCCCGAAACGGGAGGCGCAATACCGCTCCACCGCTTCGCCGAGGGCGCCCACCTTGGCCTCGATGTCGCTGGCCCCTTTTCCGCCGCTGCGCGCCCGCAGCCCCGCCCTCGCCACGTCGAGGCGGTCCGATCGCAGCGCCCGGTTGTGCCCCGCGAGGTAACAGTGCAGGAACGAAGGCGCGCGCGGGTCGCGCCGGAGCTCCCCTGTGATGCCGGTGACGGGATCCGCCAGGTGGCCGTAGCGCTGCCACACCTGCTCCGCGGACAGCGACCTGTGACCGTTGCCCGACGAGGTGGCCTTGGGCCGGGGCCGTACGACGATCGGCGCCCTGGCCCGAGCAGCCACCATCTCCGGATCCCCGCACGAAGGACACTGCGGCCGGCGCTCCACCACGTGCCGCCGGACCTCCAGCGTGGTGGTGTCCATGGTCCACAGGACCTCGGACGCGTCGCCGCGGTTCCCCGCCAGCCACTTGGCTGCTTGCAGGATCGCCAGCTGGATCCCGATCGCGCGCGTCGCGGGGAGCGAGGCCAGCGGCGGGCGGGTGGACTCCCTCCCGCCCAGCTCGCGGCGCACGCAGCTCTCGCCCTGTCGGTGCTCGCGCAGGCGGCCGGCCAGGCAGGACCAGCACGGTCCCGCCTTCGGGTCGAAGACCGGGCCGATCCAGTGAACGGCGCCGGACGTGATGGCGGGCAACCAGGCTCGCCCCAGAGCCCGGTGCCGCCTGTTGATCCCGTCCAGCTCGTGGTCGAGGTAGTCGTCGCAGAAGACCAGTGAGAGATCCACCCCGCCCTCGCCGTCTCCCCTGCTCATCCCCATGGCCCGGCACGCTTCCTCGACCTGCTCCGCGTCGACCGTGCCGACCGGCACGATGTCCACGGACGCCCGGCCGAGATCGACGCGGTCCGCGTCGAACCCGGCCAGGTCCCAGTAGGCCGCGGCCTCCGTGTCCCGCGTTTCCGAGGAGTTACGGAATCCGACGAGGTTCGCCTTCGAAAGCCGGCCGAGCATCTGACCGAGCTCTTCAGAAGAGCAGGCAGGCGCGAGCGCCTCCCGCACCTCGGCCAGCGTCCTGGTGCCGTCGAGCAGCGTCGCGACCGCTCGCGCATGCGTGCCCGACAGGGCGAACGTCCCGTTGGGCGAGACAAGGTAGACGGATCCCCCGGGAACCAGCTCGACACGCACGTGGCGTTTGAAGCTGATGCGCGGGGCTCCGAGGCGGGTGGATTTCATCGAGTGGCCGCGTTCACCCGAACGACGGCATGGCCGGGACGTGGTCGCTCGGGCGGTCAAGGTCTTCGACCTCGAGACAGACCTCGTTCAGTAAACCCATCCGGAGCTCCGGCGCCTCTTCCTCGCTGCTGATGACAATGCCGAACCCGGCCAGCGTGCCCACCGGGTCCTGGAGATAGCGGTCGGCGAGCTGCGGCTCGACCCACGTGCGCATGACCAGCTCAGCGAACCGCCAGTCCTCTTCCTTGATCTTCTTCGCCTGTGTGTTGACCGCGGCCATGTCCGTCTCCTCGGATTCGATCGACCATGTCATCCAGGATTGTGGGGTAGCCGGCACGGCGGGGAAAGTTACCGATTCACTAATGCGTATATGAATATTTCACACCAGGGTCGTGCTCAGTTCTATATATCGGGACAAAAGGAGATACTACACTCCATTTCCACGATCATCCGCCCGTGAACACAGCAGGACGGGGGCTGAGATGGACAAAGCGATTGAGGAATCCATTAAGGCCGTCATCGCAATGCTCCATGAAAATCTGAGTGAAGAGGTAACGATCGACGACATGGCGCGCGTCGCCATGTTCAGCAAGTTCCATTTCTCTCGCATCTTTCAACGGGTCACCGGGGTTTCGCCAGGGCGCTTCCTTTCAGCTCTCCGGCTGCACGAAGCGAAGCGGCTCCTACTGGAAACGTCGTACAGCGTGACGGAGATTTGCCACATCGTGGGTTATTCCGCGGTGGGGACGTTCAGCTCGAGGTTCAAGAGCATGGTAGGCATGGCGCCCATTGAGTATCGCCAGAGCGGGGGCTTCCGGCCGGCGCCGCTGACGCGCGGCGGACCGGCGGTCATCCGGGGCGTCATCACGGTTCCGCCCGACGCGCGGAATGACCCCATGTTCGTCGGGGTCTTCCCGCACCAGGTTCCCAAGGGGCTGCCCGCGCTGCCCACGTTGGTCCCGCAGGCCGGGCCGTTCGAACTCAGCGGCGTCGCGCCCACGGTCTGCTATGTGCTGGCCCGGTCTTTCCCGCGCAACGGCGCCGAGTCGATCGCGGTGCACGGCCCGATCACCACCCGGCCGGAATCACCGGCGGACATCGTCCTGCGCCTGCGGCCGATGCGAGCGGTGGACCCCCCGATCCTCCCCGCCCTCCTGGACCGGGAGTCGTCGGAGGCGATCGGCCTCTGCCTTTAGGCGTACTGCTTTCGATGTAGGGCGTAGCCCGCGTGGTGCAGGTGCAAGTGACGAGCCACGGACGACGCGGACTCGACGTGGCCCGGCCTAGCGTCGCACCACGACCGCTTGAAAGGGAGTCCGCATGAAGAAGAGGTTGATCACTGCGATCGCCGGCGTGAGCTTGGCTGCCGGGATGCTCGGGCTGGGCGCGGGCGGCGCGTCCGCCAGCGACCAGGCCGGCACCACGGCCGTCGCGACGGCCGCGCCGAAGCCGCCGAAGGGTGCCAGGGCCGTGGTCCAGGTCGGCCCCAACCCCACCACCGAGCGAGGCCAGGAGGTGACGATCACCGGCAACTGCGGCGGCGGCGAGAAGCTCAAGGCCGTGTTCGCCGGAGTGACCGGAAAGCCGGTGCTGAAGGACATCCGCATCATCGACGACAACCCCAAGGGATTCGTCGCCAAGGCGCGGCTCGACTCCAGGATCGGCAACGGTGTCGGCCCTGTTTTCGTCGACTGCGGCGGTGAAATGGGAGTGACCCTCCTGGTCACCCACGTCTGATCCGGCCCGTTCGCGCTGCGCGCTACACCGATTGGAGTAGCGCGTAGCGCGAACGGTGCAGGAGCAGGTGACGAGCGACGGACGACGTGGTGCGTGTGCCAGCGCGTCTACTCTTGCGCCATCGCCCCGCAGACAGGGGCCGCACACCGAAGAAAAGGTCCCGTATGGCCGTTCCCTCCCCGCAGCGCGCGCCCGCTCCGGTCCGTCACTCCGCCAGGCTGCTCGATCTGGCCCTCGCCGTCATCACCGTCGTCGGCGTCGTCACCGGTGTCATGGCCGCCGAGGTCCGCGAGTCGCCGTGGGCGGGCCTGATCCCTCTCGCGCTGTTCCTCGGCGCGCTCCTGCTGTTCAGGCGCCGCTGGCCGATGACCGTGCTGCTCCTGTCGATCGCCGCGATCTTCGTCTACCGCTTCAACAGCCACTTCCAGGGCGGCTGGATATGGCCGGCCTCGGCCGCCTACTTCAGCGCCGCCTGCACGCCGCGCGTACGGTGGGTGGCGCTCATCGGTGTCGCCCAGCTCGTCTACGCCGCCGTCGACTTCTGGTGGGTCCTGCAACGGAACGTGGTCCGGTTCGTCGTCCACATCGCCGGTGAGGGGCTCGTGCTGGCGATGCTCATCGGCGCGGGCCTGGTGTGCGCCGCCGTCATGAGATGGCGCGGACAGCTGCGCGAGACCGACGGCCGCGCCCGCGCCGCCGAGGAACGGCTCCAGGTCTCGCGCGAGGTGCACGACATCGTCGCGCACACCCTGGCGGTCGTCGGCGTCCAGCTCAACGTCGCCACCGACGCCCTCGAGGAGGACCCCGCCGAGGCCGCCGCCGCGCTGCGCGTGGCCAAGGACGTCAGGAACCGCGCGATGGCCGACCTCGCCTCGCTCATCGGCGTCCTGCGCGACAACGCCGGCGGCGCCGCCCCTCAGCCCGATCTCGCCTCCGTGGGCACGATCGTCGCGGACGCCCGCGCCGCCGGGCTGCAGGTGGTCCTCGACGAGCGCGGCGACCCCTCGGCCGTTCCCGCCGCACCGGCTGTGGCCGTCTATCGCATCGTCCAGGAGGCCCTCACCAACACGCTGAAGCATTCGGGAGCGGCCAGGGCCGAGGTCACGATCGACTGTGGGCCGAGCTCGGTCACCGTCGAGGTCAAGGACGACGGCCGGGGCGGCGGCGAGATCGTCGAGAGGCACGGGCTGGCCGGCATGCGCGAACGGGTGAGCGCTCTCGGGGGCACGCTCACCGTGGGACCGGTGCCCGGCGGCTTCTCGGTGCGGGCGGAGATCCCTGTGGCAGGCTCGCCCGTATGACGATCAAAGTGCTCCTCGCCGACGACCAGGCACTGGTACGGGCCGGCTTCCGCAGCCTACTGGCCCGCTCCAGGGACGTCGCCGTCGTCGGCGAGGCGGCCACCGGCGACGAGGCCGTACGGCTGGCCGCCGGCACCCATCCCGACGTCGTCCTCATGGACATCCGGATGCCCGGAATGGACGGCATCACCGCCACCCGCCACATCGTCGCCGACCCCGGCTGCCGGGTGATCATCCTCACCACGTTCGACACCGACGAGCACGTCTTCGACGCGCTGCGCGCCGGAGCCAGCGGCTTCCTCACCAAAGAGGTCGAGCCGAGCGAGCTGCGGCGCGCGGTCGCGGCCGTCGCGGCGGGGGACGCGCTGCTGTCGCCCAGCGTCACCCGGCGGGTGGTGGAGCAGTTCGCCCACCGGCAGGGGCCCGCTCCCGTCGCCCGGCAGCGGCTGACCGTCCTCACCTCCAGGGAGCTGGAGGTCGTCCGGCTGGTCGCGCTCGGCCTGTCCAACGACGAGATCGCCGAACGCCTCACGATCAGCCCGTTCACCGCCAAGACCCACATCACCAGGGCCATCGCCAAGGTGGCGGTGCGCGACCGCGTCCAGCTGGTCATCCTGGCCTACGAGAGCGGCCTGGTCCAGCCGGGCGGCTGACGCCCTGACGGCAGGCCGCGCTCTGGGCCTTCACGCCGTGCAACAGCGCCCTGGTGACGCCGCCGGGCGCGGCCCCCATGACACAACGAGAGGAGCTGGGTCACCGCCTGCGTGCCCGCGCCCATGCCGAGCGCGTAGCCGGCGAGGTGCAGCAGCGCGGGCACGGGGGCGCGAAGGAGCGCGCGTTGCCCGGCGTGATGTCGGTGCCGACGGTCAGCTGGGTCGCGTGACTCGGCCTGGAGCGGCGGACGGCTGGAACACGGTCACGTGAAGTCGAGCGGGCCGTCGTTGAAGAGTCTGAAAGGCCCGTTGAGGAGCATCTGCGCCAGTCCCCAGTCGTGCTCTTTGCGGTGGTCCATGTAGCCGGAGCCGTAATTGCGGTAGTGGTAGCGAGCGTCCTGCTCGTGGCCGAGCTGGCTCCCCATGCGGTACGCCGCCTGGCTGGCGGCCTGCTCCTCCGCGTTCCGCGCGCGGTCGTAATCGGCGAGGTCCATGGTCACGGGGTTCGGACCCCATCGGTCCTTGGCCATGTGGACCTGGCGGACGAACTCTCCCGCGAGGGCCTCGGGGCTCGCGTCTTTGGCGCCGCCGATGCTGATGACGTTGAGGGCGGGGTTGTACTCGGACCACCCGAGGCCGACCTTGCTCTGGTACAGGGTGGTGATCCCGTGTTCCTTGGCGTACGCCAGCGCGGCCCGGCCCTCAGGGGTCTTCCACAGGACGCTCTCGGCGTCCGCACGCGCATGCGCGTTGTCGTCGGAGGGCTGGAGCGAAACGGCGTTGACGACCGCCGGGGCCGTCGGCACCGCCGTGAAGATCGCTACATGCTGCAGCAGATGCTTCGCGGCCCGGAGTGAGTTGACCGCGCCGGCACCGATGTTCCGCTCCACCTGGGCCAGCGCGATTCTGAGCGCCTTGCGCGTCCCCAGGACGCGCTGCCTGCCGAACAGCGCTCCCAGCGCCGGACCCAGACGGAATCCTTGGATGAGGGAGATCAGCAGCGCGACGAGGCAGATGAAGACGACATACTTCCACACGGTCTTGAACACCACGACGGCGGTCGTCCCGGTGGCCACCAGCGCGCCGGCCCGGGCCCCGTCGTCCATCCGCTGGGCGTCGCCCGTGTAGGAGTCCTCGAAGACGTTGACGTCGGCGCCGATGTTGCCGGCCGCCCGTACGTGCGCGACGGCCGAATCAGCCTGCGACCGGCCACCCTGCGAGGCGGACGCGAGATCCAGCCAGGAGCCCGCCCCGTCGAGCCGCGGCATCTCGTCCGATCGCGGCCAGGGGGCGTCGGCCGCGACGAGGCCGTGCACCTGCTGCAGCGCGGGGGGCAGTTCCCAGCTCATTTCCCCTCCAGGGCGGCGCGTACGCGGTCGACCGACTCCTCGTTGGCCTGTTCGGCATGCGAGTAGTTCCGCTCCGACAGCGTCGTTTTGGCCGCGCGGTCACGCAGACGCCGCACCGTGGCCCCGAACGCGTCCTGCGCCAGCTCCGTCAATCCCGCGAACTCGACGTCGAACTGGCCCCCCGGCCGGTCGGGGTCGCCGGACCCCGCCGCTTGGCCGGCCCGGCCGAGCGAGCCCTTAAGGGCGCGTTCAAGACCGTCGGCTGCGTCGGACAACCAGCTCGCCGAGGCGAGCCGGGTGCCGTAAACGGTCTGGATCTCCCGGTTGACATCGCTCATCTTCGCACCACCACTCTGGAGGTCACGGCTTCGCACTCACTGGTTGGGCTTCATCAGGCGGTCCAGCCTCATGGTGAGCTCGTTCGCGACGACGAGGATCTCGTTCATGCCGCTGTGCGCGTCGGCCTTCATGCCCTGCAGCAGGGCGCCCAGGTCAGGCGTCTCCTGCCGCAACGCCTCGGGGATGGCTTGGGTGGCCCGCTCCTGCGCGGCGGCGCGGGCCCGTCCGAACGCATCCCTGATCGCGTCGGCCAGCTCGTGCGAGGGCAGCCGCATCGCTCTCGGATCGATCATGAGCCCCACCAGGTCGCTGGTGCCGTCGACCTCCACCTTGACGAGGCCCTTCGCCGCCTCGGCCGACTCCCGCATCTCGGCGAACTGGTCCAGGAAGTCGGGCTGATCCGGCGCTGCCATGCGTGACGCCCTCCGTTTCGGTCAAGTTTGGGCCATTTCGGTCACGAGTATCCAAGCAGAAACCGTGTGTCGCCATACTTTGATCACGAAATTTCGTCTGCGCTTCACCGGCGTTCCGCCCCACCGCCTCATGGCCGGGCACATCGGGGGCCTCGGGTGCCGCAGCCAGACGGAGCGAGTACGACGCAGAGCTGGTGAGAGCCCCGTGCACGGACGAATCCCCTGGTATGCCCCGCCTTCCCTGACCGCGGAACAGCGTGCCGTCTACGACGAGATAGCCGGCGGACCGCGGGCCGCGGGCCCGTTCCGGTTGACGGATCCGGAGAGACGCCTGGAGGGTCCGTTCAACGCGATGCTCACCGCGCCCGGCGTCGGCGGCCCCCTGCAGCGGCTGGGCGCGGCGATCCGGTACGCGACGGACCTGCCGGCCCGGTGGCGCGAGATCGCGATCCTGGAGGTGGCGGTCGCGCGCCGCAGCGACTTCGAGTGGTACGCGCACGAGCGCGTGGGCAGGAACGCGGGCCTGACCGAGGATGAGCTGTCCGCGCTGCGCTCGGAGTCGGACGTCGCGACGTTCGACGAGGCCGAACAGACCGTGCGCGCCGTCTGCCGAGCCCTCGTCCTGCGCCGCGGCCTCGACGACGACCTCTACGCCCGCGCCGAGGCCGCCCTCGGCAGGGCGCGCCTGTACGAACTGGTCGTCCTGGCCGGCTACTACGACACGCTGGCGCTGTCGCTCGCCACGTTCCGCACACCGCTGCCGTCGGGCGAGCCACCGGTCTTCGGCCAGGACCCCGGCCGGCCCTGAGCCAGGCCCGGATCCCGGCCGCCCCTGAGCCAGGCCCGGATCCCGGCCGCCCCTGAGCCCGGCCAGGCCTCCGCGTCATCCCGGCGGCGGGTGGCGCCCGGCTCTCAGGAGTGCTTCGCGCAGGCCACGTCCGCCGTGGAGGCGCGGACGATCAGCTCGGTGGCCAGTTCGACGTGGTGGGAGTCGATCTTCTCGCCCGCCGCCAGGCGCAGCGCCGTACGCAGCGCCACGCCGCCCATCTCGCGCAGCGGCTGGCGAACGGTGGTCAGCGGCGGGGAGGCCATCCGGGCGATCTGGGTGTCGTCGAAGCCCACGATGCTCAGATCCTGCGGAATGCGCAGGCCCCGTCCCCTCGCGGCCTCCATGACACCCAGCGCCACCTCGTCACAGCCGGCGAAGATCGCCGTCGGGGGCTCCGGCAGGTCGAGCACGGCCGCGCCGTGCTCGAGGCCGTCCTGGTAGCGGAAGCGCCCGAACCGCGTGTAACCGGGCAGCGGCGGCGCCCCCTCAGCCTCCATTGCGGCGCGGTAGCCGTGCAGGCGTGCCTGATTGCAGGTCGCGCTGGCCGGGCCGCCGATGTAGGCGATGCGCCGGTGCCCGAGGGAGAGCAGGTGCTGGGTGGCGGCCAGCCCGCCGGCGAAGTTGGTCGAGCCGATGCTGGTCAGCTCGGCGTACGGCAGGTTGAGCGGGTCGATCACGACCAGCGGCAGCTGGACGCGGGACAGAGCGTTCAGCTGCCTGGCGTTCAGCCGCTCGCACGTGACGGCGATCAGGGCCCGCCGCCCGGCGGCGACCAGGTCGCGGGCCCACGCGGCCGGGTGGTCGATCTTCTTCCTGACGCTGACGACCACCCCGGCGCCGAGCTCGGCCCCGGCCGTGACCACACCCTGGATGATCTCCGTGGAGTAGGCGTTGAAGTCGTTGTCGAACTGCACCTCGACCGTGTCCGTCGCGACGGGCTCGCCCCTGCGCGGCGACGGCGCGATGTAGTCGTGCTCGCGCAGCAGCGACTCCACCAGGGAGCGCGTGGCCGGCGCCACGTCGCTGCGGCCGTTGAGCACCTTGGACACGGTCGCCACCGACACGCCCGCCGAGGCCGCGACCGTGGCCAGCGTGGCACGTCTAGAACTGGCCGGCATCGCTTCCCTCCTGCTGGTCGACCGATACGGGGGTGACGAGGCGCCGGTCGTGGCCGACGACCCGGACCGGGCCGGTCAGCCGCACCAGGCCCTGGCACGGCAGGTCGGCCGCCGACGTGCCGACGAGCACCTCGATGTCCCCGGGCTCCACGATGCGCCTCAGATCGCGTCCGGTGAAGGCCGTACGGTCGGCGTGCACCCGGAAGGTGACGCGGGCGCTGGTCCCTGGCTCCAGCCGCACCCTGGCGAACCCGGTCAGCTGCCGGACCGGCCGGGTGACCTGCGCGACGACGTCGTGCAGGTAGAGCTGGACGACCTCCTCGCCGGCCCGCCCGCCGGTGTTGCGCACGCGGACCGACACGGCGAACTCGCCGTCCGTGTGCACCTCGGCGTCGCTGATCCGCAGGTCGCCGACCTCGAAGGTGGTGTAGGAGGTGCCGTGACCGAACGGGAACAGCGGGGTCGGGTCGAGGTTGCTGATGCCCTGGCTGTCGGCGCCCAGCGGCGGCTGCAGATAGGTGCCCGGCTGCCCGCCGTGCCCGCGCGGGATCTGCACCGGCAGCTTGCCCGATGGCTGGACCCGCCCGGACAGCACGCCGGCGATGGCCGCGCCGCCCTCCTCGCCGGGCATGAACGCCTGGACGAGCGCGGCGGCCCCGGCGTGGGCCGCGCCCAGCGCGTACGGGCGGCCGGAGACCACGACCACGACGACCGGCGTGCCCGTGGCGGCGAGCTCGGCCAGCAGGGCGTCCTGCACGCCGGGCAGCCGCAGGTCGTCGGCATCACAGCCCTCCCCCGAGGTCCCGTGCCCGAACAACCCGGCGAGGTCGCCCACGGCGACCACGCACAGGTCCGCGTCGCGCGCCGCGGCGGCCGCGGCCGCGAAGCCGGAGCGGTCGTCGCCCTGCACCTCGCAGCCCCGCTCGTGGACGATCTCGGTGTCCGGCAGCTCGGCCCGCAGCGCGTCGAGGAGGCTGGGCGCCTCGACGCCGAGCCCGAGCCCGGGGTGGCGGGGCAGCACGTGGTTGGGGAAGGCGTAGCAGCCCATGAAGGTACGGGGGTCGTCGGCGCACGGCCCGACGACCGCGACCCGTCGCAATCCCGGCCGCAGCGGCAGCGCGTCACCGGCGTCGAGCAGCACGATCGACCGCTCGGCCAGCTCGCGCGCCAGCGCCCGGTTGCCCGGCGAGTCGAGGTCCACGGCGGCGGCCCCGGAAACGGACTTCTCGGGCGTCCAGTCCGGGTCGAGCAGCCCCAGCTGCACCTTCTGGGTGAGCAGGCGGCGCACCGCGCGGTCGATCAACGACTCGGGGAGCTCGCCGCCGCGTACCCGCTCGACCAGGTGCCGGCCGAAGCCGAGCGTGTCGGGCAGCTCGACGTCGATCCCCGCGCCCAGCGCCAGCACGCCGGCCTCGTCGGTGCCGGCGGCGACGCGGTGCATGGTCGCCAGGAACGGGACGGACCAGTAGTCCGACACGACCGTGCCGGTGAAGCCCCAGTCCTCGCGCAGCACCTCGGTCAGCAGCCAGGGGTCCGCCCCGGCGGGCACGCCGTCCACGTCGGAGTAGGAGTTCATCACCGAGCGCGCCCCGCCCAGCGCGATGGCCGTCTCGAACGTCGGCAGGATCATGTCCAGCAGCTCGCGCCGCCCCATCGGGACGGGGCCGTGGTTGCGGGCCGCCCGCGAGGCGGAGTATCCGGCGAAGTGCTTGAGCGTGGCGATGATCCCGGCGCTCTCCAGGCCGCGGACGTAGGCGGCGCCGAGCATCGAGACGAGGTACGGGTCCTCGCCCATCGTCTCCTCGACCCGCCCCCACCGGTAGTCGCGCACCACGTCCAGGACCGGTGACAGGCCCTGGTGCACGCCCACGGCGGCCATGTCGCGCCCGATCGCGGCCGCCATCCGCTCCACCAGTTCGGGGTCGAACGTCGCCCCCCACGCGATGGCCGCGGGATAGACGGTCGCCCCGTACGTCGTGAACCCGGTCAGGCACTCCTCGTGCACGATGGCCGGGATCCCGAACCTGGACTGCTCGACCACCGCCCGCTGCAGCCTGACGACCTCGGCGGCGCCCTCCACCGCGGTCACGGGACCGCTGCCGTGCACCCGGGTCAGGTGCCCGAGCCCGTGCCTGATCGCCTCGTCGAAGGGGACCGTGCCCGAGGCCGCGAACACGTCCTGCATCGGCGCCACGTTCAGCGTCTCGGCGTCCTCGAGCGGCTCGTGCTGCATGTCGTTGCCGATCCACCGGCTGCCGAGCTGGCCGACCTTCTCCTCCAGGGTCAGCTCCGCAAGGAGGGCGTCGACGCGGTCGGACACGGGGAGCGCCGGGTCCTGCCACGGACGGAGCACGCCGTCGAACGCGGGCGTGCGATCTAGAGCCGTCATCTGCTGCTCTCCTTCAAGGCGAATGTCCACCGTGAGATTTTCGAAATGTTTCGACGTCGTGAGCGAGCTGCGAGCGACCTGCGAGCGGGACCTCCTCGGCATCAGATGACCAGATGAGCGCCGTGCCTGAGTACCTTACACACGCCCTGCTCGGATGGGCAGATTCCCACATATGACGGTCTTGACAGGCACATAGCCGAAACCTAGATTGACGGACCACGCGGTATGTCGCAAATGTTTCGACAAGTTAACTCAACAGAAGCGAAATGCAGCGACCGCCTCCACGGTCGCCCGCCACCACACCCACGATCAACGAGCCGCGCGGCCAACCCCCTCGGCGTTCAACTACGGAGATCAGCGTGGACAGGACAACCTCTCGCCGCACCTTCCTCACCCTCTCCATGGGCCTTCCCCTGGGAGCCGCCCTGGCCGCCTGCGGCAGCTCCGGGCCCACCCAGGCGGGCGCCGGTGGCGGCGGCGGCAGCACCAGTGGCGGCGGCGGTGCGGGCAAAGCCACGTACTGGTACCTCACCGGACAGCCGAACGAAGGCGTGCGCACCCGCGCGGTCGAGCGCTTCAACAAGGCCAACCCGAGCGCCCAGCTCGCGACGACGACCTTCCAGAACGACGCCTTCAAGACCAAGATCAAGACCGCGATCGGCGCGGGCGAGGCTCCCACCATCATCTGGGGCTGGGGCGGCGGCGGCCTGCGCAGCTACGTGCAGGCGGGCCAGGTCGACGACCTCACCTCCTGGTTCGACCAGAACGCGGCCTACAAGGACCGGCTCTTCCCGTCCTCCTTCGGCGCGGCCACGGTCGACGGCAAGATCTACGCGGTGCCGGTCGAGGCCGTGACGCCGATCGTCTTCTACTACAACAAGAAGCTGTTCGAGAAGGTCGGCGCGCAGCCCCCGCAGGAGTGGGGCGACATCATGGACCTGGTCAAGAAGTTCAACGCCGCGGGCATCGCGCCGTTCTCGCTCGGCGGCCAGTCACGCTGGACCAACATGATGTGGCTGGAGTTCCTCTTCGACCGCATCGGCGGCCCCGAGGTGTTCCAGGCGGTGTACGACGGCGAGAAGAACGCCTGGAACAACCCCGCCGCCATCGACGGCCTGACCAAGATGCAGGAGCTGATCAAGGCGAACGGCTTCGTCAAGGGCTTCTCGTCGATCACCGCCGACTCCAACGCCGACCAGGCGCTGCTCTACACCGGCAAGGCCGCGATGATGGTGCACGGCGGCTGGACGTACGGGTCGATGAAGACCGACGGCGGCGACTTCGTCACCGGCGGCAGCCTGGGCTACATGAACTTCCCGCCGGTGGAGGGCGGCAAGGGCGACCCCAGCGACACCGTGGGCAACCCGGCCCAGTACATGTCGATCTCCTCCAAGGCGACGGCGGAGCAGAAGGAGATCGCCAAGAAGTTCCTCCTCACCGAGATGAACTCCGACGCGCAGTCCAAGGACTGGGTCGGCATCACCCAGGTGCCGATCGTCAAGGGCGTGGACGCTCAGTTCGGCTCGGGCGCGGACGCGCCGTGGCAGAAGTTCGTCTACGACACCGCCAGCAACGCCAAGTCCTTCCAGCAGTCCTGGGACCAGGCGCTCAGCCCGACCGCGGCCGAGGTCCTGCTGGACAACATCGCCAAGCTGTTCCAGCTGTCGATCTCGCCGCAGCAGTTCGCCACGAACCTCAACGAGGTCATCGGCAAGTGACCGCCCCGCCCATCCCCGCCAGGGGGAGCGCGTCCCTGACCGCCGCGCCGGGCGGCCAGGGACGTGGCCTGGCCTGGCTGGCCGTGCCGGCCCTGCTGTTCTTCGTCGCGTTCGCCGTGATCCCGCTCATCGGGGTCTTCGTGCTCAGCTTCACCTCCTGGGACGGGCTCGGCGAGATCCGCATGAGCGGCTTCGACAGCTGGCGCGCCGTGCTCACCGACCCCGGCCTCCCGCACGCGCTGTGGGTGACGTTCCTGATCATCGCGCTGTCGTGGGCGGTGCAGACGCCGGCGAGCATCCTGCTCGGCACGTTCCTGGCCGGTTTCCAGCGCTACCGCGCTTTCCTCGCGGTGCTGTACTTCATCCCGCTGCTGCTCAGCTCGGCCGCGATCGCGATCACGTTCAAGGCGCTGCTCGACCCGAACTTCGGGCTCGGCGCCGGGCTGGGGATCCCGATCCTCGTGCAGGACTGGCTCGGCGAACCGGTCCTCGCCTTCGGCGTCGTGATCTTCGTGGTGTCGTGGCAGTTCATCCCGTTCCACTCGCTGATCTACCAGGGCGGCGTGCGCCAGATCCCGCGCTCGATGTACGAGGCCGCCGAGATCGACGGCGCCGGCCGGGTCCGCATGTTCTTCAGCATCACGCTGCCCCAGCTCAAGTACACGATCATCACCTCCTCGACCCTGATGGTCGTGGGCTCGCTGGTCTTCTTCGACCTGATCTTCGTGCTCACCGCGGGCGGTCCCGGGGACGCCACCCGGGTGCTGGCGCTGGAGATGTACAAGAGGGGATTCCAGGCCAACCTGATGGGCCCGGCCAGCGCGATCGCCGTCATCCTCGTCCTGGTGGGCCTGGTGCTGGCCTTGCTGCTGCGCCGGCTCGGCGGCCGGGACTCGAGCAGCAGCCAGCTGGAAGGGGCCTGACATGGCGACGACCCTCGCGAAGGACTCCGCACAGGCCGCGACGGAGCACGCCACCACCCACCCCAAGGGAGTGACCCGCCGCCCCAACTGGCTGGGCGGCACGATCGCCTGGCTCTGGCTGGCGGTCGTGATCGTGCCGATCTACTGGATCGTCATCACCAGCTTCAAGTCGCAGAGCAACTACTACGCCGAGAACCCTCTCGTGCCGCCGTCCGAGCCCACGCTGGCCAACTATCAGATGGTCATCGAGTCGGACTTCATCCGATATTTCATGAACAGCGTCGTCGTCACGCTCGGCGCGGTCGTGCCCGCCGTGGCGGTGTCGTTCATGGCGGCGTACGCGATCGTCCGCAGCGGCAGGGGCCGGTTCCTGCGCTGGACGAACTCGGCGTTCCTCATGGGCCTGGCCATCCCGCACCAGGCCACGATCATCCCGATCTATCTGATCATCATCAAGCTGCACCTCTACGACTCGCTGCTGGCGCTGATCCTGCCGTCGATCGCGTTCGCGATCCCGCTGTCGGTGCTGGTCCTGTCGAACTTCATCAGGGACGTGCCCAAGGAGCTGTTCGAGTCGATGCGGCTGGACGGCGCGAGCGAGATGGGCACGCTCTGGAATCTGGCGCTGCCGCTGACCAGGCCGGCCGTGGTGACGGTGACCATCTACAACGCGCTGACGATCTGGAACGGCTTCCTGCTGCCGCTGATCCTCACGCAGAGCCCGGAGCAGCGCACACTGCCGCTGGCCCTGTGGACCTTCCAGGGCCAGTACAGCATCAACGTGCCCGCGGTGCTCGCCTCCGTCGTCCTGACCACGCTGCCCATCCTGATCCTGTACGTGGTGGGCCGCCGCCAGCTGCTGGCCGGTCTGACCGCCGGTTTCGGCAAGTGACGGCCGCATCCCGTACCTGCTGAGAATCCGGGTCGCCCGAGGGAATCTCACCCTCGGGCGACTGTCGTCGCGCGCGCGTCCCGGACCCGAGCCGCCTAGTCGGGACAGTCGAAATAAAGCGAACTGATCCGGTTGTCGAAGCCGTTATTCGTGAAATCCTTGTCCGAGCTTCTCCGCTGAGCCCGATAGTCGTCGCCCGTCCATGATTTCCCTGACCAAAGGACGACCGGGCAGTTCGTGTTGTTGACCATTGAGCTCGCCCCGTCATTGACCGGGCGTCTCGTTCCCGCCCAGTAGTTGTTCGACAGGTCTCGATCGTAATTAGGAGTGGTGCACCACTTTCCCCCCTTGAAGTCGTCGTGCTCGTAGAGACAGAAGGTTGCGGCAGAGACGGCCTGGGCGGCGGAGGAACCCGGCAGGCACGCGAGGACAAGCCCAGTGAGCGCCATGCCCACAGCGATCTTCTTCATGACATCCTGTTCTTTTGTCCGTCGCGCTTTCTTTCGCGAACAACTCCATTTCTCCAGAGTTTGCGAGGCTTGCGAACGGACGAGGATCTGCACTGACTGGTAGGGGAGACTAGCACCCTTAATGACGGCTTTCCAGGCGAAGATCGCAACCTGTCAGAATGGTCGTCAACCGTGCACAACCTTTAGACCAGGCGTTCACCGGCGCCGACTGCCTTGTCCCTTACCTGGAGACCAGCCACCGCCAGCGGGGCAGCTCCAGGACCAGGGTGACCAAGGCCAGCACGGACACCAGCACGGCGGCGAACACGTGCCAGGCCACCCACGCCGCCGCCACCGCGGCCACGAGCTGCAACAGAACCAGCGCGATCGTCACCGGTCCCGGCACCGCTACGATCACGTTCCGCTTGTCACCCGGAGTGGAGAACAGCGTCGGCAGCCCGATCAGCACCACGACCGACAGCACGGCGAGCAGCACGGAATGCGGGGCGAGTGCCCACGGGGTCGCGACCCAGGCGAGCAATTCGGTGGCGAACCGGAACGCGGACGCGACGCGGTCGTCCGGGCGCGGAGCGGAGGGCATGCGCGTAATGTACCGTTCTCCGCCCGACGCGTCCCCGCGGGCCTCAAGCGTCCTCGTCCGGTACGGCACTGAGTAGGGGGGTACTCTTGTGCTCCCCGCCGGGGGAGCTGATTCTGAGGCTCCGGAAAGCACCCAGCCCCGGGGGGATTCCATGGCGTCATCGCGGTCACGCGTCCTCATCATGGCCGGCGTCCTCGCTCTCGTGGCGGTACTCGGGATCGCCTGGCTGGTCGGCGTCGCCACGAGCAACGGAGTGGAGCCGCAGGCCGGCAGCGGTACGAACGCCCCCGCGAGCGGTGTGGACGCCCAGGACGGCTCGACGGACGCGCCCGACGGCTCGACCGGCGCACCTGACGGCTCGACCGGCGACGCGCCCGGCCAGGGCACGACCACTGATGCCGGGCAGCCGCCGGGCGGCGGGTCCACGCCGGAGGAGTCGCGCAACAACCGCCGCAGCATCCGCTGGAACGGCGTGCGCCTCGACGGCTCTCCCGGCGACGACGGGTGCGTCACCATCATCAACAAGACCTCCACCGTCGGGACGATCGAGTCCGTCTCCTTCACCGTGCGCTCGGGCCCCGGCCGTGCCACCGCCCGGACGGCCCCCGGGCACTGCGAACCCACCGGCGACCCTCTGTGCCAGGGGGTCCGGTTGAGGCCCGGCTCCCAGTGCCTCGCGGGAGCGATCATCACGGGCGACGCCTCTGACAGCCCGTACGTCATCCAGGCGGTGGTGCGCTTCCGGTACATGTGCGTCAACGTCGAGGACGCGCCCTGCGACGAGGTCCGCAACTGGGGCGGCCGGCCGCCGACGGCGCAGGCACCGGTGGAGGTGACCGGCACGACTGCCAACAACGTCCCGCAGTTCGAGTTCTACATCGGCGGTTCCGGCACACCGGACGGCGAGGACGAATCGAGCACCTCCCCCGAGCCGACGCCGGACGACACCACTTCCTCCACGGAGGAACCGGGCACCTCGGATGACGACTCAGGCACGGAGAACGACGGGTCCGCAACGTCGGATGACGGCTCCGGAACGTCGGATGACGGCACGAGCAGCGAAGACACGGCCACTACTCCGGAGGGCTGATGACCGGCGAGACCCGACAGTCCCCCGGACCGCCCGACCGGCAAAGGGCGAGCGCACCTCCGGCCACGCCGGCGCGAGCGCCGCAGCCCGCAGCCGAAACCGCAGCCGGGCTGGATACGTCTGGTGGCCACGAGACGCATGGCGGAAAGGAGACTTCTCGCGGGCAGGCGGTGGCTCCTGGTCAAAAGGCGCCCCCTGAGCAAGAGACCCCTCGTGAGCAAGAGACCCCTCGTGAGCAAGAGACCCCTCGTGAGCAAGAGACCCCTCGTGGGCGGGAGACGGCGGACGGGCAGGAGGCTGCCGACGGGGAGGAGGCGGCGAGCGGGCAGGAGGCGATTTCGGCACGGGTCAGGAAGCTCGCCGAGGCCATAGGCCCCACCACGCTGGCGACCGCGCTGCTGATCTACTTCGGCTACGTGGCGACCCGCGCCCGATACGACTACTTCGGCATCTCCCTGGAGATGACCGGCCTGTCCAACCAGAGCCTGCTCCTCGACGGCCTCGAGGTCGTGTACGTCCCGGCAGCGCTGATCGGCCTCGGCACGCTGCTGGTCGTCGGCCTCCACGCCGTCGTTTCCTGGCAGCTCGCCCGCCGCCCCGGCGACGTGACCAACACCTTCCTGGCCGCCGGCCTCGTGCTCGCCGGTGCGCTCCTGGTCGGCCGTGCGATGATCGGCATGTTCCTCCACGACTCAAGCACCAGCATCCTCATCAACCCCACCCCGTTCGCGCTGGCGTTCGGCCCGGCGACCGTGGCGTACGGGATCCACGTCCTCGGCAAGAACCGCGGCCGCCCGCTCATGTCACCACGCCTGGCCAGGAACGGCGCGCTGAGCGCGCTGGGCCTGGCCGTCGCCGGCCTGTTCTGGGCCTCGACCCAGATCGCCTGGGCCTACGGCAACGGCCTCGGCGAGGAGGACGCGCAGAGACTGCAGAAGCGGGCCGAGGTCATCCTCGACGTGAAGGAGCCGCTGCAGGGCGTCCCCACCGGCGTCACCCATGCCCCGCTGAACACCACCGGCAAGGACCCGAACTTCGCGCACCGCTACCGCGGCTTCCGGCTGCTCCTCGCCTCCGGCGGCCGGCTCTTCCTGGTGAGCCCGAAGTGGCAGCTCGGCCGCGACCAGACGATCGTGGTCCCGTACGACAACAGCATCCGCATCCAGCTCATCCCTCAGCCTTGACCCATCCGAAGGCGCCGGAGCTACGGGGCCGGCTTGACGTTCTTCATCGTGAAGCGCGAGCTGATGCTCCTGACCCGCGGGATGGTCATGACGTGCTGGCTGAGGAAGGTCTCGTAGGCGGCCAGGTCGGCGACGGCCACGCGCACGAAGTAGTCGGGGCTGCCGAACAGCCGCCGCAGCTCGATGACCTCCTCGGCCTGCGCCAGGCTCTGCTCGAAACGCTCGACCGTCTCCGCGTCCTGGGCGTCGAGGGTGAGGTCGACCAGGACCTCGCAGGACCGGCCCACGGCGGCGGGATCGATGACGGCCCGGTAGCCGCGGATGACGCCCTCGGCCTCCAGCCGCTGGACGCGCCGCAGGCAGGGCCCGGTGGTGAGCCCGACCCGGTTGGCCAGCTCGACGTTCGTCAGCCGCCCGTCCCGCTGCAACTCGGCGATGATTGCTCTGTCGATCCCGTCCATGAAATAAGATTGCACCACAGGCTGCCGGGTGAGCAACATTCGCAACCACATGGCGCGTGTTCTGCGAGAACATTGAGGGGTGCGACAAGACGTTCCGACCCTGATGACCGCACCGGCGCCCGCGCCGGTCCGGGCCACCCGGCACCCGCAGATCGCCGCGGGAGTGCGCGACTCCTTCTCCGCCGGACTGGGGATCTTCCCGCTGGGCATCGCCCTCGGCCTGCTGATGCTCCAGGCCGGCCTGCCCTGGTGGCTCACCCCGGCCCTGTCCCTGGCCACGTTCGCCGGCTCCCTGGAGCTGCTACTGGTGGGCATGATCGCCACCGTCACACCGCTCGCCGCGGTCGCGATGACCGTCCTGGTGGTCAACTTCCGGCACGTCTTCTACGCCTTCTCGTTCCCGCTCCACCTGGTCAAGAACCCGCTGGCCAAGGCGTACGCCGTCTACGCGATGATCGACGAGGCGTACGCCGTCAACGCCTCGCTGCCGGCGGCGGAGCGCTCGGCGCCCCGGCTGCTGGCGATGCAGATCGCCTGCCAGAGCTACTGGGTCGGCGGCGGCCTGGTGGGCGTCGCCATCGGCGCGGCCCTGCCCGCGCCGGTCAAGGGCCTGGAGTTCGCCCTGTGTGCCCTGTTCACCGTGCTCACCCTGGACGCGTTCCGCTCCCGCCGGGAGATCCCCTCGGCGCTGCTGGCCGGGGCGAGCGTGGCGGTCGCCCTCGTTCTCACCCCGGGCGTCGCCTTGTTCACCGCGCTGCTGCTGTTCGTAGCCCTGCTGCTGGCCCGCCACGCGCTCGCCGTCCGGTGGTCCGCCGCGGAGGCCGCCGATGCCTAGCACCGGCTACCTGATCGCCGTCCTCGCGATCGTCTTCATCATCACGATGGCCCTGCGCGCCCTCCCCTTCGCGGTGCTGCGTACGCTGCGCACCTCGCCGATCGTGCGGCAACTGTCGGTGTGGATGCCGGTGGGCATTCTGGCGATCCTGGCCGTGACCGCCCTGCACGGCACCATCGCCGCCGAACCGCACGCGACGCTGTACGCGCTGCTCGCGGTCGCCGTCACCGCGGGCGTCCACCTCGCCTTCGGCCGCCGCACGATCCTGAGCGTCGGGATCGGCACCGCCGCCTACGTCGTCCTCGTCAACGCCTTCTGACGTCCGTACGCGCCGCCGTCAGGAGTAGAAGTGCATGACGACGGCCAGCCCGACCACGTGCGTGACCACCACCACCACGATCAGCGAGATGAACACGAACTTGGCCGGGCCGTGCTCGAAGTGCTTGCCCTCCTTCAACGGCGGCAGCTTGGCCTGGCGCTCGGCGATGCGCTCCTCCAACGGCTTGCGGTGAAACACGGGGACGTCCTCCCAGGCCCGGCTCCCAGGTGATTTGCCTGGCAACTGTTTGTAGGCTATTAGTTTGTACGCAAAGCAATTTACCAGGGACATGGGGAGGTGCCTACGGATGGAGCCTGTGACAGAGGCAACAGATCTCCTGGCGCTGGACCGGCAGGTGTGCTTCGCCCTCAGCATCGCCTCGCGCAGCGTGATCGGCCTCTACCGGCCGCTGCTCCAGCCCATGGGGCTGACCCATCCGCAATACCTGGCCATGCTCGCGCTCTGGCAGCACGAGCCCCTGTCGGTCAAGGAGCTGGGCGAGCTGCTGCGGCTCGACCCCGGCACCCTGTCCCCCCTGCTCAAGCGGCTCCAGGCCCTCGGCTACATCCACCGCGACCGCAACAGCAAGGACGAACGCGCCCTGGCCGTGACCCTGACTCCCGCCGGGCGGGAGCTGAGAGCGGAGGCGGAGAAGATCCCGCCCGCCATCGTGGCCCGGCTCGGCATGGACCTCGACGAGTTGCAAGACCTGCATCAGGTGTTGATGCGGGTGATCGCGGCGACACGTGACCCCGACGACCCGGAGCCACAGGGCGGTACGCGCTAGAAGGCGAAGCCGCCGGGGCGGCCGTTGCGGTCGGCGATCAGCCCGGCCAGGGTGGCGACGGCGATCTCGGGAGGAGTGCGCGAGCCGATGTTGAGCCCGATGGGCCGGTGCACCCGGGCGATCTCCTCCGGCGGCACGCCGAGCTCGGCCAGCGCCCGCACATGGGGGGCGGTGTGGCGGGCACTGCCCATGATGCCGACCCACCGGACAGGGAACTTGAGCAGGTCGCGCAGGATCGGGCCGATCTCGTCGCGGTGATGGTCGGTGAGCACCACGTCGGCCGTGGCGTCGAGATAGTCGCCGAGATCCGTCACCGCGGTGAATCCGTCGACGAGCCGCCCAGGGTCCGGCTCGAGCAGGATCGGGCGGAAGCCGAGCTCGGCGCCGAACCTCAGCAGGCAGTCTGCCACCGGAGAGGCGAAGACGGCGACCAGCGTCCGCCCGGCCAGCTCGCCAGGAGCCTCGCGATGGGCCACCTCACACGCCGGGTCCTCATCATGGGTGTGGCTCATATCAGCAGTCTGACATGACCCCGCCCGCGAGGTCAGGTTCGCACCGCGGTGACCGCCAGCGTGGTGATGGGCATGGTGAAGCCGCCTCCGATCGCGTCGATGGCGGCCCCCACACCCTCCAGCACCTCGTCCAGCTGACCGGGCGAGAGCCGGGTGAGGCCACCGGTCGTGGGCAGGAACTCCAGGTACGCCTCGCGGGTGTAAGCCTGTTCCCAGTCGTATCGCCGCTGCTCCGGGTCGCCGAAACCGCCCACCTCGCGGATCCCGTCGGCGAACTTGGCGAATCCCGCCTGGTAGAGGTCCACGGCCCGCCCCGGCGGTTGCATCAAGGACCGCATTTCGGGCACCACCCGCTGGTAGACCTCGGCGAAGGCCTCCGACACGGCGCTCGGGGCCTCGAAGACGTGCGCGAACACCGCCAGCAGGCCGCCGGGCCGCAGCACCTGCGCCGCCTTGGCCGCGCCGACGGCCGGGTCCACCCAGTGCCAGGCCGTCCCGGCGACGACGGCGTCGAATGCCCGGCCGGCCGGATCCCATGCCTCGAACGTCGCCACCTCCGTCTCCACTCCGGCGCGCCGCGCGAAGTCGGCCATCCGCGCGTCGGGCTCGACGCCCAGCACCGTGCAGCCGGCCGCCTGGAACTGCCGGGCCGCGATCCCGGTGCCGCAGCCGACGTCGAGGACGTCGGGCCCGGGGCTTGCGGAGACGATCTGATCTATCAGGTCGTCGGGGTAGCGGGGCCGGGCCCGGTCGTAGCGTTCGGCGTCCACACCGAACGACTCCGCTACTTGCCGAGCTTGATGGGGTGGCTGCGCAGGAGAAGGCTTTCCCGCCTCAGGTATAGTGGGCATGCGCCCACCATAGTGGGCACTTGCCCACTCAGCAAGCCAGGGGGACGACGGGTGCCGACCGGGATAGCCATCCGTGACGTACGCGAGCAGTTGTTCGACGCCGCCGAGCGCATCCTGCTCCGCGACGGCCCGGAAGCGCTGACCAGCCGGGCGGTCACCACAGAGGCAGGCGTCGCCAAGGGTGTCCTGCACCGGCACTTCGCCGACTTCGACGCCTTCCTCGCCGAGTTCGTGCTGGACCGCATCCATCGGATGGACCCGCAAGCCGCCGCCCTGCGCGAATCCGCCGGGACCGGCACCGTCGCCGGCAACCTCACCGACGCGCTGATCGCCGTGTTCGGGTCGGTCGCGGTGGCGATCGTCCCCCTCATCACCTTCCGGGACGAGCTGCGCGACCGGCTGCGTGAGACGTGGCCGGCCGGCGTCCCGGTCCTGACGGACGCCTGCATCATGATCGCCTCCTACCTCACCGCCGAGCAGGAGCTGGGCCGCATCGCGGCGGACGCCGAGGTCGACATGCTCGCTCCCATGCTGATCGGGGCCGGGCACCTGCTGTTCGCCGACCGGAAGGGACCGACGCCGGCGGCCGAAGCCGTTCACAAGACGGTGACCTCGGTCATCGGCGGCGTCGTGCGAGAGGCGTGACAGTCGGCGTGCGGCATTTTGTGACACGAGGACGGCCGCCCGGCGCTAGGCGTGGTTCGCGACGTGCTTGTCGAAGAAGTCGAATGTGCGCTGCCACGCGTCGTCCGCCGCAGCGCGGACGAGGCCGTGACGCAGCGGGAACAGCGCGAGTTTCGCGACGGGGTGGTGGCCGTCGGTCATGAAGGAATGCCCGGCGCCCGGATAGATCTCGACGTCGTGCTCGATGCCGAGCGCTCGCATATGCTCCTGCAGCCGCCTGCCGTGCGGCCTGAAGCCTTGGTCCCGGCCGCCGTAGGAGCCCACGACCGGGCACACCGACCGCAGCTCTTCCCGGTCACGGGGAACCGCGCCGTAGTTCACCGACGCGGCGCGCACGCCGGGCGGCGCGCTCGCCGCGTACGCGAGGGCGAACCCGCCGCCCATGCAGAATCCGATCAACCCGAGCCGCTCGCCGTCGACGTCTTCGCGCCCGGCCAGCCATTGCCGGGTCGCGTCGATGTCGGCGGCCGCCCGGCCCGGCTTACCGGTCACGAACTGGTGCATGGCCCGCGACAGACACCCGATCCTGGTGCCGTGGCTGTACAGATCCGGCAGCACCGCCGCGTAGCCACGTTCGGCGAAGAGGTCCACCACATCCAGCATGTCCGGTTCGATGCCGTAAATCTCGTGCACCACCACCATCCCCGGCCACCCGCCCGCGGGCGCGGCCCCCTCAGGCAGTGCCAATGTCGCCGCCAGCGAACCGCCGTCCGGCAGCGAAATGCGCACGTCTTCTCTCATCAGCACCCCTTAACAGCGAAACGCGACGCAGCGAAGTTTAGGGTTCGCCCTCGATCCGCGAATGACGGCGGGCGCCTGAAATTCTCACCGTCCCTGCCACCGCTGACACGATCCCCCCAAAGCACGGAAGCCACGGCGATCCGGCGCGGACCCGCCGGATCGCCGGGCCTCACCTCAGGTGACCTGGATGTAGTCGAGTTCGGCGTACCCGGTGCCGCCCGCGAAGTACGGCGAGCCCTTGGCCAGGCGGATCACGTTGTAACCGGCCCGGAGGGTGACGGTGGTGGTGATCGTGGCGCCGAACTGCCCCCAGCCCGAGGTGGGCGGGTAGCTGACGGTGGTCCACGGGCCGCCGTTGTAGGCCAGCCCCTGGGTCGCGGTGGCGCCGGTGCCGTTGGCGTACCCGATGGTCATCGTGTACGAGCGCGCGGCAGGCACGTTCACCACGAAGTCGACGTAGCTGTCGGTGCGCGGCGTGCCCGAGTTGTCGATCCGGCCCACGTAGCCGCCGCCCGACGCGCTGGAGGCGCTCAGCCGCTGGGCGCGGAACACGGAGGCGTTCTCGGCCTCGTACCGCTGCTGGAAGGCGGGCACCCCGCTGACCGGCTCGACGACGAGCTGGTAGGCGCTGGTGGCCGACATGTTGGGCACGGACACGCTGAGCTGCCCGCCGCTGACCGTCTGGGTCGTCGTGGAGATCGTGGTGGGGGCGGTGACGGCGGTGAAGCGGCCGCTGGACGGGGTGGACGACAGGCTGACGCGGACGCTGGAGCCGAGCGCGCCGAGGCCCGTGAGGTTGACGGTGTTGGTGCCGGCCTCGTTGCCGAACACCACGTTGACGATCTTGCGGGTGGGGTCGTAGGAGGCGAAGCCGTCCAGCCCTGTCGTCGTGGTCGACGTGGTCGTGACCATGTTTCCGGCCATGTCGCCGTACCACTTGTACAGCCACCAGGTGCCGGTGGGCTGGTTGTTGTTGACGACCAGGCCGTTCATGGTGCCGTACTCGTACCAGAAGGCCCGGTGCGCGGACTCGACGCCGCCCCGCTCCAGTTTGGCGACGTAGCTGGCGATCCTGCCGGGCACGTCGACCTCGCTGGTGGCGGCGTACTCGTTGATGGAGATGCGGCGCGGGCTGATGCCGAGCGAGGACTCCAGGTTGCGGTAGTCGGCGATGTCGGAGGCGATCCTGGTGGGGTTCTGCAGCTCGTGCCAGCAGATGATGTCGGGCAGGGTGCCGGTGTTCTTGGCGTTGGTGAGGAACGACTGCATCCAGGAGCGGTTGTAGGTGGCGGTGCTGGGCCCGACGATCGGCGTGAGGGTGTCGAGCGCGCGCACCGCCCGGTACGTACGCACCCAGGCGTCGTTGAAGTTGCCCGCGGCGGCGGTGTTCCAGGTGTAGTCGGGCTCGTTCCAGAGCTCCCAGCCGATGACGTTCGTGACCGTGGTGGCCGACAGCCGGGCGTTGACCATGGTGTTGACCTTGGCCAGCCAGTCGTCCCAGCTGACCCACCTGTAGGGGAAGTCGGGGTAGATGTCGGGCATGCGGATGAACTCGCCCGCGCCGACCCGGGTGGCCTGCGGGGCCACCAGCAGGGAGTCGCCGCCGGGCGGCTGGCCGTTGGGACGCTGGCCGACGCCGGGCGCGGGCTGGGTCAGGGAGTTCACCTTGATCGGGAGCAGGGTGGAGTCGGCCGGCCGGGAGTTCTCGGCCAGGCCGTACAGGCCGCCGGAGGCGACGTGGGTGACCGGCCTGAACGGCTGCGCGACGTTGACGGTCAGCGTCGCGCCCGCCGCCGCGGCCGGCGGCGCGGTGGTCACCAGAGCCGTGGCCGTGGTGACCAGGGCTAAGGCGAGCACTCGGAATCGGGGCATGGTGTCACTCCTTCTCGATGGGCAACCAGACGCGCATGCTCGACGGGCCGCGATGGGCCCACGAGTGGTACGGCCGCAGCGGCACGTCGATCCACTCGACGTCCGCCGCGCAGGCAGCCGCGGCACCGGAGTAGGCCCACGGCCGGTCGGGGGGTGCGGCCAGGCGGCCACGGACCCGGGCGCCGCCGGGCTCGGCCCGCGGCCCGGACAGGGGGTCGATCGCCAGGGCGTCGAGCCCGCCGGGGTGCGGGAGGTCGTGGGACTCGACGCACAGGACCTCGGGGCCCCGCTCGACGGCGACGCAGCCGCGTACCGCGTCGATGCGGGGGTCCGGCCAGGTGAAGCGGGGCTCCATCGGCAGTTCGAGCGTGATGACCTCGCCCGCCCGGAAGGCCCGCCGCACCGTGGCCATGCCGGGCTCGACCGGGCGCGCCCGCCCGTCCTCGGCGAGCGTGGCGCCGGCGGCCCAGGCGGGGACCCGCAGGGCGAGCGTCCAGAGCCCGTCGCTCAGGATCCGGACGCGGATGGTTCCGCTTTCGGGGTAGGCGGTCTCGACCTCCACCGCCGGCTCCCGCCCGTCCGGCAGCTCGGCGCGGATGGTCGAGGGGGCGTACTGGTGGATCTGGAGTCCGTCGTCGTCGGCGGTGGCGAGGTAGCCCTGGAGGCCGGCCAGGGTACGGGCGACGTTGGTGGGGCAGCACGAGACGTCGAACCAGGCGGCCCTGACGCCGGCCTCGGCCCGCGGGCTCACCTCGTCCGCGTCCGCCGGCCTGCCCGGGGCCCGCTGGTGGAGGGGGTTGGCGTAGAAGAACGCCGTGCCGTCGGGGCTCGGGGAGGTCGCGATGACGTTGTAGAGCGTGCGCTCGATCAGATCGGCGTAGCGGACGTCGCCGGTGGCGAGGTGGAGGCGCCAGGAGACCATGATCGAGGCGACGCCGGCGCACGTCTCGCAGTAGGCCCGGTCCGGCGGCAGCTCCCAGTCCTCGCCGAAGCCCTCGTCCTGGTGGCGCGAGCCCATGCCGCCGGTGATGTAGGTGCGGCGCGCGACCGAGCGCTCCCATTGCCGTGCCACGGCGCCCAGCAACTCGTCGTCGCCATGTTCGACGGCGACGTCCACGGCCGCGGCGGTGAGGTAGAGCGCGCGGACGGCGTGGCCGCGCCACACGTCGGCCTGCCGGATCGGGATGTCGTCCTGGAAGTAGGCGCGTCCCAGCGGGATGTCCCTGAGCGTGCCGTGCCCGCGGCGGTCGAGGAAGAGGCGTGCCTGCTCGATGTAGCGCTCCTCCCCCAGTGCCCGGCCGAACTCGGCGAGGCCGACCTCGATCTCCGGATGCCCGCAGATCCCGGCCCTGCCGTCCGGGCCGAACGTGCGGCACACGTGGTCCGCGGCCCGCCGCGCGATCCGTACCAGCTCGTCCTCGCCGTGCGTGCGCAGCCGGGCCACCGCCGCCTGCAGGAGGTGGCCGGTGTTGTAGAGCTCGTGGCCCATCTCGAGGTCGCTGTAGCGCGGCGGCTGCTCGCCGTGCCCGAAGCAGGTGTTGAGGTACCCGTCCGGGTCCTGGGCGCGGGCGACGCGCGCGGTGAGCCGCTTGATCGCCGCCTCCGCCTCCGGGCTGCCGGTACGGCCCCACTCCCAGGACAGGGCCTCCAGGAGCTTGTAGACCTCAGAGTCGGAGAACGACCATCCGGGGCGGTCGGGTGAGGTCGTCCCGTCGGCGACCCGGTCGAAGTTCGCCAGCCAGCCGAGGCGCTCCATCCACGACTCGCAGTGCGAGAGCGTGGCCGTGGCGTTCACGGCCTGCCGGCTCCCCCAGAACCCTCCGGTGATGGAGACCTGCGCGAGCCCGAGGGGGCGTACCCGGCCGTGCGACGGCAGCACGGGGCTGGTCATGTGGTGAACCTTTCGACGAATGGGTGTTT
This sequence comes from Nonomuraea sp. NPDC049400, assembly GCF_044466425.1. Classification (NCBI taxonomy): domain Bacteria; kingdom Bacillati; phylum Actinomycetota; class Actinomycetes; order Streptosporangiales; family Streptosporangiaceae; genus Nonomuraea; species Nonomuraea sp. NPDC049400. The sequence continues at coordinate 127,383 of NZ_JBITMP010000026.1, forward strand.
CAGTCCTTCACCGCGCCCGCGGTGACCCCGGCGGCGATGTAGCGCTGCGCGAGGACCAGGAGGAAGGCCGCGGGGATGGACGCGATCACGGCGGTTGCCATGATCGAGTTCCACTGCGTGGTGTTGTTGCCGATGTAGCGGAAGATGCCGAGCGTGATCGGGATCACGTCGCTGTTGCGGTTGAGGGTCGAGGCGAAGATGAAGTCCGACCACGCCCACAGGAACGCGAAGAGCGAGACCGTGATCACCGAGTTGCGGCTCAGCGGCAGGATGATCGACCGGAACGTGCGCCAGGTGCTCGCCCCGTCGATCTGCGCCGCCGCCATGAGCTCACCGGGGATGCTCGCCATGAACGCCCGGAAGAGCAGCACCCCGAACGGCACGGCCAGCGTCGAGTCGGCGACGATCAGACCCGGGACGGTGTTGAGCATCCCGAGCCTGATGTAGATCGCGTAGAAGCCCATGGCCATGACGACGCCGGGGATCATCTGCGCGACCAGCAGCAGGAAGTCCATCCCGCGCGCGCCGAGCGGCCGCAGCTTGGCCAGCGAGTATCCGGCGGGCAGGGCCACGACCAGCGTGAGCGCGACGGTGCCGAGGCCGATGAACAGGCTGGTGGCAAGGGCCGGCAGCTGCTGGGCGAACGCCGCGGCGTACCCCTCGAACGTCGGGTTCCAGGGGAACCAGTGGGGCGGGTCCGCGCGCATGTCGCCCGTCCTGGTGAGCGAGACGTTGAACATCCAGTAGACCGGGAAGAGCATCAGCCCGACGAGGACGACGCCCACCACCGTCTTCCAGTGGGACTTCATACGCGTTCCTCCTTGCGCTGCAGGCGCACGTGCAGGAGTCCGGCGGCGAGGGCGATGAGGATGAGCAGGTTGCCGACGGCCGCCGCCGGTGAGAAGTCGGGCTGACCGGTGCCGAACGCCTCGCGGTACGACCAGATGGCCAGCGTGGTCGAGGCGTCCGCCGGCCCGCCCTTCGTCATGATCCAGATGATGTCGACGACCTTGAGCGTGTAGATCAGGCCGAGCAGCAGCGTGATCGCCGACACCGGGCGCAGCAGCGGGAAGGTGATGCGCCAGAACCGCTGCCGGCCGTTCGCCCCGTCAAGACCGGCGGCCTCGTACAGGTCGGCCGGGATGTTCTGCAGCCCGGCGTACAGGATGACCAGGTTGAACGGGATGCCGAGCCAGATGTTGGCGATGGTGACGGCCAGCAGCGAGGTGTCGGGAGACGTCAGCCAGTTGATCTGGCCGATCCCGAACGCCTGCAGTGCCGCGTTGACGATGCCGTTGTCGCTGTTGAGCATCCACGACCAGGTCGAGGCGGAGACGATCAGCGGCAGCAGCCACGGCACGAGGAACATCGCGCGCAGCACCGCGGACAGGCGGAAGTTGCGGTGGAAGAAGACCGCGAGCGCCAGGCCGATGGCGTACTGGGCGGCGATGGAGACCAGGGTGAACAGGGCGGTGTTGCGCAGCGCCGCGGCGAACGTGTCGTCGGACAGGATGGCCACGTAGTTGGCCAGCCCGGTGAACTCGGGATCGCCCCGCACGAACGCCCGCGGCGTGTAGTCGTGCACGCTGAGGTCGATGTTGCGGTAGAGCGGGTAGGCGTAGAAGACGGCCAGATAGATCACGAGCGGGGCGAGGAAGGCGAGGGCCGTCCACTGCCGGGACCGCCGCCGGGGGGCCGCGTGGACCGCTCCGCGCGCCATGACCGCTCCGGTACGAAGGGATGTCATCGGATCAGCTGCCGGTGGCCTGCTTCGCCTGGGCCTGTGCCTCCTTGAGCGCGTCGGCGGGGCTGGCCGACCCGCTCAGCGCCTTCTGCACCCCGGTCCACAGCGCCTCGGAGATCTTCGGGTACTTGGTGCCGAGGTTGTCGCTGGTCCGGCCCTTGGCCGACCGAACGGCGTCGACCCACGGCTTCAGTTCGGGCTCCTTGGCCAGGATCGCCTGCTGGCCCTCTGCGGTGGAGGGGATGTAGTACGCGAACGTCGTACCGGTCTCCACCAGGCCCTCGGGCGTCGTCATGCACTCGAGGATCTTCTTGGTGGCGGCGTAGCGCTTGGTGTCCTTCTGCACCGGGACCGTGATGAACTCGCCGCCCGTGGGCGTTGGGGCGATGCCTCCGTCCTTGCCGGGGATCTGCACGATCCCGGTGGGGAAGCCCGCCTTCTTGGCGCTGTCGATCTGCCAGGTGCCGTTCTCGGCGAACGCGAACTGCCCGGTCAGGAACTCCTCCCAGGTGGTGTTCTGGGAGTTGCTGATGACCGAGTTGGGGGCGGTGCTGTCCTTGACCCACTTCGTCCACAGGTCGAGGGCCGCCACGGCCTGGGGCGAGTCGAGCTGGGTGAGCTGCGCGCCGGAGCCCCAGAACCACGGGAGGAACTGGAACGAGCCCTCCTCCGTGCCGATGGCCGAGAAGGTGATCGGCTTCTTGCCCGCGGCCTTGACCTTCTTCAGCGCCGCGTCGAGCGAGGCCCAGTCCTTGATCGACTTCGGGTCGACACCGGCCGCGTCGAGGATCTTCTTGTTGTAGTAGAGCGCGAGGGTGTTCGCCCCGATCGGGATGCCGTACGTCTTGCCGTCCAGCTCGCCGGCGGCGATGAGGTTCTTGTCGAACCTGGCCGTGTCCAGGCCGAAGTCGGACATCGTGCTGAGCATCCCGGCGTCCGCGAGCGTCGAGACGGCGGGGTTGTCGAGGAGGATGACGTCCGGCGCGTTGCCCTCCTGGCCGGCGAGCAGGGCCTGGTTGGTCAGCGCGGTCGTGTCGTAGGCCGTGCGCTTGATGGTGACGCCGGCCTGCTGCCCGCAGGAGTCCACCCGCTTCGCCCAGGCGGAGGACGCGTCGTGCTGCGGATAGGGGTCCCACCACGTGTACGCGCTCCCGCCCGCGCCGCCATCTGCGGAGGCGGTGGCGGTGGCGCCGCCCTGGGGGGCGGACGCGCAGGCGGTCAGAGCGGACAGCGCCAGGACGGCGGTTCCGAAGACCGTCGCCCTCGTGGACATCGACGGACGGTTCATCGACTACTCCAATGTTAGCGCTCACAACGAGCGCGGCCAGAAGGGTTCGAGGGTCGGGCCCGCGCGCTAGCGGGCGTTGGGGAGAGGTGCTCTCGGGGGTGCGGTGCTGCCCCGGGAGACCAGTTCGGGAGAGATGAAGCGCACCACGAACGGCTCGTCGCGCGCCGCCGGGGACTCCACGCGGCGTACGAGCTGGCGCACCGCCATGGACCCGAGGCGGTCGGGCGCGCTCTCGATGAACGAATAGGGCAGGGAGAAGGTCGCGGCGAACTCGGCGGAGTAGCGCCCGATGACCGACAGGTCCTCGGGCACGCGCAGCCCTCGTTCGTGGGCGACGGAGGGCAGCGCCGCCGTGGCCGCCTCGTTGTTGACCATCAGGCCGGTCGCCGACGGGTAGGCGTCGAGCAGCGCGTTGAGCAGGCGGCCGACGGCCGGCTGCCGGGACTCGCCGTACACCGCGTGCAGGGTGACGCCGAGCTGGCGGGCTCGTTCGAGCGCGGCGTCGCGCAGCCGCCACACGTACGCGCCGCCCCGCTCGACCACGTGCTCGGGCTGCGAGATCAGGATGAGCTCGCGGTGGCCGAGGCGGTGGAGGTGGTCCACCATCACCCGGCCCGCCTCCTCGAAGTCGAGGTCGAACACATCCAGCCCCGAGCAGTCACCCGGCAGGCCGACCAGGGCGCCCGGCTGCGGGGCCGCCCGCAGGATGGGCAGCCTCGGGTCGTCCTGCGCGATGTTCATGAGGACGACGCCGTCCACCATGCGCGAGTCGGTGATGCGCCGCAGCGCCCGGGCGCCGTCGGCCTCGGTGACCAGCAGCGTGTCGTAGCCCAGGTCACGGGCGGTGTCGGTGACGCCCAGGATGTACTGCATCATCGCGGGCGCGAACTCGTCTTCGTGGAACTGGGCGAGCAGACCGAGGACCTTGGTCTGGGATGTGGCCAGCGCGCGAGCGCCTGCGTTCGGCGTGTACGCGAGCGCCTCGGCGGCCGCCAGCACGCGGCGGCGGACCTCCTCCGAGATGGGCCGCTTGCCCGACAACGCGTACGACGCCGTGCTGCGGCTCACCCCGGCCTCCCGGGCCACGTCTCCGATCGTCGCCACACTCACCTCCTGTAGTTGAACCGGTTCGACAGTTGCGTTGCGAATGCCCTCACATCGTCGATCCGATGGTGCCTTGTCCTGGGAATCGGCAGGATTGATCCGGCCCGGGGCCGGGCGGTCTCAACCTGTGGTCACCGGGATCGGCGAACCGGTTCAACGATGTGGCTCGACTGTCGCGCCGGCAGGCAGCAGGCGTCAAGAGCGAGGGTTGTCGGCGATACCGAATCGTGACATGCCGGAAACACAAATGATCGACCCATTGACGTGCGGGGCGCGGCTACGTAACCTACGCGAAACCCTCAGTTGCGTTGCCCAGCCCTCCCTGAGAATTGTTAACGCTCACACCTCCCAGGGACCGTGATGACATTCCCGAGCATCACCAAGGCCATGCGCGCCGGGCTGCTCCCGGCCGCCCTCACCATGACGTTAACCACCAGCGTCGCCGACGCGGCGACCGCGGACCCGCCCGCTCCCGTGCTCGTCTACGCGTTCGACACCGACGACCTGTCCACCGGCACGATCAGCGACTCCTCCGGCAACGGCCTGGACGGGACGCTGGTCAACGGGTCCACCGCCGCACTAGTGGACGGCGCGGGCGCAGGCCACGCCCTGAACCTGCCCGGCGGCGCGCCGACCTCCGACGGCGCCTACGTGCGGCTGCCACTGGCCGCGATCAAGGACAGGACCGACCTGACGGTGTCGGCCCGGGTGAAGTGGGACGGCACCGCCTCCTCCTGGCAGTGGATCTACGCCCTCGGCAAGGACACCAGCCGCTACCTGTTCAGCACGCCGTACAACGGTGACGGCCGCCTGCGCACGGCGGTCACCACCTCGGGCGGCGGGGGCGAGGCCAAGGTGACGGGCTATGCCCCGCTGCCGGCCGGCGCCTGGAAGACACTGACGGTCACCCTCGACACCGCCGCCAAGCGCGTCACCACCTACCTCGACGGAGCGGCCGTCGCCTCCGCCGCCACCACGGTGACCGCCGCGCAGCTGATCGACGCCGCCACGACGTCCGCCGGCTTCATCGGGCGCTCGTTCTACCAGGATCCGCTGTTCGACGGCGCGATCGACGATTTCCGCATCTACGGCGCCGCGCTGTCGGCGGAGCAGGTGGCCGCCGTCGCCGGAGGGACGACGCCCACGCCGACGGGCCTGGCCCAGGACGCCTTCGCCGTACGCACGACCATCGGCACCGCGCCGGCTCTGCCGGGCGCGGTCCGCGCCACCTTCACCGACGGCTACGACCGCGACCTGCCCATCACCTGGTCGCCTGTGGCCCCCGAGGACTACGCCGCCGCCGGCACCTTCACCGTGCGGGGCACGGCCGGCGACCGCCCCGTCACCGCCACCGTCACCGTGATCCGCGAGGGCCAGCTCATCATCGACCTGGCCAAGGACACCGGAGCCTTCCACGGCGGCGCGTCCGGCACGCTCTACGGCCTCTATGGGCCGGGATTGCCGACGAACAACCTGATCGAGGGCATGCGGCTGCGCACGGTCTCGACCAAGGCCCAGGACGGCCCGCAGCACCCCGGCGCCGACGCGCTGGAGGTGGTCAAGCCGCTCGCCGACAGCACCGACGGCGACGTGTACATCTACATGACCGACATCCACCGCGGCTTCCCGTACCAGTGGCCCGGGAGCACCCCGCAGGAGAAGCTCGACCTGTTCAAGCAGAAGATCGCCAAGCAGGTGGCCCAGGTCCTCCAGCTAGACCCGAAATATCGGGACAACATCGTCTTCGTGCCGTTCAACGAGCCCGAGGGCAACATGTTCGGCACCGGCGAGTGGAGCTACAACCGGGTCAGCTGGCTCAGTGACCCGCGCGACTACTTCAAGGCGTGGGACGACGTCCACGCGCTCATCAAGGCCAGGATGCCGGACGCCCGGATCGCCGGGCCCAACACGAGCGTGCTGTACGCCCAGGTGAAGGGCTACCTCCAGCACGTCGTCCAGGCGGACACCGTCCCCGACGTGATGACCTGGCACGAGCTCAGCCACCCCGAGCAGGTCAGGGAGAGCGTCAGGCGCTACCGCCAGATGGAGGCCGAGGTCTTCGCGGGCACGAAGTACGCGGGCAGGCAGTTGCCCATCAACGTCAACGAGTACGCCTTCAACTACCACACCTCGGTGCCCGGCCAGATGATCCAATGGGTGTCGGCCATCGAGGAGTCGAAGGTCGACGCGGACATCGCGTACTGGAACATCGACGGCAACCTGTCCGACTCCGCGGTGCAGGCCAACCGGGGCAACGGCCAGTGGTGGCTGTTCAACGCCTACGGCAGCATGAGCGGGCACACCGTGCAGGTCACGCCGCCGTACCCGGGGCAGAACTACACCCTGCAGGGCGTCGCGACGCTCGACCCCGGCAAGAAGCAGGCCCGCGCGATCTTCGGCGGCGCCGACACCGCCGGGCACATCCGCTTCGAGAACGTCCCGGCGGGCGTGTTCGGCCGCAAGGTGCACGCCTGGGTACGGGAGATCCCATGGACCGGCCAGATCGGCGACTCGGCGCAGCCGGAGATCGTCGCCGAGCGGGACATCGCGGTCCAGGACGGCACCGTGGTCATCGACCTGCAGAAGCTCAAGGAGTCGTCGGCGTACGAGATCGTCCTCACCCCCGGGGGCGCGGGCACCGTGACGGCGCCCTCGCCCAAGCTGTGGGAGCGGTCGTACGAGGCGGAGGACGCGAAGTACACCGGCGGCGGCTACAGCCGCAACGGCCCCGAGGGCTCCCCCGCGGACGTGTCGAAGTTCTACACCTCCGGCCGCTACGACGTGGGCGGGCTGCGTACCGGCTCGGACGGCGTGCTCGACTTCACCGTCGAGGTCCCGCAGGCCGGCCGGTACGACCTGAGCGTGTTCGCCAACTCGCTCAACACCTTCGACCGGGTGCGCGAGCAGGGGCCGACCAACGTCTTCGTCCGCGTCGACGGGGGCGCGGAGCAGGAGCTGTTCCTGCCGCTGGGCTACAAGTGGGTGGTCTGGGACCACGCGGACACCACGGTGGAGCTGCCGGCGGGCAAGCACGTCATCTCCCTGGCCGCGCGCAGCCTGGACGGCGCGAAAGCCACCAAGGGCGACGCGATCGTCGACCGGATCCGGCTCTCGCTGCCGAACCCGGCAGCGGCCACCTCCGTCTACGAGGCGGAGCTGGCCGACCTGCGCGGAACCCGCCCGTCGTACGAGGACCGGCACGAACGCGGCATCTCGGGCTCCGGGGTCGTCCCGGTCGACCGCGGCCAGTCGGCCACGTTCTGGGTCTACTCCGCCCAGGACGCCGCCGCCCGTCTCGACCTGAAGCTGCTCGGCTCCGGCAAGGCGTCGGTGGCCGTCAACGGCGTGCCGGTGGCGGACGCGGGGCGTGGCGCCTCGGCCGCGACGGTGTCGCTGTCCGGCGGCATCAACAAGGTCACGGTCACCGGCAGGTACGGGACGCCGCTGGTCGACCGCCTCGAGGTGCGGCAGGTCGCCGGCGCGCTCCCCGCCACCGCCTACGAGGCGGAGTCCGCGCAGCTCGCCGGGACGGCCAAGGCGGCGCAGCTCTCCCTGGCCGGCGGCAAGGCCGCGGTCACCGGCGTCGGCGGCGCCCCCGGCAACGCCAACACGCTCACCTTCCACGTGCGGGCGGCCGCCCCCGGCACGTACGCCATGCGCGTCCGCTACTCCAACCCGGAGCAGTCGGCCGCCACGCACTACAACCCGGACCCGCTCGCCAGGCACGCCGACATCTCGGTGAACGGCGCCGCCCCGCAGCGCGTCATGTTCCCCCACACGTTCCACGAGAACAACTTCTGGGAGCTGACGGTCCCGGTCAGGCTGAAGCAGGGTGAGAACACCGTGCAGTTCTCCGCGGCGGAACTGCCCAACTTCGACGGCACCACCTACGCCTCGGAGACCTTCCCTGGAGTGCTGCTCCGCTCGCAGTACGCCCCCGTGATCGACAAGATCACGGTCGCTCCTTACAGCGGCTGATCCAGGCGAACCCGCCCGTGCCCCGGCCCATCGGGGCGCGGGCGGCTCATATGCGCTGCCGCAGCCAGCACAGCGACGCCTTCCCGAGCGCGTTCGCCATGCCGACCAGGTTGCGGTCCGGCCCGGCGTTCGTGGCCAGCCGCAGCAGGAAGCCGGCGTGCACGGCCAGGAAGACGTTGACCGGTTCCGGGCCGAGGTCGCGGGTCAGCGGATGCCGCTCGGCGAACGGCTGCGGGTCCAGCCCGCTGAGCGAGGCGCTCGACAGCAGCGTGAGCACATCGCAGTGCGCGGGCCCGACCCATGCGTGCGGCCAGTCGACGACGAGGACCCGATCCGGGGTGAGCATGACGTTGAACGGATAGAGATCTCCGTGCAGGAGCGTCCCGCCGGTGAGAGTCGAAGGGGCCGCCTCCTCAAGGGCGATCAGCCGTTCCATGTGATCGGCCGCCCAGGGCGCCAGCTCTCCAAGGGAGCCCCCGCCTGCCGGCTTTCCGAGGAAGCCCTCGTCCGCCAGCGCGCGCCACCCGCCCAGCCGCGGTGGCCCCAGCGACGTCGAGTCGATCGGGGACGGGGTCAGCGCCTGCGCCAGATCCGAAGCCGCGGCGAGCACCCGGTCGAACTCCGCACGCCGCCATGGCTGAGCCGGCAGCCGCCCATCGATGTCCTCGAACACCAGGGCCACCCAGGTGCCGTCGTCATAGGCGTCGAGCAGGCGAGGCACCGGCACCCCGTCGGGAAGCCGCCGGGAGATCTCGATCTCCCGGCGGTGGAACTGCGCCACCCCGGGAGCCACCGGAGAGCTCACCGCCTTGACGAACGCGCCTCCGCCGCCGGCAAGCCGCAGCCGGGCGGCCACGCCCTCGGAGAAGCCGCCCGGCTGGCTGGCGGCGCTGATCACCTTGCTGCCGAGCAGTTCCTCGATCGAGCTCCTCACCTGGGCGGGCACGTCGGCCCAAAGGATGCGCCGCCCTCCGGTCGCCGGCGGCATGCCGCGATCGGCCTCACCACGTTCGGAAACTTCACCAGCGGCCATCTTCCGTCCTTTCTGTGCGCGCTTCGCGTCGCTGGGACCCCTCCCCGGACCGGTGGGGTAATCCTGTGGCACCGGCGCTGACCCGACGCCGGCTCCCCTAGCGATTGGAGGGACACGACTATGCGCCGGCTCCCCGCGGTTGCCCTTCCCGTGATCGCCCTGTGCGCCCTGGCGGGTTGCGGCTCGCCGGAGGCCACGCCACGAGCGGCCTCCCCCAGCGCCGCCGCCTCGACCAGCGCCGCCCCGTCGAGCGCTCCCGCCACGAGCGCGCCTCCCACGACCACGCCGACATCGACGCCCACGCCCACGCCCGAGGCGACCCCGTCCCGCAAGCCCACCTCCAGGATCAAGGACTGCTTCGACGGAGACTGCCTGCTGAAGGTGTCAAGACCGGTCACGATCCCGCTCAACGCCAAGAAGTTCTACTACCCGAAGTTCGAGATCGTGTCCGTCAAGTCGAAAACGCTCACGTACTGGGTGGAGTACCCGCACGGGGGCGGCGCACAGCAGGTGATGGGCGAGGGCTCGCGTTCCAGCTTCGGGTTCCGCTCGCGCACTCCGGTGGAGGTGAGCCTGGTGTCGATCGAGAAGGGGAAGGCGCTGCTCTCCATCTCGCCGGGAAAGCGCGGCGGGTGATCATCGTAGCGGGCCGCCTTCCCCTGCACGCTGCGGCCGTCGGCGATGATCAGCGCGGTCTGCGGCGCGGGGCGTGAACCGTAGCCGTCAACACGTCTGGGGCCAGCAGGTGAAGGGGTTCGACAGGGTGGGCTGCGACCACGTCGGACTGAACGGAGGGGTGGTCTTGGTCTTGGTCTCGGGAGTCGGTTCCGGGGTGGGTCCGGAGCTCGGCTCGGGCGTGGAGCCCACCCTCGACGCGTTGCCCACCGGCGTCTTCGGGGGCACCTTGGCGCGGGTCGGCTTGGTGGTGGGCGCCGACGTCTTGGGGCGGGGCGTCTGCCTGGGCGCCGGGGGTATCGTGCGCCGTTCCGTGATTTTGGTCTTCGACGGCTGCGTGGGCTGGGTCGTGGTGGATTGCACCAGCGGCTGAGACGTCGAGCTCCCCTCGGGGGGTGATCCCACCGGCTGGCCGGTCGAGTTGATCAGCAAGCCGCCCGCCACGAGCAGCGCCGCCGCCGCGCCGCCGGCGAGTGTCAGGATCAGCGCACGGCGCCGCCTGCGCGGCGGAGGAGGCGGGGGCTGCGTGGCCATCGAGGTCAGCCGGACGACCAGGTCCTCGGCGCTCGGCCGCGCGGCCGGATCCTTGGACAGGCTGGCGGTGACGAGTTCGAGCAGCGTTCCGCTGAGCCCGGAGATCTCCGGCTCGTGGTTGAGTATGCGGTTGATCACCGCCGCGGTGGAGTCGCCGCCGAACGCGGACCGGCCCGAGGCGGCGAACACCATGGTCCCGCCCCACGCGAAGATGTCGGCCGCCACCGTCACCGGCACCCCGCCGAGCTGCTCCGGCGCGAGATAGGACGGCGTCCCCATCACCGATCCGCTCGAGGTGGTGCCCGGCGCGTCCAGAGCGCGGGCGACCCCGAAGTCGATCACAACGGGACCCTCAGGTCCCAGCAGGATGTTGCCGGGCTTGAAGTCCCCGTGCCGGATCCCGGCGCGGTGGATGGCGGCCAGCGCGGTCGCGGTGCTGATGGCCAGCCGGTCGAGCGCGGCGCCGCGCCGCGGCCCCTCGACGGTGACGAGGTCCTGCAGCGAGGAGCCGGGCACGTACTCGCTGACGATGTACGGCCGCTGCCCCTCGACGTCGGCGTGGAGCACGGGCGCGGTGGAGAACCTGGCCACGCGCCGGGCGATCTCCACCTCGCGGAGGAACCTGCTCCGCGCGCCGGGGTCGGTCAGCAGGCCGCGATGGAGCAGCTTGACGGCGACCAGCTCGCCGGTCTCCGCCCGCCCGAGGTAGACCACACCCTGGCCGCCCTCCCCGATGCGAGCGACGATGTCGTACGGACCCAACCGCCGCGGATCGTCCTCCAGCAACGGCTGGTTCACGCTGGACCCCCACTATGCATCAACAGACAGGACAAAAAGCTACCAGCGTGACAGTTGGGATGTCTTGCAGTTGCGATCAAGGAAAGAGCAAGACCGCCCGGGCGCGCCGCAGCTGCCCGGGAATGCCCGGCGGCGGCCACGCGTTAAGGCGGGCACAAGTTGAAAATTCAACCACGTTGGAGGGGCCATGCCCGCCATCACCGCCGATACCCTCACGCTGCCGCGCGTCGCCGTGCCCGATCCGGCCTCCGTCACCCGGCGGCCCGTGAGGTCCGTGACGACCGCGCCCAGCGGGTTCGAAGGCGAGGGATTCCCGGTACGGCGCGCGTTCGCCGGCGTGCCGCAGTCCCTGCTGGACCCGTTCATCCACATGGACCAGATGGGTGAGGTCGAGTACGCGCCCGGCGAGCCCAAGGGCACCCCCTGGCACCCGCACCGCGGCTTCGAGACCGTCACCTACATCATCGACGGCATCTTCGAGCACCAGGACTCCAACGGCGGCGGTGGCACGATCACCAACGGCGACACCCAGTGGATGACCGCGGGATCGGGCCTGCTGCACATCGAGAAGCCGCCGGAGCACCTGGTGGTCTCGGGCGGGCTGTTCCACGGCGTCCAGCTCTGGGTCAACCTGCCCCGGGCGCACAAGTTCCACGTGCCCCGCTACCAGGACATCCGCGGCCGCCAGACGGCGCTGCTCGCCTCGGCCGACGGCGGCGCGCTGCTGCGGGTGATCGCTGGAGACCTGGACGGGCACCCCGGTCCCGGCGTCACGTTCACCCCGATCACGATGGTGCACGCGACGGTGAGCCCCGGCGCGCGGCTGGAGTTGCCGTGGAACCCCGCCTTCAACGCCCTCGCCTACGTGCTGGCCGGACAGGGCTACGCCGGTGACGAGCGCAAGCCGGTACGCAAGGGGCAGCTGGCCGTCTTCGGCGCGGGCGGGGCGCTCACCGTCGCCGCCGACCCGGCTCAGCCCCAGGCCGAGCCGAACCTGGAGGTGCTGCTGCTCGGCGGGCAGCCGATCCGCGAGCCGGTCGTGCACTACGGCCCCTTCGTGATGAACACCCGCGCCGAGATCCTGCAGGCGATGGAGGACTACCAGGCCGGCCGCCTGGGCGTCGTCCCCGCCGGACGCGTCCCGCACACCGGAGAGGAGTGACATGCAGATCGAGAGGCTGGCCGAGGAGTACGAGCGCGGCCGCCTGTTCTTCGACTCGGAGGACTACATCGGGGCCGCTCGCATCCTGGCCCGGGTGGTGGCCGCGGCGCCGGACAACCTGGCGGCCCGGCTGCTGCTGGCCCGCGCCTACTACCACTCGGCCCAGCTCCGCCGAGCCGAGGCAGAGCTCCGGCTGGTCCTGGAGCGCGACCCGGCGGAGGGGTACGCCTGCCTGCTGCTCGGTCGTACGCTGCAGCGCCAGAACAGGCCGAAGGACGCCGAGCCGTACCTGCGCCTGCATGCCGCGATGACCGGCGAGTGAGGCGCCGGACGCGCCTGCCACCTGCCCGCCAAGGGGTATGCCTTGGCGGCGGGGCAGGCGCACGCCGCCACGGCTGCCGCCCGGGACCGGTCCCCCGTGGCCGGGGCTACCGTGCCGCAGGCAACGACCTTCCGACGGCCCCTGGCGGCGCTTGAGCAGAAATGCATGGTTCCCCCATGAAAGACCACCCGGAAAATTCCATGGATCCGCTCCGTGGAGCCAAGAAACGCGAACTGCCACCTTCCGCACCTCTCACGTCCGGCGACCCTCAGCGGTTCGGGGAACTGGAGCTGCTCGGCAGGCTGGGCGAGGGCGGGCAGGGCGTCGTCTATCTGGCCAGAACCCCCGCGGGCGCGCACGTGGCCGTCAAGTGGCTGCAGCAGGACCAGTCGGGCGACGCGGTCAGCGTGGGGCGCTTCCTGCGCGAGGCGGAAGTCGCCCAGAGCGTGGCGCCGTTCTGCACCGCGGCCGTGCTGGGCACGGGCGTCGAGCAGGACCGGCCGTACATCGTCAGCGAGTTCGTCGAGGGCCCGTCCCTGCAGCAGATCGTGCAGGAGGAAGGCCCGCGAACCGGCCCGGCGCTGGATCGGCTGGCCATCGGCACCGCCACCGCGCTGGCCGCGATCCACCAGTCCGGGATCGTGCACCGGGATTTCAAGCCGGCCAACGTCATCCTCGCCGCGGACGGGCCGCGCGTGATCGACTTCGGCATCGCCCGTACGCTCAACGCCACCTCGACGTTCAGCAACACGCCGGTGGGCACGCCCGCGTACATGTCTCCCGAGCAGATCATGGGGCACACGGTCGGACCGGCGGCCGACATGTTCTCCTGGGCCGGCACGATGGTCTTCGCGTCCAGCGGACGGGCGCCGTTCAACAACGACGCGCTGCAGCTGGTGATCGAACGGGTGCTCAATGCCCCGCCCGATCTGGGCCGGCTCGACGGGCCGCTGCGCGAGGTGGTGGTGAGGTGTCTTTCCAAGGATCCGGCCCAGCGGCTGACGGCCGAGCAGGTGATCAAGCGGCTGCTGGGGTACCCGGTGCCCGACTCCAGCCTCCTCGTGTGGGGAGCCAAGGAAGCCTCGCCCGCCGGCCGCCCTGGCGCCACCCGGACGACGGGCAGGCGGCCGCTCGTCATCGGCGGCGCGGCCGCGGCCGCTCTGGTGCTCGTGCTGGCCGGGGCCGTCGCGACCGCGGTGCTGCGGAGCACCCCGCCCGCGGCGGGACCGGCGACCCCGGCGCCGAAGGAGACGATCCAGGCGCCGCAGCCGGCGACCCCGGCCGCGCCCTCGAAGACCACCCTTCCCGGGGGGCCGATCACCCTCCACGAGCACCCGTCCGACCCGGTCACGCTGACGGCGTACGAGATCTACAACAAGAACCTCGACGAAGACGTCGACTACGCCAGGCAATCGCTGCGCGGCGCGTTCGAGAAGCATTCCGCCAACTGGGAGTCGCTGGTCTCCCCCGACGGCCGCCACCTCGCCGGCAGGCCGCAGTACTACACCTCGGACGACTACGACTCGGTGCTCATCACCGACAGGGAGGCGGGCTCCAGTTTCCGGGTCAAGACCGTACGCAAGCCGCTGATCAGCACCATCCGCGCCTGGTCCAAGGACGGCTCGAAGGTGCTGCTCAACATCGAGAAGAAGGTGAAGGCCAAGAACGGCGACGACTGGATCACCCTGGGCTTCGCCATCGTCGACGTGGCCCAGGCCAAGGCCAGCGTGGTCGACGTGCCCGACGCCTCGATCCGGGCCAGTTCCTTCGGCTGGGACGGCGACGGGCAAGGCGTGGTCATCGCCTACGGCGAGGACAAGGGACTGCGCTTCTTCGACAGCTCCGGCAGGCGTACGCGCGACCTGCCCGATGTCGGGGTGCTGAAGGCCGGGACCCGTCGTATGTTCTCACCCTCGGGCAAGATGTTCGTGACCGACTGCCCGGGCGACACCGACGGCGACCACTGCGTCTGGGACACCGGCACCGGCAAGCAGGTCCGCAGGTTCTCCTCCGACTGCGACAAGGTGCTCGGCTGGTACGACGAGTCGCGCCTCTACTGCTGGGAGCTGGACAACCACGCCGCGCACAGCGAGGTTCAGGTCGTGGCGTTCGACGGCAGGCTGGTGCGCAAGCTCATGGAGGTCCCGGAGGAGCTGGACCTCACGCCTTTCTTCACGGCCAATCCCAGCAAAGGCTCCTGAACCGCTTATATCCGGATCAGTCAGTCGCGAAGGTCGTCGCTCGGTGACGACTCTTGAGACGGTTGCCCGGCGGCGTGGCGGGCCAGTTCCACCCGGGAGGCGATGCCGAGTTTGCGGAAGACCTGGCGCAGGTGGAACGAGACCGTGTGCGGGGACAGGAACATCTGGCCGGCCACCTGGCGGTTGGTGAGCCCTTGGGCGACGAGGTCCGCGACGCTGCGTTCGGTGTCGGTGAGGCTGTCCCATCCGGTGCCGGGCCGCTCGGCGTAGGTCCAGTGGCGGCGGCGTACACCCAGGTTCCGCAGCCGGGCACGCGTCCTGGCCGCGTCCCGCGGTGCGCCGATCTTCAGGTAGGCGTCGGCCGCCTCCTCGAACCTGGCGATCGCCGCCTTTCTGTCACCGCCGCCGGCACCGTCCGGGGCGATCAGCAGGACTCCCAGGTCCTCCGCGGCGGAGGCGGCGCCCCACGGGTCGCTGTAGTGTGCTGTCGCCTGGGCCAGCGCCGTGGCGTCCCCGTGCAGGATGCCGTGCGCGTGGGCGGCCGCGGCGGCCAGCGCGGGGAAGCCGGGGTTGTCGTGCGCGATCTGCCGGGCCGTCTCCACGATGTCCGCGGCGGCCGAGCGGCGTCCGGCGGCCAGGGCGGTGCGGGTCATCCAGGCCGCCGCGTTCGGTTCGAGCATGAGCATCCAGCGCCGGTTCCTGACGTCCGCGTAGCAGCTGCCGAGCGCTTCCATCCCCCGCTCCGGGCCGCCCTGGGCCTCACGGACCAGCGCGCCGGCCCAGGCGCTCCAGACCGACCCGTACATGGGGCCGTGCGCCGCCTGCTGCTTGGTCTCGATGCGCTCGACGTGCCGCGCGGCCGTCTCCACGTTGCCGCGGCGCAACTCGACGATGGCCAGCACGGCCAGCCCGAGCAGCGCGTACGCGTACGCGCCCACCTCTTCGGCGGCCTTCAACCCCACCTCGGCCTCCGCGGCGGCATCGTCGGGGCGGCCGGTGGCCAGCGACAGGCAGGCCCGGAAGAACGCCGGGCTGGCGACGTGGCTGGTCGGCCCGTAGGCCTCGAAGTCCGCGGCGGCGGCCCGGATGACGCTCTCGGCCTCGGCGTGCCGTCCCACCCCGAAGAGGCAGCGGACCAGGAACAGCCGTGGGTGGGCGCGCCGGGCGGCGACGGATCCGCTGCTCGCGATGCGGATGGCCTCGTGGACGTGGCGGAAGGCGTCGGCGGCGCGTGCCTCCTCCCAGGCGATGTGCGCGCTGAGCAGCAGCGCCCCGACCAGCGCGGTGTCCTGGTGCGCTGCCCGGTCCGCGAGGACCGCGTTCGCCCGCGCCCGGCCGCGCCCGAAGTCGTGCAGCGCCAGCAGCCCGTGGAACACCGCGAGCTCAGCGGCGCCGCGCAGCTCGTCGTCGAGGTCGCGCTGCTTGAGCAGGCCCTCGGCCTCGGCCACGGCCTCGGCCGCTCGGCCGCTCTGCAGCAGGACGGACGCCAGCTCGCACCGCATGCGATCGGTCCACGGCCCGGGCGGCGCCCGCCGCAGCGCCGCCCGCGCGGATTCGATCGCCTCAGCGAGCCGTCCCGCGGCCGTCAGCGCCTCCACCGCGGTCGCCGTACGGGCGAGAAGCTCGGCATCAGCAGGGCCGGTGAGCTCGAGTGCCCGGACGGCGAGGTCCACCGCGGACGGCGGCGAGTAGGGCAGCACCGCGCGTGCGGCCCGGTCCAGCCCGTCGAGCGCCCGCGTGTCGCCGGCCCTGGCGCAGCGCATGAACTGGGCGGCGGCGGGCACGACCGCGCCGCGCTGCAGCAGCATGCATCCGGCCTGTCGCTGCAGCACCGTGCGGACGGGCTCGGAGATCATGTCCGTCACGACATGCCACAGCAGATCGTGCCGGAACGTCAGCCGGTCCACCGCGGGCACGACGATACCCGCGCGGACCGCCTCGGCGAGCCCCGGCAGCAGTCCGTCGACCGGCTCGCCGAGCATCTCGGCCAGATCGTCCACGGAGAACGAGCGGCCCAGGATCCCGGCCACCTGGAGCAACTGCCGGGTCGACGGGGACAGGCCGGCCAGGGGGCTTCGCGCGCTCACCTGAACGCCTGCCGAGGTCAGCCGCGCGCTGCCCGCGGCGATCTCGACCACGCCGTCGATCTTGCACGTTCTGAGCAGCTCGACGAGCAGGAACGGGTTGCCCTTCGCGGTCGCCGCCAGCTCCAGCATGTCCGGCCCGGGCGGCGCGCCGAAGGTGTCGGCGGCGATCTCGGCCACCGCCAGGTCGTCCAGCGGCCCGAGGACGACCCGGTCGGCGCCCTCCCGCTCCAGCAGTTCGTACAGCCCGTCCACGCCGGGATCGCCGATCCCGCTGGTGCGGGCCAGAATCCACCCGAGCGGATACGAGGCGAGCTCCGGCAGCAGAGACCGGAGCACCAGCTGGGTGGTCGGATCGGCCCAGTGCAGGTCGTCCAGGGTGATCAGCATCGGGCCCCGCCCCGCCCGCTCCTCCAGGAGGGCGCGCAGCCGCTCCACCAGCGACAGCCGCAGATCAGCCGCATCGGCTGGCGGCACCGGCGTGGGCTCCGGCGGCACGAGCGCCGGCTCGTCGAACGCCGTCGCCAGCGGTGCCAGGGGCGCCAGGCGTCCGAGCTCGTCGGCTGAACCGTGGGCGACCGTGATCTCGGTCCGGGCTGCGGCTTCGGAGGCCTTGAGGAGCAACTGGGTCTTGCCCATCCCCGACGGGCCCTCGACGAGCACCATGCCGCCCTGGCCGGTCTCGACGGCCCGCAGCAGCTCGGCGACGGGGCGCCATTCGCGACCCCGGCCACGCCAGCCGGGCCGGGACAAGGGTGGCTCGGTGCCCGCGCCGATGGCGTACGAGCCGTTTTCCCCCCGGTTCACCCCCATAGGCACATCACACAACGGGCCCGCGTATGCGCGCAACATTCCCGGATTTGCCCGCCACGTGACCGCGGTGACCGACGATCTGCGTAAAACATACGACGCCACATTACTTGACTGCGGGATATACGGGGTTCACCTAAAAACCAGAATGAGGTGATCGATATTGGCCAATGTCATTTAAACCCAAAATAACACAAAAGAATGACAAAAGACGTCGATATACGGATAACGTGGAGAACTTCGACAGATAGCCGGACACCGACGAAGGGGGACACGTCGATGGGTGTCCAGAGCGCCACCGGTTCGACCCATGCGATTCGTTCAGTCGAGTTGCGCCCGCTGCTGGCAGCGATGGAGGCCCTGCGCGACGGGGATTTCGGGGTCCGGTTGCCGACCGACCATGACGGCATGCCCGCCGAGCTCGCCGCCGTCTTCAACCAGATCGCCGACCGCAACCGGCACTTCGTGGACGAGCTGAGCCGGGTCCGCCGCGAGGTCGTACGCCACGGCCGGCTCGACGAGCGGCTGTCGCCCAGCCCTGGCCAGGGTGCCTGGGCGGCGACGGTCGGTGCGGCGAACTCCCTTGTCGACGTGCTGGTCGTACCGACCGCCAACGCGACGCGCGTCCTTGAGGCGGTCGCGGGGGGCGACCTCACCCAGCGGGTGGACCTGCATGACGACAGCCGGCCGCTGTGCGGCAGCCTGCGCCGGCTCGGGCAGACGGTCAACCAGATGGTCGACCAGCTGTCGCTGTTCACGGGAGAGGTCACCCGGGTGGCCCGCGAGGTCGGCGCGGAAGGACGCCTCGGCGGTCGCGCCAAGGTGAACGGGCTGTCCGGCAGCTGGCGGGACGTGACGGAGGCCGTCAACACGATGGCCAGCAGGCTCACCGCCCAGGTGCGCGACATCGCGGTGGTGACGACGGCTGTGGCCCGTGGCGATCTGACCCGGTCGGTAACCGTCGAGGCGACGGGTGAGCTGCTGGAGCTGAAGCTCACCGTCAACACGATGGTCGATCAGCTGTCGGCGTTCGCCGACGAGGTGACCCGGGTGGCCCGCGAGGTCGGCACCGAAGGACAACTGGGTGGCCAGGCGCAGGTCCGCGGCGTTTCCGGAGTGTGGAAGGACCTCACCGACAACGTCAACTTCATGGCACTGAACCTCACCACCCAGGTGCGCAACATCGCCGAGGTGACGACGTCCGTGGCCAACGGCGATCTGTCGAAACAGATCACCGTTGACGCACAAGGCGAGATCCTGCAGCTCAAGAACACCGTCAACACCATGGTCGACCAACTGTCGGCATTCGCCGACGAGGTGACCCGAGTGGCCCGCGAAGTCGGCACAGACGGACGACTCGGCGGACGCGCCCACGTCCGCGGCGTATCCGGAGTCTGGAAAGACCTCACCGACAACGTCAACTTCATGGCCGACAACCTCACCTCCCAGGTACGCAACATCGCCCAAGTCGCCACCGCCGTCGCCCAAGGAGACCTCGGCAAGAAAATCGACGTCGACGCACGCGGCGAAATCCTCGAATTGAAGTCGACGATCAACACCATGGTCGACACACTTTCCTCGTTCTCCTCCGAAGTCACCCGCGTGGCCCGCGAAGTCGGCACCGAAGGCAACCTCGGCGGCCAAGCACAAGTCCGCGGCGTATCCGGCGTCTGGAAAGACCTCACCGACAACGTCAACGAACTCGCACTCAACCTCACCACCCAGGTGCGCAACATCGCCGAGGTGACCACATCTGTGGCCAACGGCGATCTGTCGAAACAGATCACCGTTGACGCACAAGGCGAGATCCTGCAGCTCAAGAACACCGTCAACACCATGGTCGACCAACTGTCGGCATTCGCCGACGAGGTGACCCGAGTGGCCCGCGAAGTCGGCACAGACGGACGACTCGGCGGACGCGCCCACGTCCGCGGCGTATCCGGAGTCTGGAAAGACCTCACCGACAACGTCAACTTCATGGCCGACAACCTCACCTCCCAGGTACGCAACATCGCCCAAGTCGCCACCGCCGTCGCCCAAGGAGACCTCGGCAAGAAAATCGACGTCGACGCACGCGGCGAAATCCTCGAATTGAAGTCGACGATCAACACCATGGTCGACACACTTTCCTCGTTCTCCTCCGAAGTCACCCGCGTGGCCCGCGAAGTCGGCACCGAAGGCAACCTCGGCGGCCAAGCACAAGTCCGCGGCGTATCCGGCGTCTGGAAAGACCTCACCGACAACGTCAACGAACTCGCACTCAACCTCACCACCCAGGTACGCGCCATCGCCGAGGTGACCTCTGCCGTCACGCAGGGCGACATGTCCCGACTTATCACCGTTGAGACCCGCGGTGAGGTCTCCGAGCTGAAGGACAACATCAACCAGATGGTGTCCAACCTCCGGGAGACCACCAGGGCCAAGGACTGGCTGGAGTCCAACCTCACCCGCCTGGCCGGGCTGATGCAGGGCCACCGCGACCTCACGGAGGTCGCCGACCTGGTGCTGCGCGAGCTCACCCCGCTGGTCAACGCGCAGTACGGCGCGTTCTTCCTGGCCGACACGGACTGCGAGGACGGACCCGGGAGGGGGCTCGCCTACATCGCCGGGTACGGCTCGGAGGGCCGGACCGTCACCACCGGGATGCCCGGCCACGGCCTCGTGCAGCAGGCCGTCCTGGAGAAGAAGCGCATCCTCGTGGCGGACGCCCCGCCCGACTACATCACGATCCGCTCGGGCCTCGGGAAGGGCACGCCGACCAGCGTCGTCATCATCCCGATCCCCTTCGAGGACAAGGTGCTCGGCGTCATCGAGCTGGCCTCGTTCAGCCGCTTCTCCGACGTGCACCTGGCCTTCTTCGACCAGTTCGTCGACACCATCGGGGTCGCGATCAACACCATCATCGCCAACTCGCGTACGGAGGCGCTGCTCAGCGAGTCGCAACGGCTGACGACCCAGCTCCAGGAACGCTCCGAGGAGCTGCAGAGGCAGCAGGCCGAGTTGCAGCGCTCCAACGAGCAGCTCGCGGAGAAGGCGGCGCTGCTGTCATCCGCCTCGCAGTACAAATCGGAGTTCCTGGCGAACATGTCGCACGAGCTGCGCTCCCCGCTGAGCTCGCTGCTCATCTACGCCCGGCTGCTGTCCGACAACGCCGAGCGCCATCTCTCCGCCGAAGAGGAGCAGTTCGCGCACAACATCTACTGGTCGGGATCCGATCTGCTGCAGCTGATCAATGACATCCTCGACCTGTCGAAGGTCGAGGCGGGCCGGATGGACATCCGGCCGAAGTACCTGCCGCTGGCCAAGCTGCTCGACTACGTCAACACCACTTTCCGGCCCATCGCCACGGATCACGGGCTCGACTTCGACATCGAGGTGTCCGAGGACGCGCCGCACGACCTTTACTCCGACGGGCAGCGGCTCCAGCAGATCCTGCGCAACCTGCTCTCCAACGCGTTCAAGTTCACCTCCGAAGGCCATGTCAAACTGCGCGTGGAGCGAGCCGCCGACATCGACGACGAGGTTCTGGGCTCGGCTGAGGACGTCATCGCCTTCACCGTCGAGGACACAGGCATCGGCATCCCGCAGGAGAAGCTCAACACGATCTTCGAGGCGTTCGAGCAGGTGCACGGCCCCGGCGGCCACACCAGCGGCACCGGCCTCGGCCTGTCCATCAGCCGCGAGCTCGCCGGCCTGCTCGGCGGCAAGATCGTGGCCGAGAGCGCGCTGGGCCGCGGCAGCAAGTTCACGCTGTACGTACCCGTGGTCCCGCCCACGGACGATCTGGGAGAACTGCCTGCGGACCACAGGGAGGCGGCGGCACTCACCCCCGTGGAGGTGGAACCCGGACCCCCGCAGCCCGCGCCCGAGGAGCCCCGGCCCGCCGCCGCGTCCGGCGGCCCAGCGGTCGACCTGTCCGTGCATCGCGGGCTCGCAGACCGTGCGACCCGGCCGGACCGGGCGGATGAGCGGAAGGCCGACCGCGCGGCGGAGGTGCTGTCGGGCGCCCAGGTCCTCATCGTCGACGACGACACCCGCCTCGTCACGGCGCTCACTCATGTCCTCGGACGGGTGGGCATGTCGGTGCTGCACGCCGCGAACGGCGAGGAGGGCATCGAGGCGCTCGCCCGCCACCCGCAGGTGTCGCTCGTCCTGATGGACCTCATGATGCCGGTGGTGGATGGTTACGAGGCCATGCGGGCGATCCGTAGCGATCCCCGTCACGCCGATCTCCCGATCATCGCCCTGACCGCCAAGGTCATCGCCGGTGAGCGGGAAAAGGCGCTAGGGGCCGGCGCCAACGAGTACGTGCAGAAACCCGCCGACGTCAGTCTCCTCCTGGGCATCGCCCGCGACCTTCTGGATGCGAACGGCGCCGAAGAGTAGCCACCCGGCGAACCGGACCTGCACCCCAGAGCGGCTCAACACCTCTCCTGTGACTCCAGAGGTCAGCGTGCAGGCCCAGGGCGGATTCCTACACACGACCTGCACGGATGTGTGATGTGCAGTCCAGGGGCGTCGATGAAGAATCGAACTCGCACCTGTACCTCAGCTCCGGCACCAGCAGAGCTTGGGCCACGTGAGGATGCCCCGAAAATGGATCGCCTAATGAAGCTGCGCCACTACGTCGACGCACTCGGCACCCCGGGAACCGCGGACGGCGACGAGAACAGATGGCCTGTGCACGACGAACTCCTGACGTTTCCCGGCGAGGACGATGTCACCCGGCTCACCCGGTCCGTCACCCGTTGCATGGGGCGGCTGGAACAGGCGCTCCAGCAGCAGCGCCGGTTCGCCGCCGAAGTCTCACATGAGCTGCGCAACCCCATCGCCGGGTTGCGCGTCCGCCTGGAGGAGGCGCAACTGCACCCGGGCCAGACCTGCGTGGAGGATCTCATCGAGCATGCGCTGGACGATGTCCACCGGCTGGAGGCGATCGTCACCGACCTGCTGCTGCTGTCACGGATCGAGGCGACGGGGAGCGAGAGCAGGCACAACGGCGCCAGGAAACCGGAGGCGGTCGACCTGGCGGAGCTGGTGGCCTCGGAGACCTTCCGACGGGTGGACCGGCTCAGCAACAAGCTGCGGCTCGAGCCCGGGGTGATGGTCATGGGCATCCGCAACGAGCTCACCCGGGTGCTCGCCAACCTGCTGGACAACGCCCAGCGGCATGCGATGAGCGAGGTGGAGATCGAGGTTCGCCGCAATGGAGCCGGCGCCGAGCTGATCGTCTCCGACGACGGCGACGGGATCGCCGAGGCGGACCAGAAACGGATCTTCGAGCGGTTCGTCCGGCTTGACGCCTCCTGCAAGCGTGACCGCGACGGCACCGGACTCGGCCTCGCGATCACCCGTGAGATCGCCCACGCCCATCGCGGCACCATCGAGGCGGGCAGGTCCGCCAGCGGCGGAGCCCGTTTCGTGCTCCGGCTCCCGCTGGCGGATCATCCAGGCAGGTCCGCTCGCATGAGCTCGCCGATGGACGGCGCCGAAGCCCCGCAATCATCCAGTCTGTCCAGCACCTCTCGCTGCTCCGGGCGGACCTGATCGTCCGGCGGCCGGTGGCCGGCGCGGGTGTGAGGGGGCACGGCTTGCCGGTGTGAGGGGGCACGGCTTCAGGCCTGCGCGCGGCCGTCCCCACGGTAAGGAGCCGTCAGCAGCGGCCAGGTCAGGGCGGCCATCTCGGCGGGCGAGCGCGGGCATCCGCGCTGCAGCCAGTCGGCGGCGACGCCGATGAGCGCTCCCGCGGTGAACGCGGCGGGCACATCATGCGGGACCTGGGCCGTGTAGTCGGCGGGCGATGGGGTGTCCTTGCCTGTGGCGGCCCGGCGCGCGCCGACGTAGGCCGCGACGGTGGCACGGCGGCGTACGTGGTCGATGACGCGCGCGCTTCCCTGGGGTCCGAGCAGGCTGCGGTAGAGGCCGGCGTGCTCGTCGAGGTGGGCGAAGAAGGTCAGCAGGGTGTCGGTGGTCCCGTCCGGGACGTCCCGGGCGCCGGGGTCGGGTATGGCCTCGATCAGGTCGTCGATCATCGCGGTGCACGCCGCCTCGGCCAGTTCGTGCACGTCACGGTAGTGGTCGTAGAACGTGGAGCGGCTCACCCCGGCGCGTTCTGCGACATCGGCGACGCTGATCCGGGAGAGGTCGCGGTCCTGGACGAGGTCGATCAGCGTGCGTTGCAGGGCCGCCTGTGTGCGGCGCACCCGCGGATCGCTCAGCTCGCCGTTTCTGTCTCTGGGGAGGGCCACGCCTCAGTGTACTGTGCCCTACATCCGTAGGTTAGCCTACAGGTGTAGGGAAGTTGGAATGGCATGCCGATTGGGGACAACCGTGACCGCTGACTCCGCTGAGACGCTCCAGATCACCCGCACCTGCCCGTACGCGCCGCCCGCACAGCACCTTCGCTTCCTGCGCGAGCAGCCGGTCGCCAAGGTCCGGCTGCCGGGTGGCTCGGCCGCCTGGGTCGCCGCGCGCTACCAGGACATCCGCACGGTCCTGAGCGACCCGCGCTTCAGCGCCGACCGCCGCCATCCCAACGCCCCCAGGCTGAACGGCGAGATGGAGCCTGGCCAGTCGCCGCTGCCCAAGATGATGCTGGAGATGGACCCGCCCGAGCACGGTCACGCACGTCGCGCCGTGATCGGGGAGTTCACCGTCAGGCGCATGGCTGCCCTGCGGCCGCGCATCCAGCAGATCGTGGACGAGCATCTCGACGCCATGCTGGACGGCCCGCGCCCGGTCGATCTGGTGCGGGCGCTGGCCCTTCCGGTGCCCTCGCTGGTGATCTGCGAGTTGCTCGGCGTGCCGTACGAGGAGCACGACTTCTTCCAGACGCACTCGGCGCAGTTGCTCAACCACACCGTCACGGCGCAGGAACGGCAGCACGCCTCCCTCGAGCTGGCCATTTACCTGGACAAGCTGATCAAGGCCAAGGCGGAGGACCCGACCGACGACCTGCTCGGCCGCCAGATACTCAAGCAGCGCGAGAGCGGCGAGCTGGACCACGGCGCCCTGCTCAGCCTGGCGTTCCTGCTGCTGATCGCCGGGCACGAGACCACGGCCAACATGATCTCGCTGGGCACGTACATGCTGCTGCGGCACCCCGACGCGCTCGCCGCGCTGCGCGAGGACCCGGGCAAGACGCCGGGCGCGGTCGAGGAGCTCCTGCGGCACTTCACCATCGCCGAGTTCGCCATCATGCGGGTGGCCGTCGAGGACGTGGAGCTCGGCGGCACGCTCATCCCCGCGGGAGAAGGCGTGCTCACGCTCGCGAACGCCGGCAACCGCGATCCGGAGGTGTTCGCGGACGCCGAGAGCTTCGACATCGAGCGCGACGCCCGCAGCCACCTGGCGTTCGGCTACGGCCCGCACCAGTGCCTGGGCCAGAACCTCGCCCGCGTGGAGCTGGAGATCGTCTTCAACTCCCTGTTCCGGCGGATCCCGGGCCTGCGGCTGGCCGTCCCCGCCGAGCAGCTCGAGTTCAAGGACGACGCCACCGTTTACGGCATGCACGAGCTGCCGGTCACCTGGTGACGTAACACCGTCCGAACCATCGAAAAGGCCGGTGGTGGTGAATCTGGAGTTTGCTGCGCAAGTGCCGTAATGCAACTCTTAAGAGTAAAGATCTCCTTCTCCTCCCCTTCAGGTCCTCCTCTCATCCAGTGGAGAGTTTCGTGAGAAGACGCAAGATCACCGCCACCACCTGCCTTGCGCTGGCCGCGACCCTGTGTGCCGGGGCGCTCCTGCCCGTCCCCGCCGCCCATTCCGCTCCTGTCCCGGGCGGCTCCTTACCCTCGGTGTCGCCGGCTCCGCAGTCCCTGGACGGCATCGGCGCCGCCGCCGCCGTCACCCGCCGGGTGCTCGTGATCGCCGACGACCGGACCGACCCCGCCGCGCGCGACCGCCTCGTACGGGAGCTCAAGGCGCATGGCGCCGACCGGGTGGACATAGTCGCCCCTGACAGGATCCCCCCGGCCGCGCCCGACCGGCTCATGGTGCGCCTCGGACCCGCGGCACGCCCGGACATCGCGCAGGCGCTCGGCGACACGGCAGTGCCGGGCAGGGCCGAGGGGTACGCGTTACGGGTCTCGGGCGGCAAGCCGCGCCAGATCGCTCTCGGCGGTGCGGACGCCGCAGGCCAGTTCTATGCCGTGCAGACGCTGCGCCAGTTGTTCGTCCCGTCCGGTGACGGCTGGAAGGTCGCGGGGGTACGGGTCAGCGACTTCCCGTCCATGCCGCTGCGCGGAACCATCGAGGGCTTCTACGGTGCGCCGTGGACGCACGCCGAACGCCTCGACCAGATGGACTTCTACGGCGACGTCAAGGCCAACACCTACATCTACGCGCCCAAGGACGATCCCTACCACCGCGACAAGTGGCGCGACCCCTACCCGGCGGACAAGCTCGCCGAGCTGGGCGAGCTGGTGGCACGGGCCGGCGCGAACCATGTCCGCTTCACCTCCGCGCTCTCCCCGGGGGTGTCGATCTGCTACTCCGACCGCGCGGACCGCGACAGCCTCACGCGGAAGCTGCAGGCGCTCTACGACCTGGGCGCCAGGGCGTTCTCCATCCCGCTGGACGACATCAGCTACACCCGCTGGAACTGCGCGGCGGACGAGGCCGCGTACGGCCCGGCGGGACGCACCGCCGCGGCGAAGGCCCAGGTCGATCTGCTCAACGACCTGCAGCGGAACTTCATCGCCACCCACGAAGGCGCCCGGCCGCTGCAGATGGTGCCCACCGAGTACGGCGATCTGACCGACACCACGTACAAGCAGACCATGCGGCAATCCCTCGATCCCGCGATCGAGGTGATGTGGACCGGCACCGACACCGTGCCTCCGGAGATCACCAACGCGCAGGCCGAGAAGGCGGCGGAGCTGTTCGGGCGCAAGGTCTTCGTCTGGGACAACTACCCGGTCAACGACTACGGCGAGACCAGCGGCCGGCTGCTGCTGGCGCCCTACGACAAGCGTGAGGGCGGCCTGGCCGCGCACCTGTCCGGCATCGTGGCCAACCCGATGAACCAGCCGTACGCGAGCAAGGTCGCGGTTTTCGGCGCCGCGGACTTCGCCTGGAACGACAAGGCGTACGACGCGCGGAAGAGCTGGCCGCGCGCGATGGCCTATCTCGCGGGCGGCGACAAGGCGGCCACCGAGGCCCTGCTGATCTTCGGCGACCTGGAGCACATGGCGCCGACCTTCGGCGGCACCCCCTGGCAACCCCAGGCACCCGAGCTCGCCAAGCGGGTGGCCGCGTTCTGGCAGGCCTGGGACGGCGGGCGGCGCGCCGACGCGATCGCTGCGATGCGCCCGTACGCGAAGGCCATCGCCACGGCGCCGGCCACCATCCGCGGCGGATCGGTGCAGAAGGGCTTCACCGACGACGCCGCATCCTGGCTGGACGCCACCGCGTTGTGGGGCCGGGCGATGGTGGCGATGCTCGACGCGCTCCGCGCCCGGGAGGCCGGAGACGACGCCACGGCCGGCGCGTTGCTCGCCGAGTCGCGTGACCTGCAGCGGCAGGCCCGCGCCATCCGGGTCAGCCCGCCGCGCAACCGCTGGGGCTCGGCCCAGCCCCAGGTCGGCGACGGGGTGCTGGACGTCTTCCTGGCCGAAACCGACGCCCGGCTCCAGCCGCCGGCCCACCGTCACTGACGCGGGACATGCGCGGTCACTTGGCGGCGTTCCGCTCGAGCCAGTCGCGGTAACGGATCTTGCCGATGATCGCGCCCTCACCCGGCACCAGCGTCCGCTCGGCAGGCACGCTGCCGTAGTAGCGCGCCTGCGGGTCGGTGACCACCTCGCGCGGGTCACCCCAGGCGGCCAGGGCATCGCGGAAGAACTCGTCCATCCGGGACTGCTCTGGCCCGGCCACCTCGACCCGGCCGTTCAGCGGCTGCCCCTCCGCGACCCGCCCGACCGCCTGGGCGACCTCCTCGCCCGCGATGGGCTGGAAGAGCACGGGCGCGATCCGCACCGCGTCGCCGTCCGTGGCCGCATCGGCGATGCCGCGGGTGAACTCGAAGAACTGCGTGGCGTGCACGAGCGAGAACGGGATCGACGACTTCTCGATCAGCTGCTCCTGAGCGATCTTCGCCGCGAAGTAGCCGTTCTCCGGCATCCGCTCCGTTCCCACTACCGACAGCGCGACATGGTGACCGACCCCCGCCGCCGCCTCCGCCGCCAGCAGATTGCGCGTGGAGGTCGTGAAGAACTCCATCACCGCGGCGGGCTCGAACGACGGCGAGTTCGACACGTCGATCACCACTTGCGCGCCCGCCAGCACCTCCGCCAGCCCTTCCCCTGTGAGGGTGTTGACACCGGTGCTCGGCGCCGCCGCCACCACCTCGTGACCGTGCTCGCCCAGCTTCGCCACCAGCTTCGACCCGATCAGGCCCGTCCCGCCGACCACGACGACCTTCATGGCAGAACCCTTTCTGTCCGCCGGGGCACCCATGTGCCAACCGATCCACCAGCTGGGACAGACCGGGCTCCGGTCCCGTGACGGCTGCCGTGAAGATTTTGCTCAGCCCGGACATCTCACCGCTCGCCGACGATCCTCAAGATCGCGATGATTCCGTCGGCTGCCGGACCTGGATGATCGCCACGGGGCAGGTGGCATGGTGCAGGACGCTCTGGCTGACTGAGCCGTGCAGCAGCGCGCCGAGCTCGTGGCGGTGGTGCGAGCCGACAACGAGCAGGGATGCCTGGGCCGCGGCGTGCATCAGTGCCTTGCCCGGGCGGCCGGTGAGCGGCTCCTGGACGATCGTGACCGCGGGGAAGCGCTCCTGCCACCGGTCCAGGAAGTGCTCCGGCAGGGCCGCGCGGCTCGGATCGGCCGGTCCCCCGGCGCTGACGTGCGCCAGCATGAGGGTATTCGCCGTCCGGGCGGCGTGCGCGAACGCGAAGGGCAGCAACGCCTCGCTCTCGCCGTGGTCGGCGATGCCCACCACGACAGGTCCGCGCGGCGTGACAGACCCGCGTACGACGACCACAGGGCAGGCGGCCTCGGTGCCGAGCCGGGCGCCCACCGATCCCAGGAGCAGGCCGCCCATTTCGCCCAGCCCGCGGCTGCCCACGACGAGAAGTTCCGCTTGGTGAGAGTGGTGCAGCAGCGCGGTGGCGGGCTCGCTCTCCGGCAGTCCGGTGGTCACCTCGATGCCGGGTACGACCGCCCGCGCACGATCCACCGCGGTGGCCAGGACGCGTTCGGCGGCGTGCCGGAGGCCACCTTCGGGGGGCGCTCCCGGCGCCGGTCCGAGGGGTGCTCCCAGGAGGGGCCAGATGAAGGCGTGCAGGATCCGCAGCGGCCGCCGGCGGCGCCCGGCCTCGCCGGCGGCCCACTCCACAGCTCGCAGGCTTTCCTCGGAGTCGTCCACGCCCACGACTACAGGGCTCATCGTTGTCGTCCTAATCAGTGTTAGCGAGTCGCCTTGCGGCAGACTCGGTGGTTGGTAGCCGTCCGGCAGGTGAGCACTTGTGCGTCCTGGACTTCGAGTCCTGC
>NZ_JBITMP010000027.1:0-151402 GCF_044466425.1 Nonomuraea sp. NPDC049400
GATCGGGCCACCAAGCTCGATCACAGGCCCGGCTCAGCAGATCGCGATCGAGATGCAACCGGCCGGGATCGACCGCTTTACACCAGCTACCTAGAAGGCGCGGCAGGCTTCCAGCAGCACGTCGCGGACCTGCTCCTCCGGCATGTCCATCGTGTTGACCGCGCCCCACTGCAACGCTCCGAGCAGGGCCCAGCTCTTCAGCCTGGTCTCCGGATCGGGATCGTTGCCCACCAGCCTGGCGAAGATCTCGTCCCTGAACGTCCTGACCGTCGCGCGCTCCGAATCCGGCGAGCCGGGGTCGTCGGCGGCCAGGTCCTCCATGAACAGGCGGATCACCGAGCGGTAGCGCACCGCGAAGGTCACCAGCGCGTCGACGAACGCCTCCCTGCTCGGGAAGCCGGCCCCGAGCAGCTCCAGCATCTCGTCGGCCGCCGGGGCGAGCAGCTCGGAGGCCAGGCGGTCCTTGGGATGGAAGTGGTAGGCGACGGCGGTCTTGGTCAGCCCCACGGCCGCGGCGATGTCGGCCAGGGACGTGCCCGCGTAACCGCGCTGCGCGAACAGCTCCCTGGCCGCCGCGAGGATCCGGGACCGGGTGTCGTCGGGTGTGGTCATCGTCTCATTTCCGTGTGATCCATCCCCTCCGGATGTTTCCTGCTTTATCGTAGTCCTGTACGAGCGTACAGGACGGCCGTCGAGAGGGCCTTGGGCGATGACGCGGTTTCTTGGGCGGCTGGGCGGCTGGTGCGCGCGGCACGGGTGGCTGGTGCTGACGTCATGGGTGCTCGTGGCGGCGGCGCTGATGGGCGGGAGCCTCGTGCTCGGCAGCCCGGTGAGCAACGACGTGACGATTCCCGGCACCGACGCGCAGCGGGCGCACGACCTCATGAAGACCGGCTTCGGGCCGGGCTACGACAACGGCGGCACGGTGCAGCTCGTCCTCTACTCCGCCGACGGGCCGCTCATCGAGGAGCGGCGCAAGAGGGCCGTGGAGGACGCACTGGCGCGGCTGCGCGCCATGCCGCACGTGGTGAAGGTCGACACGCCGTTCCGGCGCGGCGGCATCTCCTCCAGCCTGCAGATCGGGCTCATCACCATCCGCATGCAGGGCCACGACAGCACCAAGCTCGCCGAGAGCACCCAGGCCCTGTCGAAGGCGGCGGACCCGGCGCGGGCCGCGGGGATCGAGGTGGTGGCGGCCGACAGCTCCACGCCCGCCGACAAGGAGATCAGGACCGGTCCCAGCGAGATCATCGGCGTGGTGTGCGCGCTGCTGGTGCTGGTGTTCGCGTTCGGGACGCTGGTGGCGGCGCTGGTGCCGATCTTCACGGCCCTGGTCAGCGTCGCCTCGGGGCTCGGCGTGATCGGGCTGCTCGGGCACGTGCTGGACGTGCCCAAGCAGGCGGGCATCATGGCCACGATGATCGGCCTGGGCGTGGGCATCGACTACGCGCTGTTCCTGCTGTCCAGGCACCGGCGGCTGCTGGCGGACGGGGTGCCGGTCGTGGAGTCCGTACGGCGTATCGTGGCGAGCTCCGGCGGGGCCGTGGTGTTCGCGGGCGGCACGGTGATCATCGCGCTGAGCGCGCTCATGCTGGCCGGGTTCCCCTTGCTGGCGACGCTCGGCTGGATCACCGGCATCTCCGTCATCGCCGCCGTGCTGACCTCGGTCACGCTCGTCCCCGCCCTGCTCGGGCTGCTCGGTCACCGGATCAACGCGCTCAAGGTGCCTCTCCTGCGCGGCAGCGGCTCGTCGGGCTCCGGATGGGCGGGCCTCGGGTCGTGGGTGGCGCGCCGCCCGTGGCGGGTGCTGCTCGGCAGCGTGGTGGTGCTGGGCGTGCTGACGGCCCCGGCGCTCGCGCTGAAGCTCGGGCCGCTCGACGACGGGTACGGCACGCAGGGCTCCGAGCCCAGGCGCGCCTACGAGCTGATGGCCACCGGCTTCGGTCCCGGTGCCAACGGCCCGCTGATCGTGGTCGCCGAGCTGCCCTCCCAAGTGGCCGATCGGAAGGATCCCGTCGTGGACCTGGTCGCCCGCGAGGTGAAGGACGTCGACGGCGTCGTGCACGTGGCCGACCCCAAGGTGAACTCCTCGGGCCGCTCGGTCTTGCTCCAGGTCGTCACCGACTACGCCCCCAGCGACGCGCGGGCGTCCGAGGTGGTCGAGGACATCAGGGCCATCTCGCTGCCCGGGGTGAGCGTGCACGTGGGCGGCAAGGTGGCGGGGATGACGGACGCGGGCACCCGGATGTCCGAGCGCACCCCGCTGGTCATCGGCGTGGTGGTGCTGCTGAGCGCCCTGCTCCTGCTGCTCGCCTTCCGCGCCCCGGTCGTCGCGGTCAAGGCCGCGGTGATGAACCTGGTCTCGCTCGGCGCCGCCTTCGGCGCGCTGGCCCTGGTGTTCTCGATCGGCCTGGGCAGCCGCCTGGTGGGCATGGACGCCCCCGCCGGCGCCTCGTCCCTGCAGGCCGTCTTCTTCTCGGTGCCGATCGAGAGCTACGTGCCGCTGATGCTGTTCGCGGTGCTGTTCGGGCTGTCGATGGACTACGAGGTGTTCCTGCTGACGGCGGTGCGGCAGGCGTACCTGCGGCATGGGGACAACGCGCGGGCGGTGGCGGAGGGGCTCGGCTCGACGGGCCGGGTCATCACGTCGGCCGCACTGATCATGGTGGCCGTGTTCGTGGCCTTCATCGCGTACCCGGACCCGATGGTGAAGACGTTCGGGGTGGGGCTGGCGGTGGCCATCGCCGTGGACGCCACGATCATCAGGGGGTTCCTGGTGCCGGCGACGATGGTGCTGCTGGGGCGGCTCAACTGGTGGTGCCCGCGCTGGCTGGACCGCCTGCTGCCGAACCTCTCGGTGGAGGGTCACGAGGAGGACGGTCCCGCGCCGCAGCGTCCGGAGCCCGTCAAGGTGGGCGTTTAGGGCGGGCCTGTCAGTCGGTGTCGACGAGGTCGCAGGCGGCGACCCAGCCGGCCACGCCGGTGGTCACGTTGCGGCCGTGGTGCCAGAGGGTGCTGTCGAACAAGTCGCACCGGTAGGGCTCGTGCTCCTGCGACCGGTCCGACTCGAAGCCCTGGCCCGGGTGGCCGAGGCCGACGGGGGTGGAGCCGGCCCGGGGCTCGCTCCAGATGATCACGCCCTGGCCGGCGAAGTCGTACAGGCTCGCGGCCCGCGCGGCCTGCGCGGGTGCCAGGCCGGTCAGCGTCGCGAGCAGGGTGGCCGTGGCGGCCCGCCGGATCCGCACCGCGCGTCTCCTCTCTGAGAGCGTTCGCTACTCAGAGTAATGGCGCGCTCAGAAGGTGATGACCGTACGGGCGACCGAGCCCTCCCGGACGTGGGCGACGGCCTCGTTGATCTGGTCGAGCGGCAGGCGTTCCGAGATGAGGCCGTCGAGGTCGAGGCGGCCGCACAGGTACTGGCCGGCCAGCATGGGCAGGTCGCGATGGGGTGCGGCGTCGCCGCCCTGGGTGCCCATGAGGCGGCGCGAGGCGAACAGCAGGCCGGGGTCCAGCTCCACGGGCTTGCCCTGGGGCGGGCTGCCCACCATGACCGTGGTGCCGCCGGACTGGGTGGCGGCGAAGGCCCCGGAAAGGACGCCGGGCGCGCCCGTGGCGTCGAAAGCGTAGTCGACGCCGCCCTTCACCACCTCGTCCACCTGACGGGGCAGATCGTCGGCGAGGATCGTGTGGGTGGCGCCGAAGCGCTCGGCCAGCTTGAGCTTCTGCTCCGCCACGTCCGCGGCGACGATCGTGGTGGCGCCCGCGAGCGCCGCGCCCTGGATGACGTTGAGTCCCACGCCGCCGCAGCCCACGACGAGGACGCTGGCGCCGGGCGGGACCCTGGCGACGTTCATGACCGCGCCGACGCCGGTGACGACGCCACAGGCCAGCAGGCACAGGGCGGCCAGGTCCGCGCTCTTTGCGACCTTCACGCACATGGTCTCGGCGACGACCGCGTACTCGGCGAACGAGCCGATGCCGATGAACCGGCGCGTCTCCTCACCGTCCAGGGTGATCCTGGGGGCTCCTCCCATGATCGCCTGCAGCCTGGCAGGGCCCGAGCACAGGTGGAACCGGCCGGCACCGCAGTGGCGGCACCGCCCGCAGGGGCCGTTCATCGAGATGATGACGTGGTCGCCGGGCCGGACGCCGGTGACGCCCGCGCCGACGCTCTCCACCACCCCGGCGCTCTCGTGCCCCAGGATGAACGGCAGCCTGCTCACCACCGGGCTCTTGCCGTCAATGGCCTTGAGGTCGGAGCCGCACACGCCGGACGCCTTGATCTGCACGCGGACCTCGCCGGGGCCGGGGTCGGCGATCTCGACCTCGCGGATCTCCATGGGGGCGTGGAACCTGGTCAGCACGGCCGCGCGCATCAGCATGCGCCACACGGTAACCCGGCCCCATGATTGCGAGCAAGCGGTTGCTCGGGCATGCCCGTTGACACCCCGACGTGCCGAATTTACGCTCGGCACAAAACCAAGCGAGCGCTAGGCCAAATCGCAGGAGGCCAGGATGGTACGGCGGGTCGCGGTGGCACTCACAGTAACGTTGCTCGTCTCCGGGTGCGCGGCCCAGCAGAAGAGCGCGGTCGGTCCGGCGGCGCCCGGCGTGACCGACACGACGATCAAGGTCGGCGGCGTGCTGACCAAGACCAGCGCCAGCGGCTACTCCACCAAGGACGCCGAGATCGGGGCGAAGGCCAGGTTCGAGCGGGCCAACGCCGAGGGCGGCGTGCACGGTCGCAAGATCGAGTTCGTCGGGGCCGAGGACGACGGCCAGGACGCGGCCAAGGGCGACGCGGCGGCCAAGAAGCTCGTGCAGAAGGACCAGGTCTTCGCCCTCGTACCCGTGCACGCCCCGAACTTCGGCGGCGCCGCCTTCCTCGAGCAGCAGGGCGTGCCGTGGTTCGGCTGGGCGACGGGCCCGCAGTGGTGCGGCACCAGGACCGGCTTCGGCTACAACGGCTGCCTCGCGCCCAAGCAGGGGGCGGGCTCCCAGACGTGGTGGGGCAGCCAGATGGCCGACCTGCTCGGCGGCGCCGCGGGCAGGACCGTCTACGTGCAGACCTCCGACTCCAGCGGCAGCAAGTACGGCGGCACCACGATCTCCCAGTCGTTCACCGCCGCCGGGTTCAAGCTGGTCGGCGTGAACTCCGGCCTCCCAGCCGCCGCACCGCCCCCTGACTGGCTCCCGTACGTCAACAAGATCATGACCTCGAACGGCGGCAAGGCCCCCGACATCGTGGTCTCCGTGATCGCCGGCACCAAGTTCAACGTCGGCCTGTACTCGGCGCTCAAGCGGGCCGGATACAAGGGCGTGCTGACGGACGCCACCAGCTACGACGCCGCCATACTCAAGGACCAGGCCAGCGCGCAGGCGCTGGAGGGCGTGATCGCGGCGCCGATGTTCGAGCCGTTCGAGTCCACCGCCCCCGAGATCGCCAAGCTCAAGCAGGACGTCGAGAAGGTCTCGCCGGGCGCCGTGCTGACCCAGCACCTGGCGATCGGCTACTGGTCCGCCGACATCTTCCTCGACATGCTGAACAAGACCGGTAAGGACCTCACCCGCGAGAAGTTCCTGGCCACCGGCAACGGCGACTACCTCTACGAGAACGCCGGGTTCGGCAGGATCCAGTACCCCAAGGACCACAGCGAGCCGAACGGCTGCGGCGCCCTGGTCAAGCTGGAGAACGGCGCCTTCCAGGTGGCCAAGAGCATGAAGTGCTTCGACAACGTGCCGCTGAAATGATCGTCGGCTACGTCCTCAGCGGCCTGGTCACCGGGGCGATCTTCGCGGTCATGGGATCGGGCCTGACGCTCTCGTACGCGGCGACCGGGGTGTTCAACTTCGCCCACGGCGCCATCGGCTTCCTGGCCGCCCTGCTGTTCTACGAGCTGAACATGGCGGCAGGGCTGCCCGCGTGGCTGTCCGCCCTGGTGTCGGTCGTGCTGTTCGCCCCCGCGCTCGGCTTCGTCCTGCACAAGACCATGTTCGGCGGGCTCGCGCAGGCGGGCGAGACCGCCCAGATCGTCGCCACGATCGGCCTGACGATCGCGCTGCCCGCGCTGGGCCTGCTGGTCGTGGACCTGGCCGGGCTGCCGAGCGCGGACGCGACCTCGCTGCCGCGCGGCATCGGGCCGCACCCGGCGCTCTCCTTCGACGTGCTCGGGGTCCGGCTGGACACCGACCAGCTCATCACGTTCGGCTTCTCGGCGGTGGCGGCGGCCGGGCTGTGGGCGTTCATGCGGCATTCCCCGTATGGGCTCCGCATGCGGGCCGCCGTGGACCGGCGCCGCCTGGCCACGCTCCGGGGCATCGACGCGGACGCCACCTCGGCGCTGGCCTGGATGCTCGGCTCGGGACTGGCCGGGCTCGCCGGGGTGCTGGCCGTGTCCGTGCTGGGGCTGGACGCGACGGCGTACACGGTGCTGTTGTTCGCCTCGGCCACGGCGGCGGTGTTCGGGCGGCTGCGGTCGATCCCGTGGACGTTCGCCGCCGGGCTCGCGCTCGGCGTGATCCAGAACCTCGTCGCCGGGTACACCGACTTCCTCGAGGAGGTCACGGGGCTGCGCACGGCGGTGCCGGTCATCCTGTTGTTCGCGGGGCTGGTCCTGCTGAACAGGTCGCGCGAGCGGGTCGCGGGCAGCGCGGCCGAGGACGCGCCGCCGCCCGACCACCTGGCGGGGCTGCCGCCCTGGCGCCGGCGGCTGCCATGGGCGCTGGGCCTGGCCGGGCTGCTGGCGTTCACCTTCCTCGCGTCCGAGTACTACGTTGGCGTGGCCGCGCAGGGGCTGGTGCTGGCGCTGATCTTCTGCTCGTTCGTGGTGGTGACCGGGATCGGCGGCATGGTGAACCTGGCCCAGGCCGCCTTCGCCTCGATGGCGGCGCTGACCTGCGGGTGGGCGTTCTCCTCCGGGCTGCCGTTCTTCGCGGCGATCCTGCTGGGCGTGGCTGCGGCGGCCGCCGTGGGGATGCTGGTGGCGCTGCCCGCGCTGCGGCTGGGCGGGCGGGTGCTGACGCTCGCCACGCTGGCCATGGCGCTGCTGGCCGAGCAGGTGCTGTTCCAGGTGGACGCGTTCAGCAACGGGACCATCGGCTGGCCGCTGCCCGCGCTCGGGCTCGGCTTCGCGGACACCTCTGACGCCCGGGTGCGGGTGGTGGTGCTGCTCGTGCTGATCGCCGGGGTCGCGGTGCTCGTACGGAATCTTGAAAAATCCGCTTCCGGGCGGGCGATCCTGGCGGTCCGGTCGGCCCCTGCCGCCGCCACGACGTCCGGGCTGTCGGCACCCCGTACCAAGATCATGCTGTTCGCGCTGGCGTCGGCGATCGCCGGGCTGGGCGGGGTGCTGTTCGCCGTGTCCAAGGGGTCGATCACCGCGACCGACCTGCCGGCGTTCTCCGGGTTCGTGTGGCTGGCCGTGGTGGTGCTCCAGGGCGTGCGGCGCATCGGCGGCGCGGTGCTCGGCGGCCTGATCGCGGTGGTCGTGCCCGAGCTGCTCGCCGCCTGGGGCGTGTCCGCGCACGTCGGGGCCATCCTGTTCGGGGCCGGCGGGATGATCCTGGCCAAGCATCCCGACGGGGTGCTCACCCAGCTCGCCGAGCTCCGCCACCGCCGCCGTGCCCCTTCGGAGCCTGGGCCGTCGCTCACTCGCGCCCAGGCCGAGGGACCGCTGTTCAGGCTGGAGGGCGTCGTCGCCGGTTACGCGGACTGCACCGTGCTGCGCGGCGTGGACCTGGCCGTCAACCCCGGCGAGGTGGTCGCGCTGCTCGGCGCGAACGGCGCGGGCAAGTCCACGACCTGCGCGGCTGCCGCCGGAGACCTGCCTGTCACCAGCGGCAGGATCCTGCTCGGCGGCGAGGACGTCACGGCGTGGCCCGCCCACCGCAGGGCACGGGCGGGCATCCTGCTCGCGCCCGAGGGCAGGGGCGTGTTCCCCGGCCTCACGGTGGCGGAGAATTTGCGGACCTGGCTCGCCGACCCCGAACCCGTCTACGAACGCCTGCCCCAGCTCGCCGAGCGCCGTAATGTGCTCGCCGGCGCTCTGTCCGGGGGCGAGCAGCAACTGCTCACGCTGGCCCCGGCGCTGGTGCGGCCGCCACGGGTGTTGATCGCGGACGAGCCGTCGCTGGGGCTGGCGCCGATGGTGGTGCGGCAGGTGTTCGACGTCTTCGCCGAGCTGCGTTCTCGCGGCGTGGCGCTGCTGCTGGTCGAGGAGAAGGCCACCGAGGCGCTGGCCATCGCCGACCGGGTGGCGTTCATGCGGCTGGGCCGCGTCACCTGGGCAGGGCCGCGTTCGGACGTGGACAGCGAGCGGCTGACCGCCGCCTACCTGGGGGTGCGGTGACATGCTGGCCGTGGAGGGCGTGTCGGTGGCGTTCGGCGGGGTCAAGGCGCTGGACCAGGCGTCGTTCGAGGTCGCGGAGGGTCAGGTCTGCGGCGTGATCGGGCCGAACGGCGCGGGCAAGACGACGCTGTTCGACGTCGTGTCCGGGCTGCGCAGGCCGAGCGAGGGGCAGGTCAGCGTGGCGGGCCGGGACCTGACCGGCGTGTCCCCGGTCAGGCGGGCCAGGGCCGGGGTGCGGCGCACGTTCCAGCGGACCCAGGTGTTCGGGCGGCTCACCGTCGCGGACAACGTGCTGGCCGCGCTCGACTGGCACGGCGGCGGTGGCGGGCTCGCCGCCGACCTGGTCGGCTGGCCCGCCAGGCGGCGGCTCGAGCGGGAGCGCGGTGAGCGCGTGGCCGAGGTGCTGGAGCTGTGCGGGCTCACCCCGCTGCGCGACGCGTACGCCGCCGCGCTCCCCGTCGGGCAGCGCCGGCTCGTCGAGCTGGCCAGGGCCCTCGCCGACCGGCCGCGGCTGCTGCTGCTGGACGAGCCCACCTCGGGCCTGGACGCCTCCCAGACGGCCCGCCTGGGAGAGGTCGTCAAGGCGCTGGACACGACCGTGCTGCTGGTCGAGCACGACATGAGCTTCGTCATGGACACCTGCGACCGGATCGTCGTGCTGGACCTCGGCAAGGTGATCGCCACCGGCACGCCGGGCGAGATCAGGGCGGATCCGGTCGTCAGGGCCGCCTACCTAGGATGAGTGGCGTTCGGTGAACGACAGGATGCGGCGCCAGGCGTCCTGACAGGCATCCGACCACTCGGCGTACGTCCGGTCGAAGAACGAGTGGGGCGCCCCGTCGTAGACGACCTTCTCGTGCTCCGTGCCGACCCGGTCGAGCGCGGCCTCGAACGCCGCGAAGTCCGCGGGCGTGGAGACCGTGTCCGCGCCGGCCAGCAGCATCAGGAGGGGCGCGCCCGGCCCGGTCTTCGGCTCCTCGATGGCGCGCAGCGCGCCGTAGAAGC
Organism: Nonomuraea sp. NPDC049400; assembly: GCF_044466425.1. NCBI lineage: Bacteria > Bacillati > Actinomycetota > Actinomycetes > Streptosporangiales > Streptosporangiaceae > Nonomuraea > Nonomuraea sp. NPDC049400. The sequence goes on from NZ_JBITMP010000027.1 coordinate 9,354, forward strand.
CGATGCCGCCCGCCAGGCCGTTCCCCTCGTACGCCTGCCGCCACGACTGGGCGCCGCCCATGCAGAAGCCGACCGAGAAGACCGGGCCGTCCAGGGCCTCGGTGGCGGCCTTCGCGTCGGCCCGCACGTGGTCTCTCTTGAGCTGCTTGACGTGCGTCATGTAGTCGAAGTCGTCGCCCCGGTCGCCGAGGCCCGCCGTGCGGCCGAAATAGTCGATCGCGATCGTGCGGAACCCCGCCTCGGCGAAGCGCACGGCGAGGTCGCGGTAGTACGGGTGCAGCCCGCGCACGTCAGGCAGGATCACCACGCTGCGGCCGTTCGGCTCGGCGGGCTCTGCCCGGTAGGCGAGGAACCGGTTGCCGTCGGCGGCGGTCAGCTCCAGCTGCTCATGAGAGGCCACCTCGCCCTGGATCGGCGGGGCGGGCGGTCTGCTGTCGGTGGAATGGCACATGAGGGCAGCATGCCCACGGTGATGGGGTCTATCCAGGTACTCGGAGTGGCAGGCTCGTCGTGTCCCGGCCGGGCAGACTTATGCCTATGAACCGGGAACTCGGGGCGTTTCTCCAGGCCCGCAGGAACGAGGTCACGCCCGAGGACGTCGGGCTGGCGAGCGGGCCGCGCAGGCGGGTGCGCGGGCTGCGCCGCGAGGAGCTGGCCGAGCTGGCGGGCATCAGCGTCGAATACCTCGTACGCCTCGAGCAGGGGCGGACCGCCCAGCCGTCCGCGTCCGTGATCGAGTCGCTGGCCAGGGCGCTGGATCTGAGCGAGGCCGAGCGGGCGCACCTGTTCGACCTGACCTCGCCCCGGCCCCGCAGGTCACGGCCGTCCGGCGGGGCGCGGCGGGAGCTGGCGCAGCTCATGGAGCGGATGACGGACATCCCGGCACTCCACACCGACCACCGGCTCGACCTGCTCGCCTGGAACCGGCTGGCCGCCGCCCTCTTCCCCGGCCTCTGCCAGCCAGGCGCCAACCTGGCCAGGTACAACTTCCTCGCCGAGCCGGGTGTCTATGCGGACCGCGAGGAGGTGCTCCGGGCCACGGTCGGGCAGCTCCGCCTGGCCACCGGCCGCCATCCGGACGACCCGGCGCTGACCGCCCTGATCGGCGAGCTGTCGGTACGCAGCCCGCGTTTCCGCACCCTGTGGGCCGGTCGCGTCGTGAAGGAGCGCACCGACGGGGTCAAGCGGTTCACGCATCCCGTGGTGGGCGAACTGACGCTGCGGTACGAGACCTTCGAGCTGCCGGGCGGATCGGGGCAGCGGCTCATGCTGCTCCATCCCGAACCGGGCGGCGCCGACGAGGAGTCACTGCGGCTCCTCGCCTCCTGGTCGGCCTAGTACGTGGGAGCGGTGCGGAACGCCTCGATGAGGTGCGCCCGTACCCGCGCCACCGCGGGCCTGGCCAGCGCGCCTGAGCGGACGGCCAGGTAGCCGGTGTTGATCGGCGCCTCGTCGGGCTCGGCCAGCGTGACCAGCGTGCCCGCCGCCAGGTCGCGGCGGCACAGATAGGCGGGCAGGACGGAGACGCCCACCCCGGCCCTGACGGCGCTGAGCACGCCGCGGAGGTCGGGGATGACGACCTGGGCCGCCATCGAGGGCCGCCGGCCGAACACGGTCCGCCAGTAGCGGCGCACGATGGGCAGATCCTCGGCATAGGCCACCAGCGGCACCCCCGCCAGCTCCCTCGGCCCGATGCCGGGAAGCGCCAGGGAGGGAGCGGCGACCAGCAGGAACTCCTCGTCGTAGACCGGGTCCGCCTGCACGCCGCGCACGCGGGGGCGGATCGTGGAGAGCACCAGGTCCAGCCGCCCGGCTGCGAGGTCCGTCAGGAGGTCGTCCGACAGCCCGAGCGTGGTCCGCAGCCGGAGCCCGGAGCGCACCAGCGGCGCGAGCATCGGCATCATCACCTCGCACAGGAACTCGGCGGGCCCGCCGAGGTGCACGGCCACGTCCGAGGGCAGCTCCGACTCCACCACCTCGTCCAGCGCGTCGAGCGAGGGCGCCACCCGGCGGGCCAGCTCGTCGGCGGCGGGCGTGGGCGCGACCCCGCGCGCCAGCCGGTCGAACAGCGGCCGGTCCAGCACCGACTCCAGCGCCTTGACCTGCGCGGTCACGGCCGGCTGCGACAGGCCGAGCGTCTGCGCGGCGGCCGTGATGGACCCGGTCCTGTGCACCGCGAGGAACGTTCGCAGCAGGTCGAGGGAGAGAGGCGACATATCACTATTCTGATGCCTCGGGCGATATTTGGTTATTTGTGGTGATAGCTCGCCGGAGCGATGCTGTGAGACATGAGCAAGCGCATCCTGATAGTTCTGACCAGCCATGACGACCTCGGCGGCGTCGAGCGGACCGGCTACTACGTGCCGGAGGCCGCCCACCCCTGGGAGATCTTCCGCAAGGGCGGATACGAGGTGGACGTCGCCAGCGTGCGTGGCGGGCAGCCGCCCCAGGACGGGTTCGACCCGGATGACGAGGCCCAGGTGGCCTTCGTCGCCGCCGTCGAGCAGCAGGGCACCGTCCGCCTGGCCGACGCCGACCCTTCCCGCTACGACGCCGTGCTCTATGCCGGAGGCCACGGCACCATGTGGGACTTCCCCGACGATCCCGACGTCGTCCGCGTCGGGCGCGAGGTGTACGAGCGGGGCGGCGTGGTGGCGGCGGTCTGCCACGGCCCGGCCGCGCTGGTGAACCTGACCCTGTCCGACGGCTCCCACCTGGTGTCGGGCAAGCGGGTGGCGGCGTTCACCAACGAGGAGGAGAAGCTGCGCGGCGTGGCCGACGTGGTGCCGTTCCTGCTGGCGGACAAGCTGGTGGAGCGGGGCGCCCAGCACGAGCCGGGCGCGAACTGGCAGGCTCAGGTCGTGGTGGACGGCCGCCTCGCCACCGGCCAGAACCCGGCCAGCGCCGCGCCGCTCGCGGAGCGCGTACTGCAAGTTCTCGCCGATCGGCGGGTCTGAATAGCGCAATCGCCGCCGGATGGCGGATTGTGCGCCGCGGCGTGGGCTCCGAGCATCGAGGGGTAGCCGTCCATAGATGGGAGACCTCATGGCATTCCACCCCAACCTCGATCCGGAGATCCGCGCCGCGCTCGAACGCACGCCGCTCCCGACGTTCGAGATGGCGAACCTGTCGGGCGAGGAGCTGATCGGGATGCGGGCGCAGGTGAACGCGTTCCTCGCCGCCACGCCGCCCGCGGACACGGACGTGGTGATCGAGGAGCGTCACGTTCCTGGCCCCGAGGGCGCCCCCGACGTGCGGGTACGGATCTACCGTCCGGCGCGGGACGGCGAGGGGCGGCCGGGGCTCTACTGGATCCACGGTGGTGGGATGATCATTGGCACGCCCGAGATCGACGAGGCGATGATGATCGGCTACGTCGAGGAGCTCGGGTGCGTGGCGGTCTCCGTCGACTACCGGCTGGCGCCGGAGAACCCGCATCCCGCGCCGGTCGAGGACTGCTACGCGGGGCTGCTGTGGACCGCCAAGTCGGCGGGCGAGCTGGGCATCGACCCGGCCAGGATCGTGGTCGGGGGCGCGAGCGCGGGTGGCGGGCTGGCCGCGGCCACCGTGCTGCTGGCCCGCGACAGGGGCGGCCCGGACGTCGCGTTCCAGCTGCTCGTCTGCCCGATGCTGGACGACCGCAACATCACCCCGTCCAGCCACGAGTTCACCGAGGCCGTGGTGTGGGACAGGAGCGCGAACATCTACGGCTGGACCGCCCTGCTGGGCGACCGCATCGGCACCGACGACGTGCCCCCGTACGCGGCCCCGGCCAGGGCCACGGACCTGTCCGGGCTGCCGCCCGCGTTCATCGACGTCGGCGAGCTGGAGGTGTTCAGGGACGAGGACATGGACTACGCGCTGCGGCTGTCGCAGGCCGGGGTGTCCACCGAGTTCCACCTCTATCCGGGCGCGTTCCACGGGTTCGACGGGATGGTCCCGGACGCCGCGCTCAGCAAGCGGGCGCGGGCGGCCCGGCTGGCCGCGCTCAGGCGCGCGTTCCGGCTCTGAGGTTCGCGCGGAGCCGTACCAGGGCGAGGGCCAGGTGGGCGCGGAGGCGGCCGGCCGGGTCGGCGAGTGAGAAGCCCAGGACGGACTCGGCGCGGGCGATGCGCGCGGCCATCGAACTGTGGTGCAGGTGCACGGTGGTGGCCGCGCCGCGTACCGAGCCCGCCAGGCACAGCGCCCGCACCGCCGCCATGGCCTCGTCGCCGAGCCGCTCCATCGCCTGGACGTCGGCCAGGCCCGCGACCGCCGGCTCAGGGAGGTCGGCGAACAGCGCCAGCGCGCCCAGGTCCGACCAGCGCATCACGCGATCGTGCGGGCCGGTGAAGTGGAGCGCGGTCCGCGCGCCGGCCCAGGACTCGGCCGCCCGCTCCCCGGGCAGCTCGGGACCGATCCCGACCCGCGCCCCCTCGGGAAGCTGGCTGGGCAAGGTGGTCGCCACCAGGACCGCCTCCGTGTCGCCGATCGTCGCGGCGCGGATCTGGTGGCCCATCGCGCGCAGGCCCGAGGCCAGCCCCCGATCGGGCAGCGCGATGGCGAGCGCCTGGAGCGGGGCGGACGGGGGGAAGCCGAGCAGGCGCAGGGCGCGGGCGCGTTCGGCCTCGCCGGTCTCGGCCGACAGCACCAGCTCCACCAGCGCGGGGTCCCGCCCGGAACGCGCCAGCGCGCCCGCGCGCTCCAGGGTGACCTCGGCCGCCACCGCGTACCGCTCGAGGACGATCTCGTCGAGCCCGTGCGGCGGCCCCTCGCGCTCCATCCAGACCGCCCCGAGCCCGTCGCTCAGCTCTCTGACCGGGGACGGGACGTCGGGCGTGTCCACGGCGCCGCCGGGCGACGTGCGGGTGCGGCGGCCGGTGGCCGCGTCGAGCAGCCCGACCGGGCACTGCGCCAGCCGCGCCGTGGCCGCGAGCAGCACGGGCACGCTCACGTGGTCGCGAACCAGCGAGTCGAAGTAGGCGATGACCCGCACCGCGCTCTCCGCGTCGGCGTCGAGCGTGGAGAGCCGCAGCAGCAGTCCCTGCATGGCCAACAGACTATGTCCGGCAACCACTGTTCGAGCTACCAAGCGTGCGCTAGGTTGGTTAATGTGGATCTCGACTTCTCCCCAGCCGAGCAGGGCTTCCGCGCCGAGGTGCGCGACTGGCTGAGCGCGCACGTGCCGCGGTCGCTCCCGTCCATGGACACCCCCGAGGGTTTCGCGGCGCACCGCTCCTGGGAGGCGCTGCTGGCGCAGGCGCGGTTGTCCGTCGTCTCCTGGCCCGAGGAGTACGGCGGGCGCGGCGCGTCTCTGACCGAGTGGCTGATCTTCGAGGAGGAGTACTGGGCCGCCGGAGCCCCCGCCCGGGTGACCCAGAACGGGATCTTCCTGCTGGGGCCGTCCCTGATGCGCCACGGCACGCCCGAACAGCGCTCACGGTGGCTGCCCAGGATGGCCAGGGGCGACGACGTGTGGGCGCAGGCCTGGTCGGAGCCGGAGGCGGGCAGCGACCTGGCCGCGCTGACCTCCCGCGCCGAGCCCGCGCCCGGCGGCTGGCGCCTGTACGGGCACAAGACGTGGAGCTCCCGGGCCGCCTACGCCACCCACGGGTTCGGCCTGTTCCGGACGTCGGGCGCGCGGCACCGGGGGCTGACGTACTTCCTGTTCCCCCTCGCGGACGTCGCCGTGCGGCCGATCGCGCAGCTCGACGGGCTGCCCGGCTTCGCGGAGCTGCACTTCGACGGGGTGTTCGTCGACGAGTCGATGGTGCTCGGCGAGGTCGGCGAAGGGTGGCGGGTCGCGATGGCCACCACCTCCTCCGAACGCGGCCTCACCCTGCGCAGCCCCGGACGCTTCCTGGCCACCGCCGACCGGCTCGTCGCGCTGGCCCGCTCCTCGGGCGATCCCGCGCTGGTCGACCGGGCCGCCAGATGCTGGGTGGAGGCGGAGGCGTACCGGCTGCACACGTTCGGGACGGCGCGGCGGCTCATGGCGGGGGCGGAGATCGGGTCCGCGGCCAGCATGGGCAAGCTGTTCTGGTCCGAGCTGGATCTCCGCATGCACGCCCTGGCCATGGAGCTGCTGGGGGAGCGGGCCGGGGAGACGCCCTGGCTGGACGGGTTCCTGTTCTCGCTGGCCGGGCCCATCTACGCGGGCACGAACGAGATCCAGCGCAACATCGTCGCCGAGCGGATCCTGGGGCTGCCCCGATGAACTTCGGCTTCACTGACGAGCAGCTCGCCCTGGCCGCGACCGTGCGGGACGTGCTGCGAACGCACTGCCCACCGGCAGCGCTGCGTTCCGAGCGGCGCCCGGCCTGGGAGCAGCTGGCCGCGCTCGGGTTCTTCGGGCTGCTCCTGCCGCCCGAGAGCGACGGGCTGGGGCTCGGGCTCACCGACATCCTGCCCGCGCTGGAGGAGACCGGGCGGGCGTGCCTTCCCGGGCCGGTGGTGGAGACCGCCGTCGCGGCGCCGTACCTGGTCGGAGGCGTTCCCAAGCTGGCCTCTGGCGCGGTGTGCGTGAGCGTGCTGCTGCCCGGGCAGGTGTACGCGCCGGACGCCGACCTCGCCGACCTGATCGTCGTGGCCGCCGACGGCCTGCGGTTGGTGACCAAGGAATCCGCACGTCTGACGCTCCGGCCAGGAGTGGACCCATGCCGGCCGCTGTTCGAGGTGGCCTTCGACTTCGCTGAGGGGCTGGGCGGCACGGCCGTGCCGGCGCTGCGGCGGGCCACGGTCGCGACAGCCGCACAACTCATCGGGGTCGCCAGGGAGCTGCTCGCCGTCTCGGTGGCCTACGCCAAGGTCAGGACGCAGTTCGGCGCCCCGATCGGGTCCTTCCAAGCGGTCAAGCACCAGCTCGCCGACGTGGCCGTGGCCGTCGACTTCGCGGCGCCCCTGGTGTGGCGGGCCGCGCTGGCGGTGGACGGTGCCGCGGCCACCGCCGAGCGGGACGTGAGCGCGGCCAAGGCCGCCGCCGGCGACGCCGCCGTGCTGGCCGCCCGGGTGGCGCTCCAGGTGCACGGGGCCATCGGCTACACCGAGGAGCTCGACCTGCGGTTCTGGCTCGCCCGGGCCTGGTCGTGGTCGGCCGCGTACGGCACCACGGCCGTCCACCGCGAACGCCTGCGTGCCGCCGTGCTGGCCGACGACCTGCGGAGGTACCCGTGAAGTTCGGCGTGCCGCTCGGCCTGGTGCATCCGGCCGCGTGGAAGGACGTGGCGGTGGCGGCGGACGAGCTGGGGTTCGAGTCGGTGTGGCTGCCCGAACACCTCGTCTTCGCCACCGACCTGTCTCTGGCCGCCTATCCGGGCACGTCTGAGCCGGGCATCAAGCCCGCGACGCCGCTGTTCGACGCGCCCGCGTATCTCTGCTGGCTCGCCGCCCTCACCTCCCGCGTCAAGCTGGGCACGGCGGTGCAGCTCCTCGCCCTGCGCCACCCCTTCGTGTCGGCCCGTGCGTTCGCCACCCTGGACGTGGTCTCGTCGGGACGGGCCATCTGCGGGGTCGGCGCCGGCTGGTACCGCGGGGAGTGGGAAGCGGCCGGGGTCGAGTTCCGGACTCGGGGAGCGCGGCTGGACGAGGCGATCGAGGTGGTCAGGCGGCTCTGGAGCGAGCCGGTGGTCGCCCATTCCGGGAGGTTCTACTCCTTTCCCGAGGTCGCCTTCGAGCCCAAGCCGGTGCAGCGGCGGTTGCCGGTGCTCGCGGGAGGGGAGTCGGCCGCCGCGCTGCGCAGGGCGGCCCGGCTGTGTGACGGGTGGATCAGCATGCCGCACACCCTCGAGTCGATCAAGCCGCAGCTCGACCGGCTGGGGGCGGGGGTGCCGGTGACCGCGCACGCGTACTCGCTGGCCTCGCCCGACGAGGTGCCCGCCTGGGCGGCGCTGGGCGTGGAACGGCTGATCGTACGTCCCTGGACGCGCAGCCGGGACGCGGTGTCCCGGCTGGCCGCCTTCGCCGCGGACCACGGATTCTGACGGACGGCGCTGAGGTGGTTCGGGCTTTACCGACGGCGCCGAGGCCGTTCGGGTTTGACCGACGGCGCTGAGGTGGTTCGGGTTTGACGGACGACGCCGAGTTCATTCAGGTTTTGACGCACGGCGTCGAGGCCGTTCAGGCGCGGTGCCGTCCCCGCCTTCTTGGCTGGCCTTGGGCGCTCCTGGCCGCATGGCTGGGAGCGCCCCTGCCGGGCTGGGGTGCGGCGCTCGTGCCCGCGCCGGGCCGGCCGGCCGTCGCCGCCCGCGTAGCCCCGACCAGCTCGCGGTCGTCGTCGTGCCGGGGCGGCGGCGGGAACGCGGTGGCGGCGTGGCGGCGGCCGGTCGGCGCATTGTCCTGAGCGCCGCCGACGTGGACGCCTTGAGGGCCGGGCGCCGGCCTGCGGTGGCGGCGGCCGCGGAGGGGCACGTCGGCCGCGAAGGCCGCGGGCTCCTCGACGGGGTGCTCGCGGCGGCGGCGACGTCCCCGGTAGGTGGCGCCGATGTCGAGCACGTCGCCGCTCGTGCCTCCGGAGGGGGCGAAGGCGTCGAACGCGCTTGTCGCTCCCGGGATGACGATGCGCTCGAACGGCCCGGTGTCGACGAAGCGCTCCAGCGGCCCGGTGTCCAGCACGATCTCGACCGGCCCCGTCGTGGTGGCCGGCTCGGCCGGCCGGGTGCCGAAGAGGGCCTCGAAGGACTCGCTTCCCGCGGGGGCGTGGTGGGGTGACGCCGGGTGCGCGGTGGAGGCGCGCGGCGCGGCGTCCGTGGCGAGGTCGAAGGGGCGGGTGTCGAGCGGGCGCCTGCGGTGCCTGGCACTGCGGGTGGCGGCGCGGCGGACGGCGTCCGGCGCGCCGACGTCCTGCGCGCCGGGTGTCGCGATGCGCTGGAAAGCGTCCGCGGCCGTGACCGGCTGAGGCTCGCGGGCGTCGTGGGCGGCGGTGCGCCGGACGGCTGCGGAGGAGGCGGCGAGCTCGGCGGCGGCCGAGGTGCTGGTGAGCTGGACGGTTTCCAGGGCTGCGGTGCGCTGGGTCGTGTCCTGGGTGCTGTCCAGACGCCCGCCCGCCCGTACCGGTGTGGGAGCGGTCGTGGTCGCGAGCTTGCGACGGCGGCGGCGGTTGGTGTTGGACCGGGGCGCCGTACCCCCAGCGGCGGCCGGTACCGCACGGAGGCGGCGGGTCTTGGCTACGGCGAGCAGCGCCAGCGCGGCCACCAGGGTCGAGCCGACGAGAGTCGGGGAGGAGATGACCGGCAGCGGGCCGGTGGCCGAGGCGTCGGCGTGTGTGGGGAGGGGCTCGGCGGTCGCCGCCGTGGTGTCGGCCGTGGCCGGTTTGGCGTGCTTGGCCTTCTTGGGCTGCTGCTTCGTGACCTCGGCGGCCTTGCCGTCGGTGGCGGTGCCGGTGATGGCCTTGGGGGCGGGCGTGGCGGGAGCCTGCGGGGACTTCTTCGCCGGGGAGCTCCCGGCGAGCGGGGCGTGGGCGGGCTCCTCGATCTCGCTGCGGGGGATGAGGGAGGTGAGCGACTCGCCCTCGGGAAGCTGGAGCGTGCCAACGTCGGTGCCGGGCCCGGATGTCAGCGCGGCCTGCTCCTCGGCCTTCTTCTGGGCTTCCTGCGCCTGATGGGCCGCCTCCTCGTCCAGGCGGGCCTTGATGCGCTCGGGGTAGCCGTACCCGACGACCTTGCTCGTGTCGCGTTCCTTGCGCTTGGCGACGCCCCCGTCGATGTTCCCCTCGATGGTGAAGATCGTGTCACCCTCGACCCTGGTCACGACACCGACGTGGTCGATGTTGTCGATGTCGTTCGTCCCGCTCCAGTCGTAGAAGACGATCGCCCCGGGCTTCGGCTTGTGGCCCCACGCGCCCTGCTCCTTGAACCACTTCGCGTGGGACACCGTCCATGCGAACTGCCCGATCCAGTCCTCGTACCCGAGCTTGTAAGCCGCCCACGAAATGTACATGTCGCACCACGGAGCGGAGCTGTAGTCGGCGTCGAACTCGACATGCTTGCCGTACCACTTGCCGAACTTGGTGCTCCCGGCCCTTTCGGAGTAGCCGAGCTGGCTCTCGAGCAGGTCGATGAACTTCTGCGTCTCTGGCGTCATGGAAGTATCGGGGAACCTTCCGGGCAAGACCGGGTTTGTCAACATAAATCCGGGTAAAGGGGGTAACCCGGGACCTGTGTGACAAAACCGGAGGCTTGTCGTCTTCCGTGATGAGCGAGGCTACCTTGCGGTCAAGGTAGGTCATGCACGACCCAAGAGAGGTTCAAGCCTTCAGAGGCTAGGTAACCGCTGGTCAAAGATGTTGCCAGAAATGTCCGGGCTTCGGTGGTTTAATCCAAAAAGATCTAGCTCATGCCCAGGTGAGGGCCCCTACGCCCCCAAGCCCGCTGCAGGCGGTACCTGTCCATTCGGAGGGTTGTGTCCCGGGCGTGTTGCGCGAGTGTCCTGAGGTCGAGGCTTCATGGCTCCACATGTGAGCCGCACCGCACCTGGCTATGCCGCGCCACATCACGCCGCCACGCCGCACCGCCACGCCGCGCCACATCACGCCGCAACGCCGTGCCGCGCCGCCCGAGCTGCGCCGCGCCGGGCCTCGCGCTGGACAGTGGCGCGCTGTGCGACGTGGCGTTGGTTTCGCCGCGGGCCTGAAGGTGGACGCCGGTCAGTAGCCGGCGCCCGTCAGGAGGCCGCCGTCGACCGTGAACTCGCTTCCCGTGCAGTAGCTGGCCCGGTCCGACGCCAGGAACGCCACCACGTGCGACACCTCCACCGGCTTGGCGAAGCGCTTGATGACCATGGACTTCACGAACGCGTCGGCGTCGACCTCGTTCATGAGGTCCGGATCCATCGCCATCGAGGTGTTGATCGCGCCGGGATGCACCGAGTTGACCCGGATGTTGAACCGGGCCAGCTCACGGGCCGCCGACTTGGTGAGCCCGCGTACCCCGAACTTCGACGCCGAGTACGCCGACAGCCCCTCGGCCCCGACGTAACCCTCGATCGAGGAGATGTTCACGATGGCGCCGCGCCCGGCCGCCTTCATGGGGCTGATCACCGACTTGATCCCCAGCCAGGTCCCCTTGAGGTTCACGGAAATCACGCGATCGAAGTCGTCGGGCGACATGTCGGCGATGCGGCGGAATTTCAGGATCCCGGCGTTATTGACCAGGACGTCGAGCCGGCCGTGCAGCTCCGTGGCCGTCGCCACCGCCCGCGACCAGTCCTCGGCGCTGGTCACATCGTGATGGACGTACGCGGCCCCCGTCTCCTCGGCCAGCGCCTTGCCCTCCTCGTCCAGCACGTCACCGAAGACCACCCGCGCCCCTTCCTCCAGGAACAGCCGCACGTGCGCCGCCCCCATCCCGCGAGCCCCGCCGGTGATCAACGCGACCTTGCCGTCAAGCAACCCCATGACGCCCTCCCGCCGCGACCGCCACCGCGGCCGCCTCCATGGAGCGGTAGACGGGGATCCCCGCCGCCGCCGCGATCCGCCTCACTTCATCCTCGACGCCCGCGGGCGCGCACTCGCCGTTCCTGGTGACGAGGGTGATCCTGGTGCCGGGCAGCGCCTCCTGCGCCCCCGCCACGGCCCGCGCGTACGCGTACAGGGGCTCGGCCGCGTCCCCGTACGTGAAGAACGCCTGGACGTTGACGTGCAGGACCACGTCGCGGTACGCCCGGTGCCGCAGCAGCGCCTCGATCACGTCGGGCACGAGAGCGGCCCGGCCCAAGGGCCCCACCGGCACCTCGAGCGGATTGCCCGAGGCCACCACGCCGAGCCCGCGCAGCGCGTCCAGCGCGTCGCCGGGCAGCGGGTCGAGCCGTACCCCGGCCAGGTCGAACGCGTCCGCCGCCAGCACGCTTGCGCCCCCGCTCGGCCCCACCACCAGCACCCCGTCGGAGCCGGAGGCGCGCGAGCCGTGCGCCTGGAAGTACGCCAGCACCCCGATGAGGTCGTCCTGACTGGACACCAGGACCGCCCCGGCTTGCTCGGCCACCGCCTCCCAGATCCGCCGGTCGCTCACCATGCCGCCGGTGTGCGAGGCGGCCGCCTCCTGCCCCTGCCCGGTGCGCCCGCCGACCAGCAGCACCACCGGCGACTCCATGGAGCGCAGCGCCTCGAACAGTTCGCGCCCGTCACGCGGATCCTCCAGGTAGAGCCCGACGGCGCGCGTCTCCGAGTCGCGGGCGAGCCAGCGGAGCAGCTCGGCGGGGGTGACGTCGGCCGAGTTCCCGACGGTGACGACCCGGCTGAACGCCAGCCCGCGCCGCTCCCCGACCTTGATCACCTCGCCCGCGAGCCCGCCGCTCTGCGAGACCAGCGCGACCGACCCGGCGGGCCCGATCCCGCCTCCCACGAACGTCTGCCGCCCCCGGGGGCAGTAAACGCCCATGCAGTTGGGCCCGAGCAGCCGCGTCCCCGCCGCCCGCGCCGCCTCGACCAGCTCCGCCTCCAGCCCGGGCCGTCCGGCCTCGCCGAACCCGCCGCTCATCACCTGCACGAACGGCACCCCGTACGCCTGCCGCACCACCTCGGCACACCGCTCGGCGGGCACGGCCACGAGGGCGTAGTCGACGTCCGCATCGGCGAGAGACGGCACGGCCCGCACCCCCGCCACCTCGGCCGCCGACGGATGCACGGCCGCCAGCGGGACGCCGGCGGCGCGGTAGAAGCCGAGGAACATGTTGCCGAAGTTCGGCCTGGTCGTGGAGGCCCCGACGACGGCCACCGCCCTGGGTTCGAAGAGCGGCAGGAAGTCCGTCGCGGCGCCGGGCGCCCCGGGCACGACAGGTCCCGGGGAGGGCAGGTAGCGGGCATCGACCGCGATCACCCCCGAAGGGGTCGCGATGACCGGGTTCAGCTCGAACTCGCCCAGTTCCAGCCGCTCCCACAGCCCGCCGGGGCCGCCGACCGTCATGAGCAGCTTGACCACCGCGTCCACGTCCACGGGCGGGCCGCCGCGGCGCCCGTACAGGACGGAAGATCCGCGCAGGGACGCCAGCATGCGCCGCGCGTCCTCCTCAGAGATCGGGCAGAGCCGCAGCGCCGTGTCACGCAGCGCCTCCGTCCACACCCCGCCCAGCCCGGCCAGCAGCACCGGACCGAAGCCCGGGTCCCGTACGAGGCCCACGATGAGCTCCACCCCGGCGTCGGCCTGCTCCTCGACGAGGAACCCCGCGACCTGCAGCCTGGCCCGCATGCCGGCCGCCGCCGCCCCGAGCTCGTCCCTGGAGAGCCCGAGCGCGACGGCCCCGACGTCCGACTTGTGCACCAGTCCCGGGCCGAACGCCTTCAGCACCAGCGGCTCGGCCAGCTCCGCGGCCCGGGAGAAGTCGAGGTCGTGCACCACCATCCCGCGCGGCACCGGCACCCCGGCCTCGCTGAGCAGCGCCTTGACCTCGTGCTCGTACGCGCTCACCCGAGCAGCTCGCGGATCTTCCCGCGCAGCAGCTTGCCGGGTCCGCCGGAGGCGTCCTGCGAGTGGGGGAGCTCGTCGGCCACCACGATGTGGTCGGGACGCTGGTGCTCCGGCAGCGCGTCGGCCAGGGCCAGCGCCAGCTTGGACGCCTCCAGCGTGTGCCCGGCGCGCGGCACGACCGCCAGCAGGACGCGCTGCTCGGAGGCCCCTTCCGGCACCCCGACCGCGCCCGCCTCGGCCACCCCGTCCAGCGCCGCGGCCGCCTCCTCGATCACGACCGGCTGGGTCCAGACGCCGCCCTTGAGTATCGAGTCCTCCCGCCTGCCCAGCACGCGCAGCACGCCGTCGGAGGAGAGGGTCCCGAGGTCGCCGCCGACGTACCACTCGCCGCGCAGCACCTCCGCCGTCCGCTCCGACAGGCCGTCGTAGCCGGTCATCCGGTGCGGCCCGGCCAGGTTGATCTCGCCGACCTCGTCGATCACGCGGTCGCCGTTCGGGCCCGTGATCTGGACCGCGTTGCCGGTGCGGGCGCGGCCCGAGGAGCCGAGCGGGGTCGAGCCGTCGTCCACGCGGCCCATGCACGTGTACGGGGCCTCGGTCTGGCCGTAGTACGAGTACACACCCGCCTGCGGGAGCCTGGCCTTGATCCGGTCCAGCATGGTCCTGGTCAGCGGCTCGCCACCCAGCATGATCACCTGTATGGACGACAGGTCCACGCCCTCGTGGTCGGGCGACGCGAGCAGCGCGGAGTAGAACGAGGGGATCTGCGACAGATGCGTGACCCGCTCGCGGGGGACGACGCGCAGGAAGTTCGCCGGTCCCCAGTCCTGCTCCAGCACCAGGCGCATCCCGGCGTACAGAGCCGGCCCGGCGATGGCCGGGAAGCCGATGCCCCAGATGATCGCGCCCGTCCCGAACACCGAGTCGGGCCCGCGCGGCACGTCCAGCCAGATCTGCGCCGTGGCGAGGGAGGACGCGTGCGTGTGCACGACCGCCTTCGGCAGCCCCGTCGTGCCCGAGGTGTAGTAGAGCGCCAGCGGGTCGTCGTGCCAGCCGCTGATCGGCGGCTCCTCCTCGGAGTCGCCTTCGAGCTCCCGCACGTCGATCCACGTGGTCACGGCCGGGAGCGAGCCCCTGATCTGCTCGACCACGCCCTCGACCGTCGCGTCGTACACGAACGCCGTGCACCCCGAGGCCGCCACCACGTCACGCAGCGTCTCCACCGGCCAGTACGGGTTCAGCGCCGCCGTCACCGCCCCGATCTTGGCCTGCGCCAGGTAGACCTCGGCCACCCGCAACGTCTCGTTGAGCAGCGCCGCCACCCGCCGGCCCGGCGTGATCCCCTTCGCGAGGAGGGCGCCGGCGCGGCGGTTGACGTTCCTGTTGAGCTCGTCGTAGGTGAAGCTCTGCTCGCCGCAGTACGTGAGCGCGACCCGGTCGGGCGTGCGCAGCGCTCCGGCGGTCAGGATCGCGTGGCCGTAGTTGCCGTATGGTGATCGCGCCATGGGGGATGCCTCCAGTCAGAGGGGCTGATAGAGCACGAAGACGTTTCCTGAGGGATCGCGCAGCACGGCCCGCGTCTCGTGCGGCCCCTTCTCGGGCTCCCGCACCACCTCGCCGCCGCGCGCCGCCATCTCCCGCACGGCCTGCTCCAGGTCGTCCACCTTGTACGAGGGCGCGACCGAGGCGGTGACGTGCTCGGCGGGCCCGGCCAGCGCCACGGTGACCCCGCCGCCGTCCAGCGCCGCGAACCTGTCGCCGTCCCTGAACTTCACCGGCAGGCCGTAGAAGGCGATCGCCTCGTCCAGGTCGGCGACGGGGATCAGCACGTTGCCCAGCTTCACGCTGGCCTCCAATGAGGGAGTTCGTCGATGAACGTCACGCGTACCGGCATGCCGACGCGTACGTCGTCCGGGGCGCACCCCACCACGTGCCCGAACGCCCGCACGCCCGCCGGCAGGTCCACCCAGGCCATCACGTACGGCTCCCGGCCCCGGTACCCGGGGGCGAACGAGCGGTGCACGACCGTGAACGTGTGCACGACACCCTCGCCCTCGACCGGCTCGAACACGAGCTCGCCGGCGCCGCACCAGGGGCAGTCGGCCGCGGGGAGGTGGACGCGGCGGTCGCACGACGTACAGCGCTGGACGACCAGCTCGCCGCGCGCGCAGGCGGCCCAGTACGCAGAGGTGTCACCGCTCATCGCTTGCCAAGCTAGCGCACGCTTGGTTGACTCACAAGGCCCGGCCTCCGGGGGAGGGAAAGCGGCTCCTGCGTGCCCGACGACGTGTGCGACGAGGTGCCCGACGGCGTGCCTGACGACGTGCCTGACAAGGTGCCCAGCGACGTGCCCGATGGTGTGGGCGACGGCGTGGGTGTCGTGAGGGTCGAGGTGCTGTGTTCGTGGCTGGGCGCCGGCGTGGCGGAACGGGAAGGCGCAGGGCAGGCGGCGCCGTCCACCGCGACCTCGCTCACCTGCGGCCCGTTCGCTGCGGCGGGCTCCGTCATGACGACGATCCCGAAGTAGGCCCGCCTGCCGCAGGAAACGCTCCCCGGGTCGTGCGCCACGCTGCTGGTGTAGACGGTGCTGCCCCGTAAGGTGCGGCTCTCCTGCCGTACCGTCCTGGCCACCCCGCCCTCCCCGTCCCGCCGCGTGTACGAGATCAGCAGCCGCACGGGCCCGGCACCGTCCACGGAGACCTTGATCGTCCCCGCCGTGCCGCTCCACCCCACGACGCCGGCGGCCAGGACGGCGGCGGGGCGGGGCACGGAGGTCCCGCCCTGCCGGATCGTGGGAGGGGGCGGCGCGGAGCTGCTCGGCACACGGGCAGGGGAGGGCGAGGTGCGGCGGGGAGCGGTGGACGTCGGGGTACGGCTAGGCGTGGCCGCGTCGACAGGCGTCGGCTCCGGCTCGCTCGGCGTCGTCTTGGGCGGTGGCATCAGGATCGCGCCGGGTCCCGGCGGCAGCCGCCCGCCCGACACCAAGAGCGCGAGCGCCACCGTGACCACCGTCGCCCCCGCCACCCATAAGTGCGGGGGCAGCCGGGGCATCCGCAGCGCCCGGTCCTTCAGGGTGATCCCGGCCGCCCGGTCGGTCCTGGCCAGCGGGAACCGGAGCGCCAGCAGTGTGGCCAGCTCGCCCAGGTGCCGCCGCCCCCGCTTCTCCCACTCCGGCCCGTAGCCGGCGACCGCGTCCTCCTCCAGCTCCGCGGCGAACTGCCTGGCCGAGGCGTACCTGTCCGCCGGATCCTTGGCCATCCCGCGTTTGAGCAGGTCGCGCAGCGAGTCGGGGGTCAACTCGAGCGGCACGGGCTCCGCCAGGTGCTTGTCCCGCACGGCGGGAACGTCCAGCGCCCCTTCGTCGCTGCCGGATGGGCCCTCCTTGACCGCCCGGTAGGGCGGCCGCCCCCTGACCGCCTCGAAGAGCACGCACGCCGCCGCGTACAGGTCCGCGGGCGGCCCCGCCCGGCCGTGCGTCCACAGCTCGGGCGACATGTACTCGGGGCTGCCCGCGGGCACGTCCGGCTCCTCCGCGTGCACCGCGACGCCGAAGTCGGCGAGCTTGCTGGTGCCGTCGGCCTGGACCAGGATGTTCTCCGGCTTGACGTCACGGTGCGGCACGCCCCGCTCGTGCGCGGCGGCCAGGGCCAGCAGCGTGCTCTTCAGCACGGCGAGAGCCGCTTCCGGGCTGATCCCGCGGTGCTCGCTCAGCAGCGTACGCAGTGACACGCCGTCCACCAGCTCCATGACGACGGCGGCCCGGCCGGCGGTCTCGACGTACTCGTAGATCCGGACCACGTTCGGGTCGTCGATCTCGACCAGTTCGTGGGTGTCCGACCGGAAGCGCTCCATGAACTCGGCGTCCCTGCGCAAGGTGGCGTTCAGATACTTGATCGCCACGTAGGCGCCCGTCTGCTGGTAGGTGGCGAGGAAGACGCGGCCGGTGCGTCCGGCGCCGAGCTGGCGTACTTCGCGGTAACCAGGGACCAAGTCGAACCCCCATTAGCAGCCGTCTTCGATTCGACGGTCTCACCTGGGGTTGGGGTTGTCACGACTGGAGATATTTCGCCGGGTGTCAATGGGAGATGACGCTGTGTCGCGGGTGATATGCTGAGTTGTCCCCAAGCAAGCGCTCGGCTAAATCGACGGAGGTCGCCTGTGGAGCGCGTGGCCGTGCTGGTGATGGAGATGCAGCGGGGCGTAGTCGGCGATCTGACGAAATTTCCGGAGCTGGTGGATGCCTGCGCGCGGCACGACGTCGTGGCCAACACCGCCCGCCTCCTCCAGGCGGCCAGATCGGCCGGGATCCCGGTGATCCACTGCACGGCCGCCTTCCGCCCCGACCGGTCCGGCTCCCACACGGACAACTGCCCGTTCATCGTCTCCCTGCTCAAGGACCCGGAGCACATGCTGGAGGGCACGCCCGCCGCGGAGGTCATCCCCGAGCTGCGGGACGGCGGCGACCTGGAGAGCCGCCGCCACCACGGCTTCTCCCCGTTCACCGGCACCTCGCTCGACATGACGCTGCGCTCCCTGGGCGTGTCCGCCGTGGTCGCGGCGGGCGTTTCGCTCAACCTGGGCATCCCGGGCCTGGCGCTGGAGGCGGTCAACCTGGGCTACCGGGTGACGGTGGTGACGGACGCGGTGGCGGGCATTCCCGAGGACTACGCGCGGGCCGTACTGAAACACACGATCAGCCTCCTCGCCACCCGCGCCGGCACGGCGGACCTCGTCGAGACGTGGAAATGATGGACGGGCTGCGCCTGGACGGGCGCGTGGCCGTGGTGACCGGGGGAGCGGGCGCGATCGGCGCGGCCATCGCCACTGACCTGTCCGCGCTGGGGGCGGAGGTCGTGGTCGCCGACGTGCGGAGCGCGGAAGCGGTGGCCGCCGACCTGCCCGGCGGGCGGGCGGCGGTCGTGGACCTGGCCTCGCCCGCGTCCGTCGAGGAGTTCTCCGAAGCGGTGGGACAGGTGGACATCCTGGTGCACAACGCCGGGGTGTCGATCGTGGAGCCGTTCGCCGAGAGCAATCCCGCGGGCTGGGACCTCATGTGGCAGGTCAACCTGCGCGGGCCGATGCTCCTCACCAAGCTGCTCCTGCCCGGCATGCTGGCCAGGGGATGGGGGCGGCTGGTGTTCGTCTCCTCCGACGGCGCCAGGGCGGGATCCGGCGGGGAAGGGGCGTACGCGGCGACCAAGGCGGGGCTGTTCGGCCTGGCCAAGACGCTCGCCAGGGAAGCGGCCAAGGCGGGGGTCACCTCGAACGTGGTCTGCCCCGGCCCCACGGACACGCCCATGCTCCACCGGGTGTCCGCGGCCGAGCCGGGGCTGGTGGACAAGATCGCGCGCGGCATCCCGCTGCGCCGCCTCGGGACCCCCGCCGACGTGGCGGGCCTGGTCGCCTACCTGTGCACGGATCGCGCGGCCTACATCACCGGGCAGACGCTGTCGGTGAGCGGCGGCGTGACCATGCACTGAGCGGTCATGCGGTCAGAGCGAGTCGTAGACCGCCTGCACCAGGCGGAGGCCGCGCAGGTTGCCGGAGACGGCGTTGGCCATCTTGTTCATGACGTAGCCGATGGCCAGGCCGCGCTCAGGGTCGCCCACGCCGAGCGAGCCGCCCAGCCCCGAGTGGCCGAACGCGCTCTGCGACGGCATCAGGAACGTCATGGACGGCCGCATGTAGCCGAGGCCGAACGAGGTGTCCAGGAGCAGGACGCGGTCGGGGCCGTGCACGCGGGGGCGTACGGCCTCCCGCAGCGTCTCGGGGCGCAGCAGGTCGCCCGCGATCAGCGAACGGTAGAACCCGGCCAGCCCCCTGGCCGTGGTCACGACCCCGGCCGCGGGCCAGCCCGCCCGCAGGATGACGGGGTGGTTCGCGCCGCCCTTGAGGAGGTGCATGCCGGGGTTGCCGAGCGAGCGGTTCATGAGGCTCTGCGGATCGAGCGCCGCCTTCGCCATCTCGGCCAGCACATCCGGCACCCCGCCGGTGGCCTCGGTGACCGCTGCGCGCGGGCGTTCGCCTGCTTTGAGCCGGGCCGTGCGGGCGATCACCGTGTCCGGCGCCCCCACCCAGAGCTCCAGCCCCAGCGGCTCGGCGATCTCCGCGGCGACCAGCTCACCCACCGACTTGCCGGTGACCCGCCTGATCACCTCCCCCACCAGGAACCCGTACGACAGCGCGTGATAGCCGTGTGCCGACCCCGGCTCCCACAGCGGCGCCTGACCGGCGAGCCGGGCGGCGATGGCCGCCTGATCCCCGAACTCCTCCACCGGCACCGGCTCCTCCACCACCGGCAACCCGCTCTGGTGAGTGAGCAGGTGCTCGACGGTGACCGCCCCCTTGCCCCGGGCCGCGAACTCCGGCCACACGTCCGCGACCGCCCCGGAGACGTCCACCAGCCCCCGCTCGGCGAGCTGCAGCAGCACGGTGGCGGTGATCGCCTTGGTGCAGGAGTAGGCGAAGGCAGGCGTGTCGCTCTCCCACAGCCGCCCCGTGTGCCGGTCCGCGACACCGCCCCACAGATCCACGACCGGCTCGCCGTCCAGGTAGACGGCGAAGGCGGCGCCCAGCTCCGCGCCGTCGGCGAGATGCCCCTCGAACACCTCGCGTACGCGGGAGAACCGCGGATCGCAGTGCATCGGACCTCCGGCGCAGGGTTATCCGCGCCAGGCGGCGCGTAGGAGAAAGGAAGCGCTTACGTGGTTCACGAGCCTAACAACTGGGGACGATTCGGCCCAGACGATCAGCGTGGCACCCTCAACCTGCTCACCCCGGCCACGGTGCTCGAAGCCCTGAGCAGCGCCACCACGGGCGAGGTGCTCAGCCTGGCCATGCCGATCAGGGGCGCCACCTCCTCGCCCGCCCCCACGACGGTCCCGCACCTGCCCGGTCGCCCGCTGCCGCAGCACTTCATGTCCGTGGACGGCGGCGACTACGCGGCCGGCGCCCGCCCGATCGGGGAGGGGCTGTACGTGGCCGACGACGCGCTGGTCGTCAGCCATCACGGCACCACGACCCATATGGACGCGCTGTGCCACATGTGGTCGGGCGACGAGCTCTACAACGGCCATCCGGCGGCCAGGGTCCGCTCCTACGGCGCGACCAGGTGCGGCATCGAGCAGGTGGGCGGCGTGGTCGCCAGGGGTGTGCTGTTCGACGTGGCCCGCCACCTCGGCCTCGACCACCTGCCCGCGGACTTCAGGATCCCGGCGGAGCTGCTGGCGGAGATCGCCACGCCGCGACCGGGGGACGCCGCGGTGATCCGTACCGGCTGGCCGCTGGTGTGGCGGCGCTCGCACGAGGAGTACTGGGCGGGCCAGCCGGGGCTGTCCGCGGAGGCAGGCCGCTGGCTCGCCGCGCACGACGTGTCCGTGGTGGCCTCGGACAACGCCGCCATCGGCGGGCTCAACGCACGGGGGCTCGCCGACGAGGACCTCGCCGACGACCTGCACCTCATCCTGCTCCACCGGCACGGCGTGCACCTCGTCGAGATGCTCTGGCTGGAGGAGCTGGGGGCCGCCGGCCGTACGGAGTTCGTCTTCGTGGTGGCGCCGCTCAGGATCGAGGGCGGGACCGGCAGCCCGGTCACTCCTCTGGCCATCCTCTGATCGGACGCTTCCGCATATTTTCCGGCGCATTTGGATATTTCGTGATCAGCCGTTAACCCCTGCCCCCAATGGTCTGTCCCGGTAAAACCCCCGTGCTAGGAGAGCCATGCGCCGCCTCGCCCTCATCGGCATCGCCGCCACCGCCCTGACCGCGCTCGCGGCCGTACCCGCCGCCGACGCCGCCACGGCGGGACGCGGCCCGCTGCGGATCAACCAGATCCAGACCATGGCCACCCACAACAGCTACCACCGCGAGCTGACCGACGCCGAGAAGGACGTGCAGCGCAAGACCGACGCCAACTGGTGGAACCTGCAGTACTCGCACACCGCCCTGCCGAACCAGTTCACCGCCCAGCACGTGCGCGGCATCGAGCTGGACGTCTTCCCCGACCCCAAGGGCGGCCTGTACGCCAACCCGCTGGTCAGGCGGGACGCCGGGCTGCCGCCGCTCAACGACCCCGCGCTGGCCAAGCCCGGGTTCAAGGTGCTGCACTGGGCCGACCACGACTACGGCACCAACTGCTCGGCCCTGGCCACCTGCCTGCGCCAGGTGCGCGAATGGTCCGACGCCCATCCGGGGCACGTGCCGCTGACGATCCTCACCGAGCTCAAGAGCACCGACCCGGCCAAGGAGGCGATGGGCGGCGCCAAGAGCCCGGCGTGGGACGCGGCGCTGATGGACGCGCTGGACGCCGAGATCCGCTCGGTCTTCCCTGACGACCGGCTCATCACGCCCGACGACGTCCGCAGGCCGGGGCTCACCCTCGAGCAGTCCGTGCTCCAGCACGGCTGGCCGGAACTGTCGTCCTCGCGGGGCAAGGTCATGTTCTTCATGGACAACCAGGCCGAGGCCATCCAGAAGCCCTATCTCACGGGTCACCCCAGCCTGGAGGGGCGGGTGCTGTTTACGAACTCCCGCCCCGGCCGCGCGGACGCCGCCTTCATCGGCTGGAACGACCCGCAGGGCACGAACACCGCGCAGATCCAGGACTTCGTGCGGAAGGGGTACTACGTGCGCACCCGCTCCGACGTGCCGTTCACCGAGGCCAGGTCGGGCGACACGAGCCGGCTGAAGGCGGCGCTGGACAGCGGCGCGCAGATGGTCAGCACGGACTTCCCCGTGATCGGCCTGTCCGCCAGGAACGGCAGCGACTACGTGGCCGAACTGCCCGGCGGGGCCACGGCCCGCTGCAACCCGGTGAACGCGCCCTCCGGCTGCCAGGACCGCACTCTGGAGCGCGTGCGCTGAACCGTCCGCCCCGGTGTACGGGACGGACGGACCGATCAGGCGACCTCTATGAACTCGCGACCGGGGCGGTGCTCTCGCGCACGATCAGCCGGGTCGCCAGCTCGACGCGCAGGGTCTCCGGCTGCTCGCCGTTGATGAGCTGGACGAGGAGCCTGACGGCCATGCCGGCCATGTTCGCCAGCGGCTGGCGCACGGTGGTCAGCGGCGGGGCGATCCACTGGGCGAAGGGCAAGTCGTCGAAGCCCACCACGCTGACGTCCTCCGGCACCCGCAGACCGCATTCCTTGGCCGCCCGGTACGTGCCCAGGGCCTGCAGGTCGTTGCCCGCGAACACGGCCGTGGGCCGGTCGGGCAGTCTCAGCAGCTCCAGGGACAGGTGGTAGGCGGGCTCGTGTGAGTAGTCGCCATGCCGGATCAGCTCGGGATCGGACTCGATCCCGGCCTGGTCGAGCGCCGCGCGGTAGCCGTCCAGCCGCACCCGTGAGGTCAGCCGCTCCGCCGGACCCGTGATCATCGCGATCCTGCGGTGGCCCAGCTCGATCAGGTGCCGCGTGGCCGAGAATCCGCCCTGCCAGCTCGTCGAGCCGACCGCCGGGGTGTCCGGGTTCGCGTTCTCCGAGGGCTGCACCACGACGAAGGGGATGCCCATCCGTCCGAGCTCGCGCTCCTGCTCGGCGGAGAGCTCGGAGACGACCAGGATCGCGCCGAGCGACCCCCGGTTGCCGAGCGCGTCCAGCCAGTGCCGGGCCAGCTTGCTCCGCCGGTGCACGGCCGACACGACCAGGCCCATGCCCTCGGCCTGCGCGGTCTCCTCGGCGCCGCGGATCAGCTCCACGGCCCAGGGATTGTCCAGCTCGTTGATGACGAACTCGATCAGGCCACCGGGATGTTCGCCGTGTCCCGGCAGCGTGTAGCCGTGCTGACCGAGCAGCCGCTGGATGCGGCCGCGGGTTTGCGGAGAGACGTCCGACCTGCCGTGCAGCACCTTCGACACGGTCGAAGGCGAGACCCCCGCCTTGGCGGCGATGTCCGCCATGGTGCTGCGGCGGGGGACAGTCACGTCGTCCACTTCAAGTCCTCCCCTAGAACGTCTTCCCCGTCAGAAGTCTGCCTGCTCGCCGGACCCTTGACGACTTATGGCGGTTGGCCTACGGTGCCGCTAGATCTTCTTTCGCAATATCTCGCACAGCATTCTGATCGCGACGAAACGAGAGCCGCCATGCGAAGGAGAACGTTCATCATCGGCACCGGTGCGCTCGGCCTGACCGCCTGGGGATGGCCGTCGGCCGCGCACGCCGCGCCGATCGGGTCCGGGTGGACCGAGATCTCTCCCGGCTACACCGTGCACCAGCCTCCGGACAGGACCCGTCACACGTACGACGTCGCCACCGGCGAGCACCACTTCTGGCTCTACTCCGCTGATCCCAGCACGTTCCCCGGACAGGACTCGGGGCCGCGCAGCGAGCTCCGCTTCCACAACGACTACACCTCCGGGGACGCGCAGTTCGAATGCGACATCAAGGTCGCGGCCGGCGCCCACCGCGTCTGCGTCATGCAGGTCTTCGGCGGCGCCACCTGGGCCACGGCGTTCATGACGCTGGCCATGAACACCGACAGCCTCAACTACTACGACCAGTCCCAGCAGATCCACACCCCGATCTACGACACGTACCTGCGGCTCAACGTGGTGCACGAGACCGGCCCCGGCCTCGTGCACGTCTTCGTGAACCGGCAGTTCCGCGCCACGTTCCAGGACCACGGCGCGGCCACCCACTACTTCAAGTGCGGGCTGTACGGCCGCGCCGGCATGGCGAGCAGGAACGACGTCCACATCAAGAACATCCACCTCTACCGGAAACCCTAGATCTAAACGTGGCGGAAACCTCTCTCGTGGAGCTGGGCCTCGTACAACGACGGGATCTGCGGGTCGGCCTCGCCGGTGCCCTCGACGTGGCCGATCGGGTGCGCGAACGGGCCGTCGGCGTTCACCATGGCGTTCCTGGCGCCGACGACGTAGTTCTGCCCGGTGGGCGGCTTCTGCACGACGATCTGGGTGCCGGACATGTCGCAACCCCAGGCCACGGAATGGGCCGCCGACCAGCCGTGCGAGGTCCCCCACCAGCCGCGGTTGTACAGCCCGAGCGTCAGCGTGCGGTGCGGATCGACCTCGCGGTGACCGTCGAAGAGCAGTCCCGTGCTCCAGCGCCGGTGGCCCTCGCTGGTGTTGTACGTCTCCTCCGAGGTCCCGCGCAGGAAGACGATCCCCGAGGCGGAGGCGGCCCCGTTCACGATGAACGTGTGCCTCGCCTTGTTGCCGTGGCAGTCCTTGAAGAGCACGAGTTGCGCGAACGGGTGGGCGCAGAAGTTGTAGCGGTTCCCGCCCTCGGAGGTCGAGCCGGTCGGCTCCAGCGCGCGGCAGTTGTCGACCGTGACCCGGGTGGCCTCCCACGCCTCCATGCCGACCTGCCAGAACCGCAGCGCCGTGCAGTCGCGGATCCAGGCGTCCTCGGCCCGGAAGACGCGGATGGCGTTCTGCACCGCCGACTTCTGCGCGAACGGATCACCGCCGAACTCGACGTCCACCCGCAGCCGCTCCACGCCGACCTGGGAGATCACGCCTGCCCGGTCGGTCTTGTAGAGGTACGACTGGGACAGCGACCGGTTCAGGTGGTTGAGCACCGGCGCGTCGACGGTCACCCGGTTGCCGGTGATGTCGGTGACGTAACGGTTGTAGAGGATCGGCTCCTCGTCCACGTACCACGGCCGTCCGGTGTCGTGCCCGCCGTGGTCGATGGCCTTCAGCCACCCCTCCGAGCAGGGATGGAAGACGATGACGTGGTCGTCGGGCCGCAGCCCGCGCGCGTCGGCGACCTCGAACGTGCGCGAGCCCACCTGGACGAAGTCGGAGACGATGTCGGTACGGGTCCCCGGCACCTCGGTCCGCCAGGCCGACCAGTTGACCGGGCCCGTGCCGCCCGCGACGATCACCGTGCGGTTCGCCGGCCCCGCGGCGGTGGCCATGATGACCGTGTTCTCGGCCGCGTCCTCGCCGTCTCCGGAGCCGCGCAGCACGGTCCTGCCGGAACGTACGTAGATCGTCCCCGACACCGGGTAGCGGCCCGGCAGGAGCAGCAGTGCCCCGCGCCGATGCTCGGGCAACGCCGCGATCTCGTCGAGCGCGGACTGGATGTGGGCGGTGTTGTCACCCTCGATCGGCCTGATCGTCTTGACCACCGGCAGGTGCGGCAGCGGCCGTTCGCCGTTGCGGTAGCCGGCGTGACTGAAGTCCGGAACGCGGTTGTGCTCGGCGTCCTCGGCGTAGACGAGCCTGCCGCGCTCGCGGTACACGAGCGTCGAACGCCAGGAGCCGGCGTGCGCGGACGCCACGCCCGCCATGCCTGCCACGCTGCTCAGCGCGAACGTGCCGCCCGCCGCCAGCAGGGCGCGGCGGCTGAAATCGTAAGTCATGGGCTCATTCCTGGCCTTACCTCGAGCGGAAGCGGAGTTGCGAAATATTTCGCAACCCGATATGCACGGCAACGTAGACGAAACATCGGATGTCCGTCAACAGTCTCCTGCTCGCCCGGGTCACCGCAGGAAAGGAGACGGCCATGGCACGTGCTCACGTGCCATGGCCGTCCCGGTGCGGTCGCCTGTCCCGGTCGCTACGTCCCGGGGTAGTTCCCTCCGCCGTGGGCGGCGTCCAGGGCGTCGTAGTCGGGGGTGAAGCCGCGCTTGGGTATCGCGTCCACGAACGCCACCTCCTTGGGCTTCTTGTACGACGCCACCTGCGACTTGACGTGCTCGACCAGCTCGTCCTGAGTGACGGTGGCGTCCGGCTTGAGCGCGACCACGGCCTTGACCGCCTGGTGCCAGGCCGGGTCCGGGACGCCGATCACCGCGGCGTCGGCCACGGCCGGGTGGGACTTGAGTGCGCGTTCGACCTCGGCGGGGTAGATGTTCTCGGCGCCCGACTTGATCATCCGAAGTTTGGGGCCGATGAAGGTGATGGTGCCGTCGGGTTCGCGGCGGCCGAGGTCGCCGGTGTGGTGCCAGCCGAACGCCGACTTGGCCGCATTTAAGTCGGGTCGGTCGAAATATCCGGAAAAGAGGGTCTTGCCGCGGGCGCAGATCTCGCCCACCTCGCCCGGCGGGACCTCGGCGCCGTCCGGGGCCAGGATCCGTACCTGGACCAGCGGAGAGGGGCGGCCCGCGAACCCGGCGCCGCCCTCCGCCAGCCCGAGGAACGTGAGCATGCCCCCCACCTCGGTCTGCCCGTACCCGCCCATCTTGGACCGGCACCAGGGAGAGTCGTCGACGGTGATCATGTCGTCCCATTCGGCCGAGTGGGAGACGAACCTCAGCGACGACAGGTCGTACTTGCCGCCCGCGTTCGCGGCCGCCACCGCGTCGATCATCTGCCCGAACAGGAACGCCTGCGTCACCCGCTCGGCGTCGATCAGCCGGCAGACCTCCTCGGCGTCGAAGGCGGGCGTGAACACGTTCGTGCCGCCGATCTGGAGCGTGGCCAGGCAGAACATCATCGTGCCCACGTGGAAGAGCGGCCCGTTGTTGAGGAACGTGAAACCGGGCTCCATCTGGCGCACGACCAGGAGCGAGGCGCTGTGGGCGACGAGCGCGGCGCTGCTGAGCAGTGCGGCGCTGGGCCGCCCCGCGAAGGCGGCCGTGTAGAGGGCGAGGACCGGCTCGGTGTCCGCCACCTGCGGGAAGTCCCGCAGCGAGCCGCCCGCCACCAGCTCCTCGTACTCGTCCCCGGCCCGCACCCACGTGCTCCCGGACACGGCGGCGGTGGCTTCTGAGTGCTCCCAGACGACGACCTCGGGGGTCAGATCGGACAGCACGAACCGCAGCTCGTCCTCCGACTGCCGCCAGTTCGCCGGGCAGAGGATCGCGCCCAGGCGCGAGCAGGCCAGCAGCAGCTCCAGCACGGCATGCGAGTTCTGGCCGAGCCACAGCACCCGGTCACCGGCGGAGGCCCCTCGACCGGCCAGGGCGTCGGCCAGCCGGGTCACCCGCTCGTCCAGCTCCGGGTACGTGCGCCGCACCTCACCGTCCACCACCGCCGTGACCTGGGGGCGGCTGCGGGCGTGGTCGGCGAGGACGTCGGACAGGGACAGGCTGTGGATCATCTTCAGTCTCCAAAGGCCGGCATGACTTCGGTCGCGAAGAAGCGCATGACCCGCTTCATGTCCTCTAGCGGCATCGGCCGGGTGCTGCCGAAGTCGCACAGGAGGTTCGTGAAGCCGGCGTCCTTGAGCAGCGAGATCTGCTCGATGACGCGGTCCGGGTCCCCGATGACCTCCAGCTGCTCCCACCGGAAGTCGGCCGACACCGTGCCGCCCTTGAGATAGCGGTCCTGGTAGTACTCGAAACCCTGCGCCGCCTTGCCGGTCTTGGGGTCGATGGGGGCGCTCTTCTCGTTGAAGATGCGGGAGCGGTCGAACGACGCCTCGAACCTCGCCAGGTCTTCGCGGGCCTGCTCCAGCGTCGGGGCCACGTACACGGTGCGCGCCACCACCAGGTCGGCCCCTGCCGGGTGCCCCGCCCGCGCGGCCGTCTCCCGCCAGGTCTCGGCCGCCTTGACGACCTTACGGAACGGGGCGGCGGGGTCGGCCAGGATGGGCAGCCCGCGCTCGGCGTACATGGTCACGGTCTCGGGGGAGACGGCGGCCACGTGCAGCGGCGGGTGCGGGCTCTGCAGCGGCCTGGGCGCGAGCGAGACCTCCGTGCCGGTCTTGTAGAACTTCCCCTCGTGCTGGTACGACTCCTGCGTCCAGAGCCCGACGATCACCTCTAGTGCCTCGTTGAACCGGTCGCGGGCCTCCGCCAGGTCGATCCCGAACCCCTCGAACTCGAAGCTCTGGTATCCCCGCCCGATCCCCAGGTCGAGCCGCCCACCCGAGAGCACGTCCACCTGCGCGGCCTCCTCGGCCACGTGGATCGGGTTGTGCAGGGGCAGCACCACGATCCCGGTGCCCAGCCTGATGCGGGAGGTGCGGGCGGCGGCGTGGGCCAGCATGGTGAACAGGTTGGGGACGACGCCGTAGTCGCGGAAGTGGTGCTCGGCCAGCCGCACCCCGTCGAACCCCAGCTCCTCGGCCAGCTCGATGAGCTCCAGGTGGTAGTCGTAGACGTCCTTGAAGCTCTGCCCGTCGAAGCGGTGGAAGAGGTGGAAGGTCGAGAACTTCATGCGGCGGCCCCTCGGAAGTAAACCAAGCGCTCGCTTGGGAGCGTACCACGCCCACCCAGCTTGCCCTAGGGAGTCCCGGGGGAAACGCATGGACCTCCGCTGATGAGCGCGCTTCGCGCGGCGGGAGCTCCGGGCAGCGCCTCCCAGGAGGCTCCGCCCCCCTTCGACCCCCCGAAAACCCCGCTCGCTCCGCTCGCCAGTCGCCCGCCCGTTGCCCGATTACCGGCTTGGCCTGCTGGAGCCCGCCCCGAGCGGTCCTCGCTTGCGCTCGGGCGTGCTGATCGGGTCTCGAGGCTTCGCCCCGAGACCCGGCGAGGTGCCTGCCGGCCCCTCGCGCTCCCCGGCCGTTGGCCATGGTGCTCGGCGGAGACCGCGCGGCAGGGCGCACGATGGCGTCCACGCCCGCGCCTCGCACGCTGTCAATGGCCGATCACAGGCACACCTCGCCATTGGTGCCACGGGATTCCTGCAAGTAGTTGAGATCAAGACGTAGCCTGACAGCGTGAAAGGTGGTGTCATGAGCGCTCAGCCTGGCCACGGTGGCACGCCGGACCAGCCCAGGGTGCCGCGGACGATCGGCGGCATCTCCGGCGCCCTGCGCGGCAGCCGCCGTGCGCAGTTCTTCGCCGAACTTCTTGAAGCCCAGCAGGGCGCTGAACTGGATGGGGTGCTCAACGCTTGGTGAGGCCGGGCCATGCTGGACACCGATCCCGACCGTGACCGCATCCGAGCAGCGGCCGAAGCCGGGACTCTGCCGACCACGACTATGGACGAAGTCCTACGTCGCCGACAAGCGCGTGGCGCTCAGTGAGCGAGGACGACCTATGGCCAGTCATGCCTTCGGAGGTCGTGGCTGACACGCTTGCCGACCCATCGGTCTCGGCAGAAGTGTTCTCGACTGTGGCCGCGCTCACAGTCGCCATTTGCGAGGACCCGTGGCTGACGGGAAGCGACCAGGTCGGCGCCGATCCCGACTGGCGGGAGATCCTCATCCCCAAGGGAGTCGGCATCGCGGAGTATCGGATCGACCGGAAGAATCAGCAGGTGCTGCTGCCTTATGAACAGGCTTGGTAGTGAGCGTCTGCGATTCTCTGTATCTAACTGAGTGTTTCCGGCAAATCGGGCAGGCGTGGCCGTGGCGGGCCGTTCCGGTACTTTCCGAGGGTGAGTACGCGGGTGGCTGCGACGCGGTGGAAGCCGGTCCGATGTTGAGAATCGCGTACAAGCCCTGTACGGCCTGCCGGGGGGCGGGTCGCCTGGGGTGCTTGGCCCGCCGGACGCTGTCCATTCCCCGGAGGGAATCCTGCGCCAGCACCAGGGCAGAGTCGTCCTCTTCGACCCAAGCCGTGATGCCGCCGTGCTGCGGGTGCCGGGCCTGCGCGTAAGATCGCTGGTCTTCGGTCCGATCAAACCCGGCGAAAGCGCTATCGTCGCTGGATATTCAAAGGGCGAGGACCTCACTGTGACGTCGGGCAACGTCAGCCGCGGCACCATCGCGTATGGCCCGGACGTCTACCACAAGCGCCAAATCCGCCGCGAAGTCCACATCGTTCATGCGCCCGTCAAGACAGGGGTTCCGGGCGGTCCTCTGCTCAGGCCCGACGGAACGGTCTCCGGCATGGTCTTTGCCAGTGATATTCGTAAGCCCAGCGGCTACGCGCTTGCAGCCGCAGAAATCATCCGCTCGGCGATGGACGGCACGGCCGCCACCGCGACCGTATCCACGCAGGGATGCATCTAGTGAGGCGGCGGCGCACTTTGCGCGAAGGCGTGACCGCGGACACCACCGCGGGGCAAGATCGGAGCTGTCCCGTCCCGACGCGAGGGAGCCGGAATGACCGCCGCCGCCGAGTCGTCGCGGAGCGTGCCGTTCGATGCGGTCTGTCCGCTGATGGGGGTCGAGGAGGAGTACTTCGTCGTCGATCCCGAGACCAGGGCGGTGACGCCGGGGGCGCCCCGAGTCATCGAGCGGGCCGCGGCCGAGCTCGGCGAGCGGGTCTCAAGCGAGATCACGCAGTTTCAGGTGGAGGCCAAGACGCCGCCCTGCGCCGGACCTGCCGAGCTGGAGCGGGAGCTGCGGCGGATGCGTGCGGCGGTCTCCGCCGCCGCCCGGGCCGAGGGGCTGGCCGTGATCGCGTCCGGTACGCCCGTGCTCGGCGACGTGGTCCCGCCGCCTATCACCGAGCATTCCCGTTACGACCTCGGCATCGCGAACTATCGGGCGCTCCATGACGAGCAGGCCATCTGTGCCGGGCACGTGCACGTTCACCTGCCCGACCGGGAGCGGGCCGTGCTGGTCTGCAACCACCTGCGGCCCTGGTTGCCCGCGCTGATCGCGCTCATGGCCAACTCGCCCTTCTGGGCGGGCCGCGACACCGGCTACGCGGGCTGGCGCATCCTGGCCTGGGGCAAGTGGCCGGTGGCCGGGCCGCCGCCGTACCTGGAGAGCCTGGACCACTTCGAGCGCCTGTTCGCGGCGCTGAACGCGAGCGGCGCGCTGGTCGATCCCGCCACGGCCTTCTGGGACGCGCGGCCGTCGCTGCGGTTGCCCACCGTGGAGGTGCGCGTGGCCGACGTGCCCGCATCGGCGGGGGAGTCGGTGTTCCTGGCGCTCGTGGTACGGGCGCTGGTCACCATGTCGCTGCGGCGGGTGGAAGCGGGGGATCCCGGGCCCCGCGTGTCGGACGAGCTGCTGCGGGTGGCCTACTGGCGGGCCGCCAGGGACGGGCTCGCCGGGCACGGCGTCGATCCGCGCACGGGCCGCCCGCGCCCGGCCGCCGAGGTGGTCGGCGAGTTGCTGGAGCACATGGAACCGGCCCTGGCGGACAGCGGGGACCTGGCGGCGGTCACCGGGGGGTGGGAGTGGTTGCGGGCGGCGGGTGACGGGGCGGCCAGGCAGCGCGCCGCCCTCGTGCGGCGCGGGTCGCTCGAAGGCGTGGTGGACGATCTTGTCGAGCGGTTTCTCGCCTGACGGCTTCCGATCTTGTCGGGGGTGCTTTCTCGCCTAGCGAGTCGCCAGCTGTGCGGTCAGGAAGGCGCGCAGTGGTTCGGCGTGCCGTACCGGGTGCTGCCAGCGGGCCTGGACGTCCTCCAGGAGGTGCTGCTCGGCGATCAGCTCGCCGCGCCGCCACGCCCGCACCACCGGGTGCAGGAAGGCGCACTCGTCGGCGCGGTCCGGCGTGGGGTGGCGCTGGATGGCGAACACGTCGGGATGGTCGCGGCGGCCCCAGCGGAGGGTGACGGTGAGGCACAGGTCCGAGTTGCCGAAGCGGGCCAGCGCGTAGTCCTCAGGAAGGTCCTCGTAGCGCTGGACGGTCGGGCCGATCACGTACGCGTCCGCCAGGTACTCGAACTGGGTCCACAGCGCCGAGCTGTGGTTGACCCGCTGGAGCACGGCCTCGGTCAGCCGGTCGGCGTCGGCGGGCAGCTCGTGGGCCGGCAGCGGGACGCCGTCGTATCGCTCCCGCAGCAGGGCGGTCAGGGTGCGCAGGTTGTAGCGGAAGCCGTCGATGAACGCCGACGAGGCGCGCTTGAAGTCGCGTGCCTGCATGAGGGTGCCCGCGAAGTACAGTCCTTCGACGTCGGCCGACTGGAAGTCGGGGCGGATGGCCGGGAGGCGTCCGCCCGGGGCCAGGCCAGGGCGGCAGGAGGCGTCGAACAGGCCGGTGTCCATGGTGAAGCCGGTGCAGCGCAGCACGGCGTCGTAGTCCAGGACCGCCTGCTCGCCGTCGGCCAGCGTGTACGTGATGGCGGCGCGGAAACCCGGTCCCTCGCGCCAGATCCGGTCCACGGTGCACTCCAGCACCCCGTGCAGGGTCTTGAACCAGTAACTGTCCAGCAGGGCGCCGTACTGGCCGCGCACGTGTCCCGGATGCTTGCTGGTCCACGCCAGCCGTACCGGGCTGGGACTGGCCAGGTGGATGACCGAGGCGTACGGCAGCAGCGTCTGGGCGGTCTCGAACGCCGAGTTGCCCTTGCCGATGATCAGCACGCGCTGGTCGGCGAACTCCTCCCCGATGGTCGGGGCGTCCTCGTAGCCGGTCGCCAGCTCGATACCCGGAATATCGGGAATGTGTGGCCCGCCCCAGCCTGTGGCGACGATCAGGCAGTCGGCGCGGAAGACCTGGCCGCCGGCGTGGGCCAGGAACTTGCCGTCCGACTTCGCCACGCGTTCGACCGGAGTGGAGTAACGCACGTTGAGCTCGTGGACGCGCTGGAAGTCCGCCAGATAGCGCACCAGGTCGTCGGCGTGCGGGAAGTACTCCTGGGAGTAGCTCGGGAACATCAGGTCGGGATCGTCGTTGAGCAGGGAGTTCCAGTCCCACCGGAGCTGGATCTCCCGCTCCTTCTCGCCGGTGTGGACCTTGTTCAGCGAGATCAACCGCCGGTGGCGCGGGTAGCGGCGGAAGAACGCGCCGGGCGCGGCCTCCCGCTCCAGCGTGACGTAGTCGGCCCCGGCACGCTGCAGGAAGTAGCTGAGCTGCAGCCCGCCGGGCCCGGCGCCGACGATCAGATAGCGGTGGTCGTGCGTCACCCGTTCTGTCCCGCCGCCGGTGTGGTGCTCGTGTAGCCGTGCTGCACGATGCGCTCGGCCGACTTCGCGTAGGCCGCAGGGTCCTCGGGGGTTTCCGTGGCCAGGCCGTCCACGTACCGGTTGAACATGCAGAACGCCGCGGCGATCAGCACGGTGTCGTGGATCTCCCGCTCGGTGGCGCCCTCCGCCTTGGCCGCGTCCACCAGCTTGCCGGTGACGTCGCGTCCGCTCTTCTGCACGGCCGCTGCGATCGCCAGCAGAGCCTTGAGCTTGGGCGTGATCGGCGCGCTGCCCGGGTCGGTGCGAACCTGGCCGACCAGCGCCATCCCCTCGGAGAGCTGCGCGGCGGCGAACGCGGAGTGCGAGGACGCGCAGAACCGGCACTCGTTGAGCCCCGACACATAGGCCGCGATCAGCTCGCGCTCGCCGCGGCTCAGCGTGTTGTCGCCGCGCAGCAACACCTCGGCCAGCGCGTTCAGCGGGCCGGCGGTCTCAGGACGGAAGGCGAACAACCCGCGAATCCCGGGCTCGCCGGATTCGATGGCGATATGGGGCACACGACCTCCTTGCCAGGGAATTGAGCCGACTGGCGATCTTCATGATCGGTTCGCGGCGAGTGCGCTGTCAACGCCTCCCATTTCCGGTCTGTTTATTTCCGCCATTCAGGCATGTCTGTTGTGTGGAAATTGCGTCTCCCTTGTTTCCCGCATGCTCGCCGCGTAATGTCACGAAAGGCGCCATAAACCCCTTTTAGGAGTGGACGGTTTCCATGTCCGAACATCCCCATATCGCCATCGCCAGCAGTTTCTACGACGCCCTCGCCAAGGGCGACCTGGACCAACTGCGCGACCAGCTCCTCGCCGACGACGTGGTCTTCCGCGTGCCCGGCCGTGGCCCGCTGGCCCGCGAGTACACCGGCAAGGAAGAGGTGCTCGGCTACCTGTCGAGGCTCGCCCAGACAACCTCCGGCACGCTGCGGCTTGAGCCGGAGCGGTTCCTCGCCGGCGAGGCCCACGTCGCCGCGGTCCTGCGCATCCATGCCGAGCGCGACGGCCGCACCCTCGACGACCACGGCGTGCAACTCCTCCGGATCTCCGACGGCAAGATCAGCGAACGGTCGAGCTTCCCGCACAACCCCTACGCCGTCGACGAGTTCTTCGCCTGACCCCTCCAGCGGCCGGACGAGGCAGGTCAGCGGGCTCGTCCAGTGGTCGGACGAGGCGGGTCAGCAGGCTCGTCCAACGGCCGGACGAGGTGGGTCAGCAGGCCTCGTCCAGCTCGTCCTCCCACACCTTCACATAGCCGCTCAGCTGCGCCCGCTCGGCGTAGTGCGCGGGGTCGTCGCAGGCGAGCGTGGCCAGGCCGTCCACGTAGCGGTTGTACATGCAGAACGCCGCCGCGATCAGCACGGTGTCGTGGATCTCCAGGTCCGTGGCGCCCGCCGCCCTCGCCGCGTTGACGTGGTCGCCGGTGACCTCCTGCCCGCTGCGCTGCACCGCGCCCGCGATGGCCAGCAGGGCCTTGAGCTTGGCGCTGATCGGCGCGGTGTCCAGGTCGGCGCGGATCTGGTCGATCAGCTCCATCCCCTCCGGCACCCGGACGGCGGCGAAGGCCGCGTGCGTGTGGAAGCAGAACCGGCACCGGTTGAGCGACGACACGTACGCCGCGATCACCTCGCGTTCCCCGCGGCTCAGCGTGCTGTCACCGCACAGGAGCACCTCCGAGAGGTGAACCAGGGGCTGCGCCGTCTCCGGACGGTACCGGAAGAGCCCTCGGATCCCCGGCTCGTCGGTTGCCAACGTGATGTGCGGCCGCGCCTCGCCCGCGTGATTGACGAATTCCCGCAGGCGAGCCGGCCATCGCGTCTCGTGCGCGACGGCCGGTGAAAGTGCATTCGACATTTCGCCCCTTTTCATCGTCTGGCGCGTTTCAGCATCTTCAGTCTGCGGGGCGTGAACCGTCGGAATCGGGCGTGCGGGGAGCAGCTTCATGTTCGCCGCCGGCCTTTTGTTGTCATGCCCTCTGCTGGTGTTTTCGCCGCCGTCCGGCTAGCGCGCGGGGTTTATCCCGGCGCCTTGCGGCTGAGGTGTTCCCAGGCGCGGTATTCGGCGGCGCGCGCCTGATCCATCTGCTGCACCAGGTCGTAGGAGTGGCCGCCGACGATCAGCCGCAGGGGCGGGTCCGGCAGGTCGACCAGTTCCATGATGACCGGGGCGGCGGTGCTCGGGTCGGGTCCCGCGTCGTCGCCCCACATCTCGGCCAGCTTGGCGCGCAGCGGGTCGTAGCGGGGGTTCGGCTGCGTGGCCGTGGTGCCGGTGGTGAACAGTCCGGTGTTGTAGCCGCCCATCTGCAGGATGGTGACCTTGATGCCGAACGGCTCCACCTCCATGGCCAGCGACTGGCTGACCGAGTCGAGCGCCGACTTGCCCGCCGCGTACAGGCCGACCGAGGCGACGCCGCCGCCCGAGCCCATCGAGGTGACCTGCAGGATGTGTCCTGAGCCCTGTTCGCGCAGGTGCGGGACGACGGCCTGGGCCACCCAGAGCGCGCCGAAGAAGTTGACGTCGAAATGGGCCCTGATCTGCTCTTCCGTAGCCTCTTCGAGCATGCCGAACAGCAGTCCGCCGGCGTTGTTGACCACGATGTCGAGCCGCCCGAACGCGGCTGCCGCCCGGTCCACGCCCTCGTGCACGGCGGCCCGGTCGGACACGTCGAGCGGCATCCGTACGAGAGTTTCGGGATATTTCCGGCAAAGGTCGGCCAGCGGCTCGACGTCGCGCGCGGTGGCCACGACCCGCTCTCCCGCGGCCAGCGCCGCCTCGGCGAACGCCCTGCCCAGGCCCCGGGACGCGCCGGTGATGAACCATACACGGGTCATGAAGATCCTCCTCGGAACGAGACGAGACGCGGCGTCTCGCTAAGCCGACACTTTATACGACCGTCGGCCGCTGTCAAGACGGACCGTCTCGTCTCGCTCTGCTGCTATGCTGAGCCGCATGTCCAAGCGACCCGACCCGGCCCGCCGCAGCGAGCGCTCGCGCCAGGCCATCCTCGACGCGGCCCGCGAGCTGGTCTCCGAGGTGGGATACGCCAAGCTCTCGATCGAGGCCATCGCCGCGCGCGCCGGCGTGGGCAAGCAGACGATCTACCGCTGGTGGCGGTCCAAGGGGGCCGTGGTCTTCGACGCCTTCCTCGCCCTCAGCCAGGTCGGCGACACCATCGAGCTGCCTGACACGGGCGACGTCGAGGCCGATCTCAAGGCGGTGATGCGGGCGACGGTGGCCGAGTTCGCCGATCCGGAGTTCGAGGCGCCGATCAGGGCGCTCAACACGGAGATCATCAACGATCCCGAGCTGGCCGCGCAGTACCGCGAGAAGCTGGCGGGGCCGGTCGACGAGGCCAAGAAGGCCCGGCTGCGCAGCGCGCAGCAGGCCGGCCAGATCGCCGCCGACGCCGACCTCGACCTGGCCCTGGAGCTCCTGTACGCCCCCCTGTTCCAGCGCTGGCTGCACCGCTCTGGCCCGCTCACCGCGGAGTACGCCGACGCCCTCGTCGACCTGGCGCTCAAGGCCCTGCGCCCGGACTGACCGGGATCTCAGCCGGCACGGAAGTCGGCGATGATCTCGTCGAGGTGGCGCAGGGCGACCTCGACGCGTACCGGGTCGTCGTAGTAGGGATCGTCAGGCACCGGGAGCGACGCCGCGACGCCCCAGCCGCGGCCCCGCGCCCAGGTCGCGTCGTCCACGCCGAGCGTCTCCCTGAAGACGCCGCGAGCCTCCGGAGGCAGGAACTTCCACGCGGCCAGCAGGTCCACGGCGGGGTCGCCGACGGCGAGCGTGCCGAAGTCGATGACGGCGCTCAGCCTGCCCTCGACGATCAGGAGGTTCCCGGTGGCGATGTCGCCGTGGATCCACACCGGCGGGCGGTCCCAGGCGGGGGCCATCAGGGCCGCCTCCCACACGGCGGTCACCGCGTCGGTGTCCGCCATCCCGCGCAGCGCCTCGATCTTGGGGCGGACGCGGGACTCGACGGCCAGTGAGTCCCGCTCGTCGCCCATCGGCACGCCGCGGAACGCGTTGCTCCACGAAGGGCCGGGACCGCCGGTCGCGTCGATCCCCTGCAGCGCGCGGAGGAACCCGGCCAGTTCCTTGGCCGCCTGGAGGGGATCCGCCAGCTCCTCCGTGGTCTCGCCTTCCAGCCACCGGTAGACCGACCAGGGGAAGGGATAGCCTTCGCCGGGCTCGCCCTTCGCGAGCGGCTCGGAGATCGGCAGCGGCAGGTGCGGGGCGATCCGCGGCAGCCAGCGGTGCTCGCGCTCCGCCTGCCCGACCCACCGGCGGTAGCGGGGCAGACGTACGGACATGTCGTCCCCGAGCCGGAACGTCGCGTTGTCCATCCCGGACCGCGGCACGGGGCGGAGGGGCAGGCCCGCCCACTGGGGGAACTGCGCCGCGAGCAGGCGGCGTACGAGGGCCTCGTCGATCAGCGGGTCCTGGGGGTCAGACGTCGACACGGACGGCTCCTTCTGGCTGAGAGGTGGGGGAAGGGCGCAGGACCGGGGCGAGCAATGTCAGCAGCACGACCACGCCGGTGATCATCGCGAACGCGGCGGGGTAGCTGAGCGCGCCCGCGACCCAGCCCGTCACGGCAGGGGCGATCAGGCCCGACATGTACGTGATCGTCGCCACGCCGGCCACGCCCTCGCCCGGAGTCGTGCCCGCGTTGCCCGCCGCCGCGATCACGAGTGGCACGATCACCGCCACTCCCAGTCCGACCAGGGCGAACCCGGCGATGCCGAGCGCGGGCGTGCGGGCCGCGACCACGAGGACGCCGCCGGCCGCCGCGAGCGCCCCGCCCGCCCTCACGGTCGCCACCGGACCGAGGCGGCGGATCGCGCGGTCGCCCAGCAGTCGCGCGCTCGCCATGCAGAGCATGAAGACGGTGTATCCGGCGGCGGCCAGCCCGGGACCG
Organism: Nonomuraea sp. NPDC049400; assembly: GCF_044466425.1. NCBI lineage: Bacteria > Bacillati > Actinomycetota > Actinomycetes > Streptosporangiales > Streptosporangiaceae > Nonomuraea > Nonomuraea sp. NPDC049400. The sequence goes on from NZ_JBITMP010000027.1 coordinate 47,308, forward strand.
GCGTCGGCGACGGCGGTGAGGTAGACGGCGGCCCAGTTCGAGCTGGCCCCCTCGGCGAACGTCGCGCAGAACCCGACCAGCCCGATGGCCAGGATCGCGCGCGTGGGCAGCGCGAAGCGCCGCGGCGGGGGCGCGTCGGGCACGGAACCCGCCATCCCGCTGTCGGGGAGGAGGCCGCGGCCGGCCACCGCCCCGAGGCCGAGTAACGCGAGCGACATGGCCCCGAGGTGGATCCGGGCGTCGATGCCCGCGTGGGCGGCCAGGGCGCCGACACCGCCGGCGGCCAGACTGCCGACGGACCACATGCCGTGCAGCCCTGACATGATCAAGCGGCCCAGGTGCCGTTCGAGGACGACGGCGTGCGCGTTCATCGCGACGTCGCACATGCCCGCCGCCGCCCCGAACAGCAGGAATGCCCCGAACAGCCACATGGGCGACGGCGCGAGGGCGGGCAGCGCCAGTCCGGCGCACCACAGCGCGAGGAGGGCGCGCGTGGCGGCGCGGTTGCCGAAGCGGTAGGCGAGGCGGCCGGCCATCGGCATGCCCACGAAGGCGCCGATCGACGGACACAGCAGCGCGAGGCCGAGGGTGCCGGGGCTGAGGTGCAGGTGCTCCTGGATCCAGGGGATGCGCGTGGACAGGCTGCCGGCGACGGCGCCGTGCGCGGCGAAGACGGCCGCGATCGCACGATGATGGCTCACGTCCCGCAAATTATCAGGCAGGCTTCCTGATGGAAATAGGTTTTAGGCAGGCTCCCTGACTATTATGAGGGTCGTGAAGACGGCGACCCCGGCCATGGCCCGGGCGATCAATGACCGGCTGGCGCTCGACCTGCTGCTGGAGCACGGGCCGCTGACCGCGCCCCAGCTCCGCACGATGACCGGGCTGTCCAGGCCAACCGTGTCCGACCTGATCGAGCGGCTCAAGGCAGGCGGCCTCGTCGAGGTCACGGGCGAGACCGGGGAGGACCGGCGGGGCCCGAACGCGCGCCTGTACGGGCTCGTGGCCGACCGTGCCCACGTGGCCGGGGTTGACGTACGCCGCGACGCCGTCAACGTCACGGTCGCCGACCTCACCGGGCGAGTGGTCAGCGAGGCCAGGACGACGATCGGCGCGCGAGCAGACCTGGCGGACCTCATCGCGAAGGTGGTCGGGGACGCGGTGGGGCAGCGCGCGCTGGACACGGTCGTGGTCGGCGCGCCAGGGCTGGTCGACCCGCGTGACGGGGAGCTGGTGTCGCCCAACGACGTGCCCGGATGGCGGCGCGGCATGATGGCGTCCGTACGCGAGCGCTTGGGCGTGCCGGTGACCTTGGAGAACGAGGTGAACCTCGCCGCCGTCGCCGAGCTCCGCACCGGAGCCGCGGCGGGGAGCGAGGACTTCGTGCTGCTCTGGCTGGACGACGGCGTGGGGGCGGCGGTCGTGCTCGGGGGGCGGTTGCGCCGGGGGGTGTCGGGCGGCGCGGGCGAGATCGGGTTCCTCGAGGTGGGGGGCGTGTCCTTCTGTGACCTGGTGGACGCCGGCGTCGTACGGGGGCTCGGGCGGGACGAGCTGGCCCGGCGGATCGCGCACGGCGCCTTCGCCTTCGCCACCCTGCTCGACCCCGGGCTCGTCGTCCTCGGCGGCTCGACGGGCCATGAGGGCGGGGACGAGCTGGCCGAGCTGGTCGCCGGGCACCTGCGGGCTCCGACGCCGACCGAGGTCCGCGCCAGCACGGTCAAGGGCAACGCGGTGCTGCAAGGCGCCGTGCTGACCGCCCTGGACCTCGCCCGGGACCACGTCTTCGGCTCCCATTAGGCGAGGGCTGTGATCAGCCCCATCGCCAGCGCCGTACGCTCCGGGATGTGCTCCACCAGCACGTGCTCGTGCCGCGCGTGCGCACCGTCCCCCACGGCCCCCATCCCGTCCAGCACGGGCCGCCCCAGCGCGGAGACGAAGTTCCCGTCGCTGGCGCCACCCACCGACGCCTCCTCCAGCAGCCACCCGAACCCGGCCGCCACCTCCCGCGCCTCCTTGAACAGCCGCCGCGAGGACGGGTTGGGCGTCATGGGCGGCCGGTTCCAGCCCCCGGTGGCGGAGATCGACACCCGCGGATCCGACGCCCTCAGCGCGGCGAACACGTCGTCGATCCGCCCCATCTCGGCCGGTTCCGCCACGCGTACGTCGATGCCGCAGCTGGCGTGCCCGGCCGCCACGTTGCGCCCGGTGCCGCCGGTGATCAGCCCGACGTTCACGGTGGTCCCGCGCTCGCGGGAGCCGGTCCTGGCCACCGTGGTGACGATCTCGGCCAGGGCGTGGATCGCGCTCGCCCCCGCGTACGGGTCGAGCCCGGCGTGCGCCTCCACCCCGATCACGTTCACGTTGAACAGCCCCACGCCCTTGCGGGCGGTCTTGAGCGCGCCGTCGAGTGACGCCTCGAAGACCAGGCTCGCCAGCGCGTCCGCGCTCGCGTTCTCGATGTGCTTGCGCGAGGTCGGGCTGCCGATCTCCTCATCCCCGTTGAACAGGAACCGCACGCTCGGATGCGGCAGCCCCAGCTCCCGCAGACCGCGCAGCGCCCAGATCGACTGGACGAGGCCCGTCTTCATGTCGAACACGCCCGGCCCCGTGGCCTTGCCGTCCTTCACCGCGAACGGCCACTCGGCGAGCGTCCCCGTCGGCCAGACGGTGTCGTAGTGGCAGAGCATGAGCACGGTCCCCGGCGCGGTGCCCTCGTACATCAGCTCCAGGATGTCGCCGTGCGGCCCGCCGATGTGCAGCACCTCCTCGTCCGGCGTGCCGAGGCGTTCGACGGCCCGGGCGCGGATCGCGCGCAGCCCCTTGACCAGCAGGGGCTTGTCATAGCTGTAGGTCTCCAGCTCCACGGCGGACTTGAGGTCGTCGAGCATGGCCGGGAGGGCCTGCCGGGTCCAGTCGGTGATCAACACGGGTACCCTTCCGATGAATCAGCCGGCACTAGCCCGTCTCCTTTTCCCCATATTTCGGTCAACCATTACATGGGGTAAGGGCGCTTCCTGACAAGTGCTCCGTTGAGGGATGGACGTTCAGGCGACCGGGACCGGTTCCCTGAGCGGCAGGCGTACCTCGAACCAGGTCTCGCCCGGCACCGAGCGCACCTTGATCTCCCCGCCGTGCCGTCCGGCCACGATCCGGTAGGAGATGTCGAGGCCGAGACCGGTGCCCTGGCCCACGCTCTTCGTCGTGAAGAACGGCTCGAAGATCCGCTCCTTGATCGCGTCGGGCACGCCAGGACCGGTGTCGCCGACCTCGATGATCGCCTCGTCCTCGTCGTGCGCGGTGCGGATCGTCAGCGTGCCCACCTCGCCCATCGCGTCGAGCGCGTTGTGGATGAGGTTCGTCCACACCTGGTTGAGCTCGCCCGCGTAGCACGGGATGAGCGGCAGGGTGCGGTCGTAGTCGGTGACCACGCTGATGTCCGGCGGGATCTTCCCGCGGAAGATCGCGATCGTGCTGTCGAGCAGGTCATGCACGTCCACCTGCTGGAACGGCGCCCGGTCCATCTGCGAGTACTGCTTGGCCGAGCCGATCAGCGACGTGATGCGCTCGGTGGCCTCCGTCACCTCGTTGAGCATCTGGGAGATCTCGATCGCCTTGGCCAGCCAGTGCAGCGCGTCGGACGCTCGCTCCTCGCCCACCTTGGCGCGGACCTTCTCCAGCTCCCTGTTCGAGAACCCGGCGTTGACCAGCGAGGGAGCGAGATCCCATGCGTCCTCGACGCCCAGCTCGTCCAGCGCCTCGCCCAGCTCGTCCTCGGCGTCGGAGATCTCCAGCGGCGTGCGCTGCGGCATCTTGCCCAGGTTGTTCGTGCAGGACTCCTGCCACTCGATCAGCGCGCGCAGCTTCTCCGGCGGGATGCCCGCCTCGGCGAGCTGGGCGAGCTGCAGCCGCGAGGTCCTGACCAGCGTGCGCAGCTCGCTCGCCGCGCGCACGGCCGCCGCGGCCGGGTTGTTCAGCTCGTGCGTGAGCCCGGCCGTGATGGTGCCGAGCGCGGTCAGCCGCTGCCGCCGGTCGATGATCTCTCTTTGCATCCGTCCGCCCGACAACATGCCGTCGAGCAGGTGCATCGCCATCGGGAACCACTCGGCCACGATGTAGGCGAACTTCTTGGCCGGCAGCAGGAACATCCGCGTCGGCGCGGTCGCCCGCAGCGTGTGCTGGTAGGTCTGCGGCGCCCGGTCGCCGAGGTAGGCGCTGGTGGCGCCCCCGTAGACGCCCGGTTGGGAGGTGCGGGGCATCGCCACGGTCCCGGCGCTGACGGTCTCACTGATCATCTGGATCTCGCCATCGAGCAGCACCGCGAAGCACTCGGCCGGGTCGCCCTGCCGGATGATCACCTCTTCCTGGGCGAACGTCCGCACCCGCCCGCTGTTGGCGAGCTTGGTGAGCTGCTCGTCGGTGAGCCGCTCGAAGAGGAAGAGCTTGCGCAGCTCATCGATGTCGACAGTTTCGCTCATTGCTTCTCCAGGTAGCGATGCACGAGCGCGACGGCCATCGCGCCCTCGCCGACGGCGGAGGCCACTCTCTTGATCGACTCGGCGCGTACGTCGCCCGCGGCCAGCACCCCGGGCACGTTCGTCTCCAGGTAGTACGGCTCGCGCCGCAGCGGCCAGTTACGCGGCCGCTTCCCGCCCTGCACCAGGTCGGGACCGGTCAGCACGAACCCCTTCTCGTCCCGCTCGATCGTCTCACCCAGCCAGGCCGTGTACGGCTCGGCCCCGATGAACACGAACAACCACTGCGCGTCGACCGTGCGCATCTCGCCCTTGGTCGAAAGCGTCAGCCGCTCGAGGTGGTCGTCGCCCTCGCCGCCGACGACCTCCGTCTGGAGGTGCACCTCGATGTTGGGGAGCGCGGCTATCTGCTCGATGAGGTAGTGAGACATGGACTTCTCCAAACCATCACCCCTCACCAACAAATTGACCTTGCTCGCGAATCCCGCCAGGTAGACCGCCGCCTGCCCGGCCGAGTTGGCCGCGCCCACGATGTGAACCTCGGTGTCCTTGCAGGACGGCGCCTCGGTCAGGGCCGCGCCGTAGAAGACGCCCCGGCCCACGAACTCGTCCAGCCCCGGCGCCTGCAGGCGGCGGTAGGTGACGCCGGTCGCCAGGATCACCGCGTGCGCCGCGATCTCCCCGCCGTCCTTGAACCCGACCACCCGTGCCTGGCCGCGCGTCTCCAGCGAGACCACCTTGCGCGCGGTCAGCAGCTCCGCCCCGAACTTCAGCGCCTGCCTGCGGGCCCGGTCGGCGAGCTGCTGCCCCGAGACGCCGTCGGGGAAGCCCAGGTAGTTCTCGATCCGGGAGCTCTGCCCCGCCTGGCCGCCGGAGGAGTAGGCCTCGACCAGCACGGTGTTCAGCCCCTCGGAGGCGCCGTAAACGGCCGCGCCGAGCCCGGCGGGGCCGCCGCCCACCACGATCAGGTCGTAGAAGTCGGTGGCCGGGGTGGTCGACAGGCCCACCGCCGTGGCCAGCGCGGCCTGGCCGGGCGACTCCAGCGTGGTGCCCTCGGCGGTCACCACCAGCGGCAGGTGGCAGCCCTCGCCCGCGGCCTTCACCAGCTGCGCGCCCTCCGGGTCCTCCGCCAGCATCCACCGGTACGGCACGTGGTTGCGCGCCAGGAAGTCACGCACCTTGTACGACTGCGCCGACCACCGGTCACCCACCACCCGCAGCTCGGCCCGCTCCACCCGGTCCGTACGCATCCAGGCGTCGAGCTGACCGTCGATCACCGGGTAGAACTTCTCCTCCGGCGGGTCCCACGGCTTGAGCAAATAGTGGTCGAGGTCCACCACGTTGATCGCCTGGATCGCGGCGTCGGTGTCGGCGTAGGCCGTCAGCAGCACCCTGCGCGCGTACGGGTACATGTCCATCGCGGCCTCGAGGAACTCGACGCCGTTCATCTGCGGCATGCGGTAGTCGGCCAGGATGGCCGCCACGTCGTCACCCCGCAGGCGCATCTGCTTGACCGCCTCGATGCCTTCCCGGGCCGCCTCGGCGCGGACAATCCGGTATTCCTGGCCGTAGCGGCGCCTCAGGTCGCGGGCCACCGCGCGCGAGACGCCCGGGTCGTCGTCCACCGTAACGATGACCGGCTTGTCCATGTCTTCTCCCCACTGGTCCTAATAGGAAGCATGTCATGTGCGGCGGAGTCAGTGAGCACTCGCTCATATCATGGGCGGATGCGCACACGCGATCGCATCATTGACGCCGCCGAGCAGGCGATTCGTGAGTTCGGCATCGCGGGTGCCACCACCAAGCGCATCGCCCAACTGGCCGGTTGCTCGGAGGCGCTGCTCTACAAGCATTTCGCCGGCAAAGAGGCGCTCTTCCTCGCGGTCCTGCTGGAGCGGCTGCCCGCGCTCGCCCCCGCGCTGGCGCGGCTGCGCCTCAGCGCCGGCCAGGGCGACCTGGCCGCGCACCTCACCGAGTTCGCGCTGATGGCCCTGGAGTTCTACCGCAAGGCCGCGGGCATCGCGTCCGGCGTGCTGGCCGACCCGTCCCTCATGGCGGGGTTCAGGGGCATGCTGGCCGAGAGGAACGCGGGACCGCATCTGCCGATCCAGGCGCTGGCCGAGATCCTGCGGGCCGAGCAGCGCGGCGGCCGGCTCGACGAGGCGATGGACGCCGACGCCGCCGCCGCGATGCTGATGGGCGCCTGCTTCCACCGGGCGAACCTGTCCTACTTCGTGGATCTCCCCGACGAGGACAGGCTCTGGGCCGCCGCGATCGTGCGCACGCTGGTCAGGAAGTGACGCTCAGGCGATGACGCGGCTCTCGCCGCCGTCCACCAGCATCGAGATCCCGTTCACGAACGAGGCGCGCTCGCTGGCCAGGAACGCCACCACGTCCCCCACCTCCTCCGGGCGCCCGATGCGCCCGACCGGCACCGCCTCGGCCCGCCGAGCGAGGGCCTCCTCGTCGCCTGCCATGCTCCGCAGCCGCTCGGTGTCGATGGGGCCGGGCATCACGTTGTTGACCAGCACGCCGTCGCGGGCGACCTCGCGGGCCAGGGTGCGCACGACGCCGGCCACGGCCGAGCGGGTGGCGTTGGACAGCGCCAGTCCGTCGATCGCCTCCCTGGCCGACCTGCTGGTGACCGTGACGATGCGCCCCCAGCCGCGCGAGCGCATCTCGGGCAGGACCGCGTGGATCAGGCGTACGGTGCCCAGCAGGTTGCGCTCGACGGCGACCTCCCAGTCGGCCAGGCTGGCCTGGTCGAAGCGGCCCGCCGGCGGCCCGCCCGCGTTGGCCACCAGGATGTCGATCGGGCCGAGCACCTCGCGCGTCTCCTCGACCACCCGCCGGGCGGCGGCCGGGTCCTCCACGTCCGCCAGCACGGCGTGCACGATCTTGCCGTACTCCTGCAGCTGCACCACCGCGTCCGCGAGCCGCTCCGGGTTGCGGGCGCTGACGCAGACGTCGCAGCCCTCCCGTGCGAGGCTCTTGGCTGCCGCGAGCCCGATGCCCGCGCTGCCTCCGGTGACGAGGGCGACCTTGCCCGAGATGCCGAGATCCATAGGGGCGACTATAGATCGTGCGGGGGGTGGCTGAGCAGGTCCGCCCGGTCGGCACTCCAGCGGTCAGTCCGGGGTGACGCGGGTGAGTTTGTCCGGGTTCGCAATGTTGTAGATCTCCTTGATGCGGCCGTCCCGGATGTCGAACGCCACCAGCTGCTCGTATCCGGACACCCGCGTCCAGACGGCCGGATGGCCGTTGACGTCGAGCATCTGCGTCTCCGGGGAGCCGTACCTGTTCCTCAGGCCCAGCACGAAGGCCGCCACCTTGCGGCGACCCAGGATCGGCCGCAGGGCGGCCCTGACCTTGCCGCCGCCGTCGGTGTAGGCGACGACGTCCTCGTGGAGCAGCTCGGTGAGCGCGGCCAGGTCGCCGCCCGAGGCCGCGTCCATGAACTTCGCCAGCAGCCTGGTGTGGTCCTCCGCGGACGGCTGGAACCTGTCACGCCCCTGGGCGAGCCGCGCGGAGGCGCGGTGGTGCAGCTGCCTGGCGTTGGCCACGGAGGAGCCGACGATCTCCGCGATCTCGTCGTACGGGAGCTCGAACGCCTCGCGCAGCACGAACACCGCCCGCTCCGGCGGCGAGAGCCGCTCCATCAGGTGCAGGGTCGCGTACGAGACGGTGTCACGCAGCTCGGCCGTGTCCAGCGGTCCCGCCTCCGACGTCATCACCGGCTCGGGCAGCCACGGTCCCGTGTACGCCTCGCGCCTGACCCGCGCGGAGCGCAACTGGTCGAGCGCCAGCCGCGAGACCACGGTCAGCAGGAAGGCCCGCGGCTCATTGACCTCGCTCCGGTCGGCGCCCTCCCACCGCAGCCAGGCCTCCTGCACGACGTCTTCCGCGTCCCACATGCTGCCGAGCAGCCGGTAGGCCAGCCCCAGCAGCATCGGGCGATACTCCTCGAACTCCACGGCGGCATCATCCCCCGCCGCCCAAGAGGTCGGCGTGCCGGGGCCGCCAGTTGAACTTTCCGGCTGGAAATGCCGCGGTAAGCATGATGAGCTTGGGAAGTGGCGAGAAATCTGATCCTGTCAGGAGGACTTTTCCACGACTTCGCCGCCACGTCGGCCGCGCTCGCGGAGGTGCTCGCCGAGGTGGGGGTCGAGTCGGAGATCACCGAGGACATCGCGGGCGCGCTGAGCGAGCCGTCGGAGGTCCAGCTCATCACGGTCAACGCGCTGCGCTGGCAGATGGCCCAGGACCGCTTCGCCGACCTGCGTGCCGAGTGGCGCTTCGTGTTACCGCCCGAGGCCCGCACCACCCTCCTCGACCACCTCGAGCGGGGCGGCGGGCTGCTGTGCATGCACTCGGCGTCGATCTGTTTCGACGACTGGCAGGGCTGGTCACGCGTCCTGGGCGGCTGCTGGTCCTGGCCCAAGTCCCACCACCCGCCGCTGGGGTGGACGGGGGTGCGGGTGCACGGCGGACACCCCGTGGTGGACGGCCTGCGGGACTTCGACGTCGTGGACGAGGTCTACAGCGACCTCGACATCCTGCCCGACGTCCGGCCGCTGGCGTCGTCGAACGGCCAGCCGCTGGTCTGGTCGCGGCCGGTGCGCCGGGGCCGGGTGTTCTACGACGCCCTGGGCCACGACACCAGGTCGTACGAGAACGAGGTGCACAGGACGCTGCTCCAGCGGGCCGCGCTGTGGCTGCTGAAGCGGCCCGTCACCATCACGGAGTGAAGGACCAGCCGCTCCAGCGGGTGACGTCCACGAGGATGACCGGGCCGTCGGGCCGGTGCTCGCGGTACTGGCCGTATTTGGCGGCCAGCGCCTCGACCGCCGGCTCGCGTTCCGGTCCCTCCTCCACGACCCTGGCCAGGCCGTCGGCGCGCGCCCACCACAGCCGGGCCCAGTCGTCCTCGTAGTGGTCGGCCAGCAGGCTGACCCGCGGGTTCTCCCGGATGTTGCGCAGGCGCCGCAGGTCGGTGGTGCTCTTCGGCTTGTGGTCGACGGCGGTCACCACTTGGTCCGCGACGACAGCGAAGGTGACGGGCACCAGGTGAGGGGTGCCGTCGCCGCTCGCCGTGGCCAGCCGTGCCACCCGCTCTCCCCGGAACCTCGCGCGGGCCCGCTCCCCGTCCATCCCCCCATTGTGGTTGTCAGGGAAAGGCGTCCGGAACTTACAAGACCGCATGTCGCCAGCGTGGGCAGGATGACCGCATGAACGTGAACCTTGCCGCGATCCCCGGTTTCCTCGCCGGGCACGCGCGTGTGCTGGATCGCCGCCGCTACGACCTGCTCATGGGCGACGGCGACGCGGCCTCCGTGCTGGCCGCGCTGGACGCCTACCGCAACCCGGACGGCGGTTACGGCTGGGGGCTGGAGCCGGACCTGCGCTCGCCCGAGAGCCAGCCGGGAGCCGCGCTGCACGCCTTCGAGGTGTTCGAGAACGCCGCCCCCACGACCGCGCCGCAGGCCGTGGCGCTGTGCGACTGGCTGGAGTCGGTCACGCTGCCCGACGGCGGGCTGCCGTTCTCGCTGCCGCTCACCGTCTCGGCGGCCACCGCCCCTTGGTGGGCGGGAGGTGACGCGACCACCTCGTCCCTGCAGATCACCTCGATCTCCGCGGCCGCCGCCCACCGCGTGGCCGCCCACGACCCGGCCGTGGCCGGGCATCCGTGGCTGGAGCGGGCCACCCGCTACTGCTTCGACGCGATCCAGGCGCTCGACGCGGCGCCGCACGCGTACGTGCTGGTGTTCGCCGTGCGCTTCCTCGACGCCGTGTACGACAGCCGGCCCGGGGCGGCCGACCTGCTCAAACGGCTCGGCGCCCACATTCCGGCGGACGGGCGCGTGCCCGTCGAGGGCGGCACAGAGAACGAGGCGCTGCGTCCGCTGGACTTCGCCCCCTACCCGGGCCGGCCGGTCCGCGACCTGTTCGAACCCGAGGTGATCGCCGCGGACCTCGTCCGGCTGGCGGGGGAGCAGCACGACGACGGCGGCTGGAGTGTGGACTACGCGCGCATCTCGCCCGCCGGGGCGCTCGAGTGGCGCGGTGCCGCCACCGTGCACGCCGTCGAGGTGCTGCGCGCGAACGGCGTGATCTAGGCCCCGCCCGAGGAAAGCCGCCTAAAGGGACAGGCGGCGGGCCGACTCGGACTCCTGGGCCATGCGGCGCAGCGCGTCGAACGCCCTGCCGTACAGGACGGTGCCGAGCACCAGGGCCTCCACGGCGGCGTCACGCGGGCCGTGGAACGGGACGGTGTCCATCTCGACCTCCGACACCAGCTTCTGCGCGGCTTCGGCGTACGGCGCCAGGTCGATGTGGAGGCCGAGCTGGCGCATCCGGACGAGCGTCTGAGCCAGCTCGTCACGGGTGGGGGCGTGCGGGGCGATGTCCCACCCGAGGTCGGCGATGAGACGGTCGACATGGTCGCGGGCGATCTGCCAGTCCTCGCCGGGCTCCGGCTCGACGGCGGGGCTCAGGGCGTAGTGGGCTGTGCCCAGCATCTCGTGCACGGGGAGTGACTCGTCCTCGACCGCCGCGATGACCTTCTTGATCGAGGCCACGGGTAGCTTGCCGACTTCGAGCAGGGCCCGGATCAGGCGCAGTCTGCGCAGGTGGGACTCGTCGTACTCGGCTCTGGTCGCGGCCGTCTGCTGCCCCTGGTGCAGCAGGGACTCGCGTAGGTAGTACTTGATCGTCGGGATGGCGACACCGGACTTGGCGCTGAGTTCGGAGATGCGCATCGCTAGATAATAGCGCTATCCAGATCGGGCGAGGTGGCGGGCCGCGCTGAGGAGCTCGTGCACGTCGGTCTGGCGGTTCCAGAGGAAGACCACCTCCAGCGGCGGCACGTCCTCTTTTATCGGGATAAATCTGAGTGAGTCGGGGATGGTCGTGCCCTCATGCACGCACAACGCGTAACCCGCGCCCTCCTGCACCATGTTGATGACGAGGTCGTGCGTGGCCGCGGCCGGGCCGAGGCGGGGGTGGAGGCTGTGCCGTACGAATCCCTCCAGGAAGCGGCGGGCCCCGGCCACCGCGTCGGACTCCGGCATGACCAGCGGCTCGGCCGCCAGGTCCGCCAGCGAGAGCGTCTCGTGCGCCGCCAAGGGGTGGTCGCGGTGGAGCAGTGCGCGCACCGGGAAGCGGTGGACCAGCATGCGGGCCACGCCCCTGGGCAGCGAGCCGGGAGCGTAGCCGAGCCCGGCCTGCAGGGTGCCGTCCACGATGGAGACGATCTGCTCGGCCGTCCCCATGGGCGCCACCCGCAGGTTCGAGGTCTGGAGCTGGGCGAGCAGGCGGGCGACCACGTCGGCCAGCCCGTCGGCCACGCCCAGGCGCGCGCTCTGGGCGGTGCACCTCGCGGCGGCCACGGCCCGGTCGAAGGCGTCGACCGCGACGGTGGCCTGGGCCAGGAAGGCCTCGCCTGCCTCGGTGAGCTGGACGCCGCTCGACGAGCGGCTGAACAACTCGACCCCGATCTCCTTCTCCAGTGCCCTGAGCTGCTCTGACAGTGTCGGCTGCGCGATGTGCAGCATGGCGGCGGCCCGGCGCAGGCTGCCGGCCCGTGCGATCGCCATCGCGTACCGGACGTAGCGTAGATCCATCCCTCACCTCGGCGTGATGATGGGCTATCGGTTGATCACACCTCCGTATTACAAGAGAGGTTGGCTCCGGTGAAGATACGCTGTCGTTGCGGCTGTAGCCGAGCAAGCGCTTGCCCCGGATGCCGGCTCGGGCTAGCGTGGCGGCGATCGGGCGCGATCGTTCGGGCGCTGCCGGCGGGTGAGTGGAGGAGGCGGGGGATGCAGCCGTTCGCGGGGCGGGCGGCCGTGGCCGGGATCGGGATGACGGCCCTGACCGGGGAGTCCGGGCGCACCGAGCTGGAGCTGGCGGTCGAGGCGTGCCGGGCGGCCTGCGCGGATGCGGGGATCGGGCCGCGCGACGTGGACGCGGTGCTCAGCTACCACATGAACGACTCCGCACCCGTGGTGCAGGTGGCGCGGGCGCTGGGGATCGAGCGGCTCGGGTGGCACAACGACATCGCGGGAGGGGGCACGCAGGCGGCGTCGATCCTGGGCGACGCGGCGATGCTGATACACGCAGGTTTAGCACGAAATATCGTGATATTTCGTGCGCTCAATGGCCGCTCCGGCAAGCGCATGAACACCGTCTCCACCGGGCCCCAGGAGCGCTTCACGTACGGGCTGGCGGGCCCGATCCCGCTGTTCGCCCTGGCCGCGACCCGCTACCTGCACGACACGGGCCTCAGCTCGGAGCACCTGCACGCGGTCGTCGCCCAGTCCAGGGAGAACGCCAAGAGCAATCCGCGAGCCCTGCGCCGCGAGCCGCTCGAGCTCGCCGACTACCTCGCCAAGCCGTACGTCTGCACCCCGCTCCGCACGGCGGACTGCTGCCAGGAGACCGACGGCGCATGTGCCCTGCTGGTCAGCGGCGTCCTCGACGGACCGCGCGTCCAGGCGGTCGTGCGCGGGGGAGGCCCTGGCTGCTCCTCGATGGACCGCGCGCCCGACGTCACCGCGATCTTCTCCGCGTACGTGGCCCCCATGCTCTGGGAGGCGTCCGGCATGCGCCCGTCGGATGTGGACGCGGCACTGCCGTACGACGCGTACTCGTGGCTCGTGCCCCGGCAACTGGAGGACTTCGGGCTGGTCGAGCGCGGGGACCTGGGGGCGTACCTGCTGGAGCGCCGCCACGCCTGGGTGAACCCGCACGGCGGCCTGCTCTCGGAGGGTTACGTGCACGGCCTGAACAACGTGGCCCAGGCCGTCAGGGAGCTCCAGGAGGGACGTGAGGTGGCTCTCGTGACGGGGTTCGGCGGGAGCTACGGGAGTGCCGCTCTGCTAGTGCGGTGAAAAATCGGGTGAAATGCCGGTGATGCCTCCGACATGTACGGGGTGATCCGATCCCGATACTTGAGGAGGCCGACCATGGGGACCGCCCGTGGATGACGACCGGAAAACCCGGTTCGAGGCCGTTTACAAGCAGACGTACGAGCACGTACTCGGCTACGCCATGCGCCGCTGCGACTCGCCGGAGGACGCGGCGGACGTGGTCGCCGAGACGTTCGCGATCGCCTGGCGCCGCATGGACGCACTGCCGCCGGGCGACGAGTCCAGGCTCTGGCTGTACGGGGTGGCCAGGAACGTGCTGGCCAACCACCGCCGCGGCCAGGCCAGGCACCGGCACCGGAGCGTGGAGCTCGACGCCGACCTCGCCGACCTGTACGCCCACTCGCCCGAGACCAGCCTCGAGCTGAGCGCGATCGCGCGGGCGTTCGCAGAGTTGCCCGAGGACGACAGGGAGCTGATCTCGCTGGTGGCCTGGGAGGGCCTGGACCGGGCCCAGATCGCCACCGTGCTCGGCTGCTCGCGCAACGCGGTGCGCATCCGACTCCATCGGGCGCGCAAGCGCTTCTCCAAGGCGCTGGCCACCGCTGGCGTCACCGTCAACCGCCTGGTCATGGAGTCCACATGAACGAGCTGAAGCACCTCGCCAGGGTGCGCGACGAGGACCTGGCGGGCCGGGCGTCCGGTGCGGGGGCGCGGGCGCTGCTGGCCGCCATCACCGCCGAGGAGCCCACGCCGGAGAGGGCACACGTGCCGCGCCGCCGTACCTGGCGCCTGCTGCTGAGCGCCGCGGCCACCGCCGTGCTGGCCGCCGCCGCCCTGATCGGCCCCAGCCTGGTCACCACCACGGGCGTCGCCACCTCGTACGCCAGCACCGAGCTGGACATCGTCCAGGAGGGCGGAGAGTGGGTGGCCCGCATCAAGGACCCGTACGCCCGGTACGAGAAGTACAACCAAGGCTTCAAGGCCGTCGGCCTGGACGTCTCCCTGCAGATCGTGCCGCTCTCGCCCAGCCGGGCCGGCGGGCTGGTCCAGTCGGGCCTCGGCGACGCTGCCGTGGGCGAAAGGATCACCACCGGCACGGAGCCTGACGGTTGCGAGGCCGGGCAGCCCGGGTGCGTCCTGGTGCTCAAGCTGCCGGTCGGCTTCAAGGGCCAGGCGTGGCTGAAGTTCGGGAGAAGGGCCCGGCCGGGGGAGGCGTACGGCGTTCCGGGCCACGCCAACGCGAAGGGCGAGATGCTGGCGGGCGTCAAGATCAGCGGGCGCACTGTGGGCGAGGTGGTCGCCGAGGCGCGTGCGCGCGGGGTGACGACGACCTTCCAGGTCATCACGCCACACGAGGACTACCACGGCTACTCCATCAGGCAGGAGGAGCAGAAGGCGCACGTCGGGAACGACTGGTACGTCTGGGAGGCGGAGTCCGTGCAGCCCGGCGAGGTACGGCTGCTGGTCACCAAGGAGAACCTGCCGAAGAACCCCGTCTACAACGGCGTGCCTCCGGTCGGCTGAACGGGCTCGCTGGGCGCCGACAGTGCTTGCAGGTCGCCGGCGTGCTGGTGGGCCTTGCCGGAGTACCAGGCGTCGATGGGCTCGCCCTTGACACTGATGCTCTGCTCGGCGCACCGATCGATGCGGATTAGGGTGCCGTCCAGGATCACATAGGCCAGCCCGTCGGCCTGGGCGCGATCCAGGGCCTCGTGCAGATCAGCGGCTTGAGCTGCGAGGACGGAGGCCCGCTCGATCAGGGCGCGGCGGTGAACGCGGCGTGCCGGGCCTTCGCGTCGTCTTCTGGGAGGATGTCGCGGACCGCGAGCCAGGCCGCCGCCCCCGCCGCGTCCCCCGCCGTCGTGACGCGCTCGCCCGCCAGCAGCTCCGTCACCGCCCGGCGCACCGGGCCCTCGCTGGTCAGCACGCTCCCCGCGAGCACCACCGGGCCGGACCCGTGCACCCGCCTGAGCGTGGCGACCAGGCACTCGGCAGCCTCCTTGGTGATCTCGAGCGCGGCCGGGTCGCCTGCCGCGGCGGCCTGGCTGACCAGGGACGACAGGGCGGCCAGGCGCATGTGGTCGGCCTGCGCCAGCCGTACGATGCGGTCGGCGGCGGCACGCGGCGCCGCGGGCCGGTCGTCGCCCAGGAAGTGCGCCACCACGAGCTCGGTCAGACCGCCGCCACCGGGAGCAGCACCCCGGTCCAGGGCGTGGACCACGGCCTTGACGGCCCGGCGCCCGATCCAGAAGCCCGACCCCTCGTCGCCCAGCAGCCAGCCCAGCCCGTCGGCGACCGTGTCGACCTCGAAGCCCGCGATCCTGGCCGCCACGGCGCCCGTGCCCGACAGCAGCAGCGAGCCGTCGGGCTCCGCTGAGCCCGCGGCGTAGGCGATCAGCACGTCGTGCAGGTAACGCGGCCCCTCGGCGATGCCGTGGTCGGCCCAGACCTTCGCCAGCTCGGGCACCATCTCGTGCACGTGCCCGGCGACCCCGGCCAGTGAGCCGGCGACCCGCCCCCCGTCGTGTGTCCCGAGCGCCTCCCCGAGCGCGGCCGCGATCGCCGCCACCGCCTTGCCCAGCCCGTGAGCAGTGGGATTGCCCGCACCGGCCCGCGCGTAGCCGACCCTGGCGCCGTCGAGCGTGTGGACGGCGACCCGCGTGGACGTGGCTCCGGCATCGACACCGACCACTAGCGATTCAGTCACGGTCCGAGTCTGGGGGTTGACGTGGACCGGAAGCAAGAATAATTTTCGCCAGAAGACCGGGTATTCGGAAGGAATATTCGTGACTTCAGGAGCGCTCGGGCGCGTCGAAACAGAACTACCCGGTTTGCCGGAGGCGTTGCGCAGGGTCGGCGAGGTGATTCTCGGCGATCCTGCCGAGGCCGCGCGCTCGACCATCATCGCGCTGGCCGAGCGGGCAGGCAGTTCGCCCGCGACCGTGACCAGGTTCTGCCGGGCGTTCGGCTTCTCCGGGTACGCCGAGCTGCGCGTCGCCCTGGCCACCGAGACCGGCAGGGCAGCGCAGGCGGGCTGGGGGGCGGGCGTCGGCCACGAGATCGGCCCTGACGACCCGCTCGACTCGGCCATCGAGGTCATGGCCGCCGCCGACGCCAGGCTCATCCAGGACACCGCCGCCCAACTCGACCTCGACGTCGTCGCCAAGGTGGCCGACGCGATCGTGGCCGCGCCGCGTGTCCTCCTCGTCGGGGTCTCCACCAGCGGTAACGTCGCAACCATGCTGGAAGGCCGGCTGCGCCGCATCGGCATCCCCGGCTGGAGCGCCGGGGACGCGCACGTGGCCCTGTCGGAGGCGGCGTTGCTCAAGGAGGGCGACGTGGCCATCGGCATCAGCCACAGGGGCCGCACCCGCGAGGTCATGGAGTCGCTGGCCGAAGCGGGCAGCCACGGCGCGCTGACGGTCGCGGTCACCTCCTTCGCCCGCTCGCCGCTCGCGGAGCTGGCCGACCTCGTGCTGACCACGGCCAGCAGGGAGACCACGTTCAGGCTCGGCGGGCTGGCCGCCGTCCATTCGCAGCTGTTCGTCCTGGACGCCGTGTACGTGGCGGTGGCCCAGCGCACCTACGAACGCACCAACGAGGCGTTCGAGCGCACGATCAGCGCGGTGGAGAGCCACCGGGTGGAGAGAGGCTGAATTGACGTACGCATCCAAGGCCCTCGATCTGGCACGCCAGGTCGCGGAGAGCCAGGCCAAGCCGGTGAAGAAGGCCGCCGCGCTGGTGGTGGCCTCGATCCGGGCGGGCGGCGTGGTCAACGCGTTCGGGTCTGGGCACTCCGAGGCCATCGCCATGGAGATCGCCGGACGGGCCGGCGGCCTCGTCCCCAGCAACCGCCTCACGCCCAGGGACCTCGTCCTGTACGGTGGCCGCCCGGCCAGCGTGCTGACCCCCGAGCTGGAGCGCGACCCGGCCGTCGCGCACGAGATCTACGACCTGGCGCCGGTCCAGCCGCAGGACGTGTTCGTGCTGATCTCCAGCTCCGGCGTGAACGGCACGGTCGTCGAGCTGGCCACGCTCGTCAAGGAGCGCGGACACCCGCTGATCGCGCTGACCTCGGTCAAGCACAGCACCCAGATGACCTCGCGCCACCCGTCGGGCCGCAAACTGCTCGACCTGGCCGACGTCGTGCTGGACAACGGCGCGCCGTACGGCGACGCCATCCTCGAGCTGCCCGGCGGCGGCACGTACGGCGCGGTGTCCACGGTCACCTCGGCGCTGCTCGCGCAGATGGTGGTCACCGAGGCGGTGGACGAGCTCGTGGCCATGGGGGAGACGCCCCCTGTCTACATGTCGGTCAACGTGACCGGCGGCGACGAGCACAACAAGGCCCTGGAGAGCCGCTACGCAGGACGTATCCGACGCGGATCATAGACAAGTCAGGAGCAGTCATATGCCCAACACCCCCCACATCACCAGGCGTGAGCTCCTCCGCGGGGCCGCACTCGTACCGGTTGCGGGGGCGCTGGCCGCGTGCGCGACGCCCGCCGCCAAGCCCTCCGCCTCGTCCTCGGCGGCGCCGGTGGCGACCAGCGCGGCCAACCCGTTCGGCGTGGCGGACAACAAGCCGCTGGAGGTGTGGATCTTCGACGGCGGCTTCGGCCAGGACTACGCCAAGAACATCCACCAGCCGCTGTTCAAGACCAAGCACCCCGGCGTCGAGATCAAGCACAACGCGACCAAGGAGATCACGAAGGTCCTCCAGCCGCGCTTCGCGGGTGGCAACCCGCCGGACGTCATCGACAACTCCGGCGCCAACGCCATGGACTTCGGCGCGCTCGCCCAGGACGGCCAGCTCCAGGACCTGGCCGCGCTGCTCGACGCGCCGAGCTGGGACGACCCCGCCGTCAAGGTCAGGGACACCATCGAGCCCGCGGTCATCGAGTACGGCACCTACGGCGGCACGTTCGGCGTGCTCGGCTACGTGAACTACATCTTCGGCATCTGGTATTCGCAGAAGGTCTTCAGGGACAACGGATGGACGGTGCCCAAGACCTGGGACGAGTTCCTGAAGCTCTGCGAGACGATCAAGAAGTCCGGCAAGATGGCGCCCTTCACCTACGCGGGCAAGTTCCCGCAGTACCTCTACGATCCGCTGCTGACGATGGCCGCGAAGATCGGCGGCGCCGATGTGCTGGTCAACATCGACAACCTCGAGGACGGCGCCTGGAAGACCGAGGCCATGAAGACCTCGGCCACGGCATGGGCCGAGATCGGCGCCAAGTACCTGATGGAGGGCACCGCCGGTCTCGACCACGTGCAGACCCAGACGGCGCAGAACAAGTACAAGGTCGCCATGCTGCCCAGCGGCTCCTGGCTGGAGAACGAGCAGAAGAGCACCACCCCGGCGGACTTCGAGTACGGCATGTTCCCCGTCCCCGACTTCACCGGCTCCGACAAGTTGCCGTACGGCACGCTGCGCTCCCAGCCCGGCGAGACCTTCATCGTCCCGGCCAAGGCAGCCAACCCGCAGGGAGGCATGGAATACCTGCGGGCGATGCTGTCGAAGAAGGCGGCAGGCGACTTCAGCGAGATGGTGCGGACCGTGTCGGTGGTCAAGGGCGCGGGCGAGGGCCGCACGCTGTCGCCCGGCACCCAGAGCGCCACCAAGGCGTTGACCGCCGCGGGCACCAACACCGTCTACTTCCGCTTCGACAGGTGGTATCTCCAGCTGAAGGACGAGGCCATCGCCGCCACCGGCGAGCTCATGTCGGGCGGGCTCAAGCCGGAGGCGTACCTGGAGCGCATCCAGAAGAAGGCCGACGAGATCAAGAACGACTCCTCGATCAAGAAGTACAAGCGCTAATGATCTTCAACAGGTATCGCCGCGGGCTGTTCATCACCTCGTTCCTGGCAGCCCCGGTGATTCTCTACCTGGTTTACGTGATCTCGCCGTACATCCAGGCGTTCTACATCGCGATGACCGACTGGCGCGGCGTGACGGCCACGCCCACGTTCATCGGTCTGGACAACTTCATCCGGCTCTTCAGCGACGGGATCTTCTGGAAGGCCGTCACGCACAACGGCGCGCTGCTCGTGCTGCTGCCGCTGATCACGATCGTCATCGCCCTGTTCTTCGCCTTTCTCCTGAATGTGGGCGGCGCCCAGGGCGTGACGGGGATCCGCGGGTCGAAGTTCTACCGGGTGGTGTTCTTCTTCCCGCAGGTCCTGGCCGTCGCCGTGGTGGCGGTGCTGTTCCAGCAGGTGTTCCGGCCGGACGGCAGCGGCATGCTGAACGGCCCGCTGATGGCGCTCGGGGTCAAGCCGATCGGGTTCCTGTCCGATCCGGACGTGGCGTTCTGGTCGGTGCTGGGCGTCATGGTCTGGCAGGCGGTCGGCTTCTACGTCGTGCTCTTCTCCGCCGGCCTGGCCTCCATCCCGAAGGACATGTTCGAGGCCGCGCAGATCGACGGGGCCAGCCGGTTGAGCCTGTTCTTCCGCATCACGCTGCCGCTGCTCTGGGACACCGTGCAGGTGGCCTGGGTCTATCTGGGGATCATGGCGCTCGACGTGTTCGCGATCGTCTGGGTGATGACCGACCAGCACGGCGGCCCCGACTGGTCGACCACGGTCATGGCCGCCGAGATCTACCGCAACGCGTTCCAGTACTTCCGCTTCGGGTACGCCTCGGCGCTGGGCGTGGTGATGTTCTTCTTCACCGTCGGCTTCGCGATCCTCTCGCTGCGCCTCTCGCGGCGCGAACGAATCGAGTACTGATGACAACGATGATCTCGTGGACGGCGGCGAACTCGCGGAGGATCGCCCGCCAGGAGCGCAAGCGCCGGCTCGGCCCGCTGGGCGTGCTGACGCATGTCGCGCTGCTGGTCTGGACGCTGCTGGTGGTGGTTCCGATCCTGTGGACGTTCCTCGCCTCGGTCAAGAGCGAGGACGAGATCTTCGGCGACGCCTGGTCGATGCCCGCCTCGCTGCGCTGGGACAACTTCGCCAGGGCCTGGGAGCAGGCGCACATCGGGCAGTACATGCTCAACAGCATCATCGTCGTGTCGTTCAGCACGTTCGGCACGATGCTGATCGGGTCGATGGGCGCGTACGTGCTGGCCCGCTACCCCTTCCGCGGTAACCGGGCGATCTACCTGCTCTTCGTCTCGGGCCTGGCCTTCCCCGTCTACCTGGCCCTGACGCCGCTCTTCTTCGTCGTCCAGAACATGGGCAACGTGCCGCTGATCGGCCCGTTCATCGGCCTGAACACGCACGCCGGCCTGGTCCTGGTCTACATCGCGTACTCGATGCCGTTCACGATCTTCTTCCTGTCGGCGTTCTTCCGCACGCTCCCCACCGCCGTGGGGGAGGCCGCGATGGTGGACGGCGCGTCGCACACCAGGGTCTTCTTCCAGATCATGCTCCCGATGGCGCGGCCCGGCATCATCAGCATCACGATCTTCAACGTCCTGGGACAGTGGAACCAGTACCAGCTGCCTCTGGTGCTGCTGCAGGAACGGGACAAGTGGGTCCTCACCCAGGGCATCGCCGACATCTCCACCGCCGCCGGATACGACCAGGACTGGTCGGCCCTCTTCGCCGCCCTGACCCTGGCCATCCTCCCGATGCTGGTGGTCTACACGGTCTTCCAGCGCCAGATCCAGAGCGGCCTGACCTCGGGAGCCCTCAAATAGCTCGCGTGCCCGGCGCGGGGGGCTTACTCTGCGGTGTGTGAACGGCGACATCCGCACGTTGCTGTCCCGCCATCTCCCCGACTACCGGGTGCGCTCCATCCGCCCGCTCGGCCAGGGCCTCGACAACATGGTGTACGAGGTCAACGACGAGCTACTGGTACGGCGCAACAAGGCGACGACTCCGGAAACCAACCGGCAGGAGGTCGCCCGCCTGGCGGCCGTCAGAGAGCTCTCCCCGCTGCCGGTCCCCGAAGTGGTCTTCGCCGACGACGAGTCTGGCGTGATCGCGTACCACAAGCTCCCGGGCGAGCCCCTCAACCGGCACCCGGCACACGACCCGCGGGACCCGGCCCGAGCCCCGCGGGACCTGCGGCGCCTGGCAGAGCCCTTGGGCGAGTTCCTCACCGCCCTCCACTCCGCCGCACCCGCCAGGATGCGCGACCTGGCGCCACTGGACGTCTACCCGGCGCCGACACTCCTCCGGGACGCCGAGCTCGACTACCGCGACGTGGAGAGCCACGTCCCGGAAGAGCAGCGCCCTTCGGTGGAGCGCTTCTTCCGGGAGCCCCCGCCGGACGAGCCCCGCTCGCTGCGCTTCTGCCACAACGACCTGGGCGCCGAGCACATACTGGTGGACGCGGACGCCGGCACCGTCACCGGCATCATCGACTGGACCGACGCCGCCGTCACCGACCCCGCCCACGACTTCGCCCTCATCTACCGCGACCTGGGCCCGGAGGTCTTCGAGGCGACGGTGTCGCACTACGGCTTCGACCTGGACGGGACGGACCGCGAAAGGGTGCTCTTCTACGCGAGGTGCGCACTCATCGAGGACCTGGCGTACGGCCTGAGCACGGGCCCCCGCCACTACGCCGACGCCGCCCTGACCCACCTGGCCTGGACCTTCGAGTAGGTTGCGCCAAGGCCACCCGCCCGTGGCCCTGTCACCGGGTGGGCCTGCTGGAGCCCACCCCGAGCGTGCCTCGCTCCGCTCGTCCCGAAATGCGCCTGGCGGCGCGCAAGGTCTTCGCCAGGGGCGCTTCGCGCTCAGAGGGCTCAGCCGTCGCTCCCAGTCGGGCCCAGTCCCGACCCCTGTCGGGCTTCGCTACGCTCAGGCGCTCTTATCCAGGCGCAGGCTCCGCCTGCGCGTCGCTCGACTCTGTGATATCTCGGAACCATGCCTGAGACCTCGTACAGCTTCGGTGAGGGTCTCTTGACCCGGGTGAGCCTTTCCTTGTCCGAAGAGACAGCTGCGGAGGTGGAACGCGAGCGGCGTGGCCGGATACTGGACGAGTATCTGGCCGATTACGCGCGCCGCAACGGCCCTGTGTCCGCAGAGGAGCAGCAGCGTGCCGGCCAACTGTTCGACGAGGTGTGCTCCGGGGAGGAGTGCCGCGTCGCAGATTGATGGCTCGTGTGGGTGCTGTCCGGCACACGGATCGTCATCCAGAGCGGACCAGGCCATCTGCACTGTTCACCGTGCGGCGATCGCCTCGATCTCCAGCAACCAGGCCTCGTCATAGATGCCAGTGATGACGACCGTCAGCTCTCGAGTGTCGTCACCGAGGATCTCCTGTCGGATGGCTCAGTTCTCCGCGCGACAGGCCCGATCGGACAGGAAGGTAGTGAAGTGCCTCGTTACGCTCAGAAAATGAACGTAATTTATCCGCCCAAGCTGACAAAAGGCGACGTCGTACGAGTGGTGGCGCCGGCCAGGTCCCGCGCGATGGTGACAGAGCACGATCACACCGCCATCATCGAAGCCCGGTTCGCCGAGCTCGGTCTCACGCTCTCCTACGGCCGCCACGTCGACGAGCGGGACGCCTTCGACCCCTCGAGCATCGCCTCCCGGGTCGCCGACCTGCACGAGGCCTTCGCGGACCCGTCGGCAGCAGCGATCATGACGGTCATCGGCGGCTACAATTGCAACGAGCTGCTGCCATTCCTGGACTGGGGGCTGATCCTCGCCAACCCGAAGATCTTGTGTGGGTACTCCGACATCACAGCTCTGCAGAACGCCATCCTCGCCCGTACCGGGCTGGTCACCTACTCGGGGCCGCACTGGTCGACGTTCGGGATACGCGATCACTTCGAGCAGACACTGCGATGGTTCACGGAGATCATGTTCGGCTCCGATCCGGTAGCCCTGAGTCCGGCGGCCCATTGGAGTGACGATCTTTGGTTCCTCGACCAGGACAAGCGCGACCTGTTCCCCAACGAGGGATGGTGGCCGCTCCGGCCAGGCACGGCCGAGGGGAGGATCATCGGGGGGAATCTCTGCACCTTGAACCTGCTGCAAGGCACCCCTTACATGCCCTCGCTTGACGGCGCGATACTGATCGTCGAGGACGACCTCGAATCGCCTCCGGTGGCCTTCGCCCGGAACCTGACATCACTGCTTCAGCTTCCCGACGCCGCCGGGGTCCGGGGGCTGGCGATCGGGCGTTTCCAGAGGGCAAGCCGTATGACGCGCTCGCTGCTGGAACACATCATCGCCACCCAGCCGGCACTGGCGGGACTTCCGGTGCTGGCCAACATCGACGTCGGCCACACCGACCCGCTGGCCGCCTTCCCGATCGGCGGTCAGGCCGAGCTCACCGTCGAGGGTGGTGAGGCGAGCTTGACGCTGCGGCGACACTGACCACCCGCCTCGGCGGCTCCGCGGGAAACGCCGCCACGAAGGACGGCATCGGAGGGTAAACTAGAAGACACGGAGAGCTATAATCAAACGCGTATTCGAGGGCGAGCGCGAGGAGCTGCCGGTGATGCTTCATCCGATGCCTACACTGGACATCGTGTCGGCCCCTGTGCCCCTTAGCGGCTCTGCGGCGGCCGTCGCCTATCTGCTGGCGACTGCCCGGGCCGCCGGCGTGCGTGTGAGCCGCACCAAGCTCTCCCACCTCCTCTATCTTGCCGATCTCCGCGCCGCCGAGCAGGGGTTGCCCGCTGCTTCCGGCCTCGAATGGCGCTGGAGCCGTAGCGGTCCCCATAGTTTTCGGCTGGGCGAGGTCGAGCGTGACCTTCGTGAAGCAGGAGTGATCCTCCTCGATGAGAGCGTCGATCCTTTCGCCGGTCGCCGTGAGTGGACCATCCATCTGGTCGATGTTCCTCAGGCGGTGGTGAGCGTTGAGTTCGCGACAATCATGGAGGCCGTTCTGGCAGAGTATGGGCGGCTTTCGCCGGGCCAGCTGTATGACCTCGCCTGCCAGACGCCGCCGATGCGGGAAGCGAGCAGGCAGCGTCGGGACGACGCGCGACTCGATCTTGCTGGGGGGCCGCCCCTGCCCGACTTGGGCTCCGGTCTGACCCGCCTGCGCCGGTGGGCAGAGCGCAATCCCCTGCCTGACGACGAGCCCGGCGGTGTCGACGATCTCGCCGAGGAGAGCCGCTACCTCGCCGAGCACCGGGCAGAGGCGATCCGCCGTCTCTTGGGGAATTAGGTGCCGGGTCCCTACATTGTCGGAGGCGTCTATCTCGTCACCGACAAGACGCTTCGTCTCATTCCCGAGGAAGAACGAGTGGTCCACGACGAGCGCCGTCCCGTGGTTGTTGTCACCGGCGCGCAGTCCAACAGCGATCCCGAGTGGCCATTCATCCTCGCTTGTCCCATCTCTGGCTCCACCTCGCGCCGGACACGATTCGACGTGCAACTCGCCAAGGGCCAGGGTGGAGCTGTCAAGAAGTGCTGGATCAGGATTCCGGCGGTGCAACCCTTGCCGAAGGCCGCTCTCGAAGACCGCACCGGCGTGCTGGACGAAGACCTGTTGACCCAGGTTCAAGGCCGGCTCGCTCAGTATCTTGGCTTGCTCGACTGACATTGCTCCGCCGGAGCACGACATCACCCAGCGGGTGGGAAAACCGTTCGCGAGGGGCTGGGGCGGCGTGGTTGGCTGCCGGTCATGACGTCGGTATGGGTAGGCCAGCGCGTACGGCTGCGTGCCATCGAGCCGGAGGACTGGGAGGCGTTCCACTCCTTCAACGAATACTCCGAGGCCGTCAGGAACGGCGATCAGCTCTACCCGCCGCAGTCGGCGGCGCGGGCCAGGAAGTGGGCCGCGGAGCTGGCTGAAAAGGCCCAGGGCATGGACGACGTCCGCCTGGTGATCGCCACCCGCGACGGGAACGTCCCGGTCGGCATGCTGAACACGCACAGCGTCGACCGCGTGCACGGCACCTTCGCGTACGGGATCGGGATCGGGACGCCGCACCACCGCAAGGGCTACGCCGGCGACGCCGTCGTCCTGCTCCTGCGGTACATGTTCTTCGAGCGCCGCTTCCAGAAGGCCGAGGCGTCGGTCTTCAGCTCCAACGAGCCGTCGCTGGTGCTGCACCGGCGGCTGGGGTTCGTGGAGGAGGGCCGCCGGCGCAGGAGTCACTACGCCAACGGCCGTTACGACGACGAGGTCCTCTTCGGCATGACAGTCGAGGAGTTCATCGAACGCCACGCCTCCTAGGGAGCCTGAAGCTCCGCGCGCAGCCGCCGCGTGGCGGTGACCACGTTGGCCAGCGCGGCCTCCACTTCCTCATACGTACGGGTCTTCAGCCCGCAGTCCGGGTTGACCCAGACCCGCTCCGCCGGCAGCACCTCCAGCGTGCGCCGCAGCAGCTCCGAGACCTCCTCCGCGCCGGGCACCCGGGGCGAGTGGATGTCGTACACCCCGGGCCCGAGCCCGCGTCCGAAGGAGCCGACCGAGCCCAGGATCCGCGCACCCGACCGTGCGGACTCGATGGTGGTCACGTCGGCGTCCAGCCCGTCGATGGCGGCCAGGATCTGGTCGGCGTCCGAATAGCAGAGGTGGGTGTGGATCTGCGTGCGATCGCTCGCCCCCGACGTGGCCCGCCGGTACGCGGCCACCGCCCACTCCAGGTAGTCGGCCTGCGCGGCCCGCCGGAGTGGGAGCAGCTCGCGCAGGGCGGGCTCGTCCACCTGGATGATCGACAGTCCGGCCGCCTCCAGATCGCGGACCTCCTCCCTGACGGCGTCCGCCACCTGGAACACGACGTCGCGCAGCGGCAGGTCGTCGCGGACGAAGGACCAGGCCACGATGGTGACGGGCCCGGTGAGCATGCCCTTGACCGGCTTGTCCGTGAGCGACTGCGCGTAGGTGGCCCACCGGACCGTGATCGGCGAGGGGCGGCCGACGTCCCCGTGCAGGATCGGGGGCCGGGTGCAACGGGAGCCGTACGACTGGACCCAGCCGTTCCTGGTGACGGCGAACCCGTCGAGGTGCTCGGCGAAGTACTGCACCATGTCGTTGCGCTCCGGCTCGCCGTGCACGAGGACGTCGAGCCCGAGGCGTTCCTGGACCCGGATGACCCGCTCGATCTCGGCCTCGACCTGCCGTTCGTAGTCGGCCTGCGACAGCGTGCCCGAGGCGAGCGCGGCCCGCGCGGCGCGCAGGGAGCCGGTCTGCGGGAACGAGCCGATCGTGGTGATCGGGAGCGCGGGCAGCCGCAGGTGTTCGGCCTGGGCCGCGGCCCGCATCGCGTACGGGCCGCGTTCCTCCGGCACCACCGGCCCCGGCAGCGCCACCGAGGGTTCGGCGGGCGCGGTGTCCCGCAGCGGGGAGCGCGCGAGCGCCACCACCTCGGCCACCTTCTGCTCCGCGAACGCCAGCCGCTCCTTCAGCGCGGGGGCGAGCTCCGGCTCGGCCGCCACGTCGTACGGCACGTGCAGCAGCGAGCAGGACGTGCTCACCACCACGTCCGAGGCCCGCACGGCGCCCAGGGCGGCCAGCGCCCGCTCGGGCGAGGTGCGCCACACGTCGCGCCCGGACACCACGCCCGCCACCACGGTCTTGCCGGTCAGGTCGAGCCCGGGCACGCCACCCCGTACGAGGTCGATCCCGATGGCCTCCACCGGTGTGCCGGCCAGGACCGGGAGGGCCTCGCCGAGGTCACCGAAGTAGGAGGCGACGAAGAGCCCGGGGCGGTTGCTCGCAGACCCGAGCCGGGAGTACGCGGCCCGCACGGCGGCCAGCTCGTCCGCGGTCCGGTCGCCCACCAGCGCGGGCTCGTCCAGCTGCACCCACGAGACCCCCTCGGCGGCCAGCGCGGACAGCAGCTCCTCGTAGCAGCCGAGCACGTCGTCCAGCCGGTCCAGCGCCGCTCCCAGCAGCAGGAACGTGACCGGCCCCACCACCACGGGCCGCGTCTCGAACCCCAGCGCCCGCGCCTCCCGCACCTCGGACAGCGGCTTGCTCGCGTCCAGCTTGAACACCGTGTCGGGCCCGATCTCGGGGACGATGTAGTGGTAGTTCGTGTCGAACCACTTCGTCATCCGCAGCGGCGCGAGCCCCTCGGTGCCCCTGGCCATTGCGAAGTAGGGGTCAGCGGCCTCGCGATACCGCGCGGGCACCGCGCCCAGCAGCACCGCCGTGTCCAGCACCTGGTCGTAAAGCGAGAACGTGTTGGACGGCAGTCCCTCGAGCCCCAGCTCGGCCAGCCTGCGCCAGGTCCGCTCCCTGAGCTCGGCTCCCACCTGCTCGAGCTCGACCCGGGTCGAACGCCCGTCCCAGTAGGACTCCAGCGCCCGCTTCAACTCCCTTCGCGGCCCGATCCTCGGATATCCGAGCACGGTGGACTTGGGGAATGGGGACATCTCTCGGCTCCCTTGACGTCGTTCGAGTGATCGCAGGCATCCTGCCGAGCGCTCGGGAGCTCATGCATCATGTATTGGTGCTGCTTATGCTCAAGGAGATGCGCTGCTTCGCCGTGGTCGCGGAACGGCTCAGCTTTTCCCGGGCCGCCGCCGACCTGGGGATGTCCCAGCCCGCCATGAGCCAGGCCATCACCCGGCTCGAGCGCGCGGCGGGGGTCAGGCTCTTCGAGCGGACCGCCCGGGACGTGCGGCTCACGGGGGAGGGCAAGGCGCTGCTGCCGTACGCGGAGCAGGTGATCGAGTCGGTTCGGGCGTTCGAGGCGGAGTCGGCGCGGCTGGCGCGGCCGACCATTCATCTCGCTTATCCACCGCTCGTCGGCGCACTGGCGGCGCGCATCGTCAGGCGGCTGGCGGGCCGCACTCCCGCGATCGGCGTGGAGCTGCGCGCGGCGGGCCGCGGGGCGGCGGCGCAGGCGCTGGCGGGCGGCGAGGTGTCGGCCGCGATCCTGGCCACTCCGGCGCCCGCGCAGTTCGTGACGGCGGCCAGGTTCCACGTCACGGTGGACCATCTGGCCCTGCCCGCGGGCCACCGGCTGGCGGCCCGGCCCAAGGTGACCTCGGCCGAGCTGGGCGGCCACGTGCTGCTCACACCGGGCAGCCGTCCCTGGCCGGGGCTGCCGGGGCGCTCGCGCATGGTGGCCGACGACGACTTCGCCGCCGCGCTCGACCTGGTGGCGGCGGGCGCCGGGCTGCTCCCGATCCCGCAGCTCTTGGTCAGGACCGTCAGGAGGGACGACGTGCGCTTCGTGCCGCTCGACGCCGGCGACCTGCGCATCACGTATGCGCTGGCCTGGTCGAAGGAGCGCGTCACGCCGGAGCTGATGGCGCTCGTGCAGGCCGTACAGGACGCCCTGTGGACTAGGTGACGGGGAGGTTCTTGAGCGCCTCGCGGCGGCTCAGGCCGGAGATGCCCTTGGCCTTGACGTAGCGGATCACGTCGGCGGGGTTGGTCTTGGCGTATTCGCGTAACGCCCACCCGATCGCCTTGCGCGCGAAGAAGTCGTTGTCCGACAGGCTCGGCTCGATGCACGCGTACAGCAGGGCCGTGTCCGTGCGCTGCTTGAACCGGTTCTGGCACAGGATGGCGGTGCGCCGCTTCCACAGGTCGTCGTCGTGCGCCCACTCCAGCATGAGCGGCCGCATCGAGTCGGGGAACGCGGCCAGCAGGCCGCCGATCCGGTGCGTGGCCAGCTCGTCCACCAGGTCCCACCAGGCCCCGGTGACGATCATCTCCTCGTACATCGGCACCGTGTAGAGGGTCTGGAAGCCCCGGTAGAGGTGGAAGCCGGTCAGGTCGACGGCGGCGTAGCGCTCCTCGCGGTATTCCGCCTCCCGCCACAGCCCCAGCACAGCCCGTCGCCACTCCGGCGCGCTCTCCAGCCGGTGCTCGGCGAACACCCGCCGGAGCACCGCCCGTCTGGGCACGGCCTGCACGCCCAGGAACGGCATCGGGGACTTCATGTAGGCGCGCATGGTCTCGGCCTTGCCGGGCTCCGCGGCCTCCTGCAGCGCCAGCCGTACGGCCTTGCCGAGGCTCATCCCTTGTGCGTGGTGCGCTCGCCCGTGGCGAGGCCGTCGAAGAGCACGGTGATGTAGTGCTCGGCCAGCGCGCTGGTGTTGAGCCTGCCGCCCGGCCGGAACCAGCGCACCGCCACCCAGATCGTGTCGCGGATCATGCGGTAGGTCAGCTTCGGATCGACGTCGGACCTGAACAGCCCGGCCGCCTGTCCTGCCTTGATCTGCGACACCCAGATCTGCTCGACCTCGTCCTCGGCCTTGACCAGGTAGTTGAAGCGCTCGAACTGGCGCAGGTAGTTCCAGTCGTTCTGCATGACCGTGATCGCGGCCCGGTGGGGCTCCAGCGTGCTGAACCCGATGCGGACCATCTCCGACAGCACGGTGCGGGCGTCGGCGCTGGAGTCGACCGCCGCGCGGTAGCGGGCGATGAGGTCGTCGAGGAAGGTGGACAGCACCTCGTCGACGATCGTCTCCTTGGAGTCGAAGTGGTGGTAGAGACTTCCGGAGAGGATGCCCGCCTCGGTGGCGATCTCGCGTACTGTCGTGGCCTGGAAGCCCTTGCGCGCGAAGATCTCCGCGGCGAGCTTGACGAGGTGGTCGCGGCGCTCGGAGGCCGATCCCGACGAGGTCGCGCGCTGTCGTTTGGCGGGGGTGGTCGTGGTGCCGGAGTTCTTACGCGTGGTCACGACAACCATTATGAGCCCTCAGACAATCGCTTGTTCACCTAACTGCCCCAGCTCATACGGCATTCCGCACCGTACCAAGCGCTTGCTACCATGCGGGTGTGAACGAGGCCTACATCGTCGGCGCGGTCCGTACCCCCGTCGGGCGCAGGAGCGGCGGCCTGGCCGCGGCCCACCCCGCCGACCTCGGCGCGCACGTGCTCAAGGAGCTGATGTACCGCGCGGACGCCGATCCGTCGGCCGTCGAAGACGTGATCTTCGGCTGTGTGGACACGATCGGCCCGCAGGCCGGCGACATCGCCCGCACCTGCTGGCTCGCGGCCGGGCTCCCCGAGGAGGTCCCGGGCGTCACGGTGGACCGCCAGTGCGGCTCGTCCCAGCAGGCGCTCCACTTCGCCGCCCAGGCCGTGCTGGCCGGCACGAACGACCTGGTGGTGGCGGGCGGCGTGCAGAACATGAGCATGATCCCCATCTCGGCCGCGATGCTCGCGGGCCGGGCGTTCGGGCACGAGACCCCTTTCGCCAGCTCAAAGGGCTGGATCGAGCGGTACGGCACGCAGGAGGTCTCGCAGTTCACCGGGGCCGAGCAGATGGCCGTCACCTGGGACATCTCCCGCGAGGAGATGGAGCGGTACGCGTACGAGTCGCACCGCCGGGCCGTCCACGCCATCGACGCCGGACATTTCGCCCGGCAGATAGTCCCCTATGAGGGCGTCACCACCGACGAGTGCCCGCGCAGGGGCACCACGATCGAGAAGATGGCCGGGCTCAGGCCCCTGGTCGAGGGCGGCCGGCTCACCGCGGCCCTCGCGTCGCAGATCTCTGACGGGGCGGCGGCCCTGCTCATCGCCTCGCCCAGAGCCGTACGGGAGCACGGCCTGACCCCGCGCGCCAGCGTGCACCACATCTCGGCACGCGGCGCCGACCCGATCATGATGCTCTCCGCGCCGATCCCGGCCACCGCGCACGCGCTCGGCATGACCGGCCTGGCGATCGACGACTTCGACGCGATCGAGATCAACGAGGCGTTCGCGCCGGTCGTCCTGGCCTGGATCAAGGAGACCGGCGCGGACCCCGCCAAGGTCAACCCGAACGGCGGCGCCATCGCGCTCGGCCACCCGCTCGGCGCGACCGGCGCCGTGCTGGCGGTGAAGCTGCTGCACGAGCTCGAGCGCACCGGCGGACGGTACGGCCTGCAGACCATGTGCGAAGGGGGAGGGCAGGCGAACGTCACCGTCATCGAGCGGCTGGCCCCATAGGCCGTACGCGCCGCTGCTAGCGGCCGTCCATCTCGCGGAAGATCTGGTCGAGCCGGAACTCGTCCGGGGGCTCGCCGACGGCATCGCGGACCACGCGTTCGCGCTGCATGGCGCTGTCTTCCTGCGCGCGCCGCACCGCGAGCACGACCTCCTCGGCCAGATCCTGGCTGCTCAGCTTCATGATGAGCGGGTCGAGCGAGATCTGGGCGATCCGTCCGTCGGCGTCGGCGCGTACCCGGACCTTGCCGCCCGCGCCTTCGCCCACACCGCTGATCGTCTGGATCTCCCGCTGCGCGGCCTGGAGCCGGCGACTGTCCCGCTCGGCTTGTTCGGTGATCTGTATCAGGTCGTCCGGGTCGTATTCGGGCCCGGTGGGGTGCGTTCTCATTGCTTCGGGTCGGGGGTCGGGGTCAGGCTTGGCCTTGGCCGGTCGGCGGCGTTGTCGCCGAGGTGCTGCTGCTTGTCCAAAGCCGGTGCGGCGTGCGGTCCTGGACCAGGCATGTCCCCCCTCAAGGATGTGATCTTCGTCGCCTCCCCATCCAGGGTCGGACGTCGCCAAGGCTCGATCGAACGTTGGCGGGCGGGACGAGACCATGAGAGCGCGCGAGATGATCAACGGCTGTCTCACATTTTGACACAAAGAATTCGCCTACGGCTACCCGTAACACCGGATTAGGGACATGTGAGTCAGGTATGCCCACCTCTCCGGGGATGCGTCCGAGCTTGTCAGACAGCTCGGGGCGGGAATCGGCCGAGGCCTCATTTTGCTACATCGCCGCTGGTCAAAGGGATGTTGACGGCTCGTCAGCCGCGAATTGGAGCGTTCCTTCTACGCAATGCGGACAAAATTGGACCATCGCCGTATGTCTTCGCATATCACCCAGCAGATCTTGACCGCATGTCCGAAACTCCATACCTTGGGCCGTTGTTCGCGGCGCATGCGGCGCGTGACGCTGGCGCACGCACAGTGTCCGCCCGTACTGCCTGGGCTTGGCCCAGCCTGTCGGCCATGGATGAGCGAGGAGGCGATAGAGGCTAGCGATCCGGCCGGGGACCCCACCCACAGTGCCCGGCTGTGGTCAGACCGATAATCGGCTCGGGGAAGAGACGCACCCAACCGGTGACATTCCGCGGCCGGGATTCCCGCCTCTGGACAATCGAACGGAGAAAGTCCCCTCCATGGAACGCACGTACCTTGTCTGCCTGCCCTTCGCCGGCGCAGGCGCATCTTTCTTCAAAGGGTGGCAGCGATACGCCTCCGATGAACTGAGCATTCTGCCGGTGCAGTTGCCCGGTCGCGAGGAACGCTTTGTCGACCCCCCGCACACCGACGCCGCACGCGCAGCGGAGGAGGCGTGCGCCCAGGTGCTGGCGCGGATCGGCAGTCCCGCCCGGGTGGCTCTTTTCGGGCACAGCCTCGGCGCGGTGCTCGCATACGAGCTGGCCCACCGCCTCGGCGGCGTGGCCGGGATTCGGTTGGCACGGCTTTTCGTGAGCGGTTCCCCCGGGCCGTGGAATGGACGGGAGAGCCGGGCCAGCGGTCTGAGCGATGAGGAGTTCCTGGCTCGGGTCCGCGATTTCTCCGGTTATTCGCATCCGGCGCTCGAAGATCCGGAAATGCGGTCGTTGTTGCTGCCCGTGATCCGGGCGGACGTCGAAATGCATGAGAATTACCGGCCGGCCTCCGACAAGCCACTGTCCATACCGGTCACCGCGCTGCGAGGGCGCGGGGACGAGCTCGTGGACGGATCGCACCTCGCTCAGTGGGAGCGGGCCACCACCGCCGGATTCGCCACCGCCGAACTCGACGGCGGTCACATGTACCTCGCCGACGATCCCGCGACCCTGCTGAGGCTGATCGGGGCCGAGCTCGCCCCGCAGGAAGAACGGTGACGGGGCGGCTGGCCGGGAAGACGGCCATCATCACCGGTGCGGCCCGCGGTCTGGGACGCGCCAGCGCTCAGGCCTTCGCGCGTGAAGGCGCCGACCTGGTGCTGATCGACGTCGCGCGGGATCTGCCGGGTGTGCCGTACCCGTTGGGTTCCCGGAGCCAGCTCGACCACACCGCGGAGCTCTGCCGCGATTCCGGCGTCTCTGTGCTGGTCAAAGAGGCGGACGTACGGGAGCTGCTCGAGCTGGAGGACGCGGTGTCCACGGCGGTCGACCGTTTCGGCCGCGTCGACGTCCTCGTCAACAACGCGGGCATCGCCGCGCCGTCCGGCAAGACGGCCCACGAGATCGACGAGAACGAGTGGCAGCTGATGCTCGACGTCGACCTCTCCGGCGCCTGGCGTGCCATCCGGGCGGTGGGCAAGCTCATGGTCGAGCAGCGCTCTGGCAGCATCGTCAACATCGCGTCCACCGCGGGGCTGGTCGGTTACCGGCATTTCGCGGGATACGTCGCCGCCAAACACGGTCTTGTCGGCTTGACCAAGGCGGTGGCGCTGGACTACGCCCCGCGCCAGGTCAGAGTCAACGCGCTGTGCCCTGGCTCTGTTCGCGATGACGCGCAGGTCGAGGGCCGCATGCTGGCGGAGATCGCGCGCTCGCTCGACGTGCCGGTCGGCACGCATGAGGAGGCGTTCGTCCAGTCCCAGCCGATGAACACGCTCATCGAGCCGGACGCCGTCGCCTCCGCCGCCGTGTGGCTGGCCTCGGACGAGTCCCGGCAGGTCACGGGCAGCGTGCTCACGGTCGACGGAGGTTTCACAACCCGGTGACGGCCGCTCACCGGACCTGCCGTCCCTCAGATCCCTGGAGATTGATCCGTGTACCAAGCTGACAGCGTCTCGCGGCTGTTCGCTGCCGCCCGCTCACCGTCCGTGCACTGCCACGCCTGGCGGGTACGGCTGTCCGAAGGCGCCGACGCCGCGCGGATGGCCCGGCTGCTCGATGAGGCGTCTCGTGCCTGGTGGGGGGAGTCCGCCCGGTTGTGGGTGGAGAGCGTCCCCGCTGACGGCGACTCGCCGGCAGCGCGCCGGCGGCTCGACGCCGAGCTGCACCGGCCCATGTCAGGAAAGGGGCCTTGCCTGCGCGCCGTGCTGCTGGAGTACGCGGACGGACCGGCAGATCTCGTGCTCGTCGCACACCGGGAAAGGTGCGACTCGGTGTCGTTGCGTTCGGTCGCCCAGGTTCTCACGGGTCGCGCCTCGTACGACCGGTTCCGCCCTGAAGAGGCCGGCCCCGACGCCGGGATGATCGTGAGGCGGGGAGAGGCGGGCCGTCCGGGATCCGTCGAGTGGGCCGCCGGTGACGCCGCCGCGGGTGACCGTACGGGCGTGGTGACCGTGCGGACACGCGCGGCGGCGCAGGCGACCGCCAAGGTGGCGGTGGCGCTCGGGCTGGTCGTCGGACGGTACGAGGACCAGCGTGATCCGCTGCTCGGCGCGCTGGCCGTCCTACCGGACCGGCCGGCGGGAGCACTCGGAGCCTTCGACGCCGGGATGCTGCTGGCGCTGGACCTGTCCGGCCAGAAGACCGTGGGGGAGCTGGTCGCCGAGAGCGACAGGACCCTGTGCGGCGAAGGCGGACAGTGCGACGGCCCCCGGCAGGACCTCGCCGAGCCCGGCGGCCGGGTGCTGGCCGGGCTTGTCGTCAATGAGCTGGATCATTTCACCGGCGAAGGCGAGACCTACCTCCCCTGCCAGGCGGCCCCGTTCCCCCTCACCATCGCGCTCAGGCGCGCCGCCGGCGGTCTCATGCTCGACGTGCACCACCGGCTCGAAGTCGTGGACGAGCACACCGCGCGGCGGTTCGCCCACCACGTCGCCCGCGTGTACGAGCAGCTCATCGACCCGGCCGACGATCTGGTCCCCGACGACGTCGACCTGCTGGACGAGCCCGAGCGCCGCTGGACGGTCGAACTCGGCCGCTCGAGCCGGTCGCTGGAGCAGCGGCCGGAGCGGATCGAGGAGGTGCTCGCCGCCCGCGTCGCGGAGCGGCCCGAGGCCGTCGCACTCACCTGCGAGGACCGCTCGCTGACCTACGCCGAACTCGACGAGCGTGCCGAGCGCATGGCAGGCGCTCTGCGCGGGATGGGGGTGCGGGCGGGAGAGCGGGTGGGCCTCTGCCTGGAGCGCTCGCTCGACCTGGTGGTCACCATGCTCGCCGTGCTCAAGGCCGGCGCGGTGTATGTCCCGATGGATCCCGCCTACCCCGCGGACCGGCTGGCGTTCATGGCGCAGGATGCCGGGCTCATGGTCGTCGTC
Source organism: Nonomuraea sp. NPDC049400 (assembly GCF_044466425.1). Taxonomy (NCBI): domain Bacteria; kingdom Bacillati; phylum Actinomycetota; class Actinomycetes; order Streptosporangiales; family Streptosporangiaceae; genus Nonomuraea; species Nonomuraea sp. NPDC049400. The sequence continues at coordinate 82,631 of NZ_JBITMP010000027.1, forward strand.
GCAGGTGGGAGCTTCCCCGACGGCGATCAGCTGAGCATCGTCACGCCCGAGGAACTCGTGGCCAAGGGCGGCGATGCGGGCACGGCGGCCTCTGACGGCCAGGCCGGCGGATCACCCGGCCAGGACGAGGCCGCGTACGTCATCTACACCTCCGGCTCGACCGGGCGCCCCAAGGGCGTGCTGGTGCCGCATCGCAACGTCGTCGCCCTGCTCTCCGCGACCGAGGACGACTTCGGGCTCGGCCCCGGCGACACCTGGACGAACTTCCACTCCAGCGCCTTCGACTTCTCGGTCTGGGAGATCTGGGGAGCGCTGCTCACCGGCGCCCGCCTGGTGATGGTCCCTTACTGGGTCTCGCGGTCGCCGGAGGAGTTCCACGAGCTGCTGGTGCGCGAGCAGGTCACCGTGCTCAACCAGACGCCGTCGGCGTTCGCTCAGCTCATGGACGCCGACAGGCGCAGGGGCGAGCGGCTCGCGGTCCGGCTGGTGGTGTTCGGCGGCGAGCCGCTCGATGCCCGTCCGCTGCGGGACTGGTTCGACCGGTACCCGGAGAATCGCTGCCGCGTCGTCAACATGTACGGCATCACCGAGACCACCGTCCACGTGACCGCGCAGACCGTGACGCGCCGGGAGGCCATGGCGGGGTCCAGATCGGTGGGGGGCCCGCTGCCCGGCTGGCACGTGTACGTCCTGGATGAGCGGGGCCGGCCGGTGCCTTGCGGCGTTCCCGGCGAGATCTACGTCGGCGGCGCCGGAGTCGCCCTGGAATACCTCGGCCGTCCCGAGCTGACGGAGCAGCGCTTCCTGCCGGACCCGTTCGGCGGAGGCCGCATGTATCGCTCCGGCGACCGGGGACGCCTGCGGCACGACGGCCGGCTGGAGCACTTGGGACGGCTCGACACCCAGGTCAAGGTCCGCGGCTTCCGCGTCGAGCTGGACGAGATCCGCCGTGTGCTGCTCGAGGACGCCTCGGTCACGGCGGCCGCCGTGCTGCCGCGGGCCGGCGACCTGGAGGGAGCGCGCATCGACGCGTACGTGGTGCTGGCCGACGGCGACACCGCCGCGGTGCGGCGACGGGCCGCCAAGGTGCTGCCCGAGCACATGCTGCCCGCCACGATCACGGCGCTGCCCGCGCTGCCGCTCACCGCGAACGGCAAGCTGGACGTTCGGGCATTGCCCGAGCCCGCGCCCGCGCCCCCGGCGTCCGTGCGGGCCCCCTCAGGTGATGTCATGGAGACACTGACCGCCATCTGGGAGTCGGTGCTCGGCGTGCCGGTCGGCGCCGACGACAACTTCTTCGAGCTGGGCGGCAACTCGCTGCTCGCGATGCGGCTGGCGGCGGCCATCCGGGAACGGGGACTGCCCGCGCCGCCCATGCGCGAGCTGTACCTCCATCCGACGGTGAGCGGTCTCGCGCGGGTGCTCGGCCATGAGTGAGACGGGGGGACTGCTCGAGTGGCTCTCCGGCCCTGACCACCCTGAGCCGATCCCCGTCGCGGGCCCGCCCGGCATGCGGGCGCCGGCGATCCTGGCGGCGTGGGGCGCGCTCCTCTACCACCACACCGGCCGGCAGGATCTCACCTTCCGCGTCGTGCGCGGCGGCGCGGACGAGGTGGTCCGGTTCGCCATCGATCCCGGCGGGAGGCTCGCCGAGCTGGTGACGTCGGTGACGCGGGCGCTCGACGCCGCCGACCCGTACGACCCCGGTCTCGGCTCCATGCCCGTCCTGGTCCACGGGGATCCGGTCCCGCCCGGCGCGTTCGCCCTCGTCCTGGACGAGAACGGAGCACGGTTGCGGCCCGGCCCGGCCAGGAACGCCGACCTGACCGCCCGCCACGCGGACCACCTCGCCGCCGCGCTGGCCACGCCCGAGTACACCGTGATCCGCGACCTGGACCCGCTGACCCCCGCGGAGCATGCCGAGCTCGACCGCTGGAACGACACCGCCGTCGACTACCCGCGAGAGGTCAGGGTCGAGCGGCTCTTCGCCGGACAGGCGGAGCAGGCGCCCGGCCATCCGGCCGTGGTGCACGGTGACACCACCCTCACCTACGCGGACCTGCACCGCCGCAGCACGTTGCTGGCCCAGTCGGTACGGCGCGCCGGCCTGACCTCCGGCGAGCCCGTCGCGCTGCTCCTGCCGCGCGTTCCCGACCTGGTCGTCGCGGCCCTGGCCGTGCTCAAGGCAGGCGGCTGCTACCTGCCGATCGATCCCACCACCCCGGCGGAGCGCGTCTCCCTCCTCCTCGCGGACAGCGGCGCGACCCTGCTGATCACCTCGAAGGAGTCCGTGGCCGGCGCGCGGACCATCGCGATGGACGCCCTGGACTGGTCGGCCGAGCCGGAGCTCGAGGACCCGGCTCCCGGTGACGCGTCCGCGCCCGCGTACCTGATGTACACCTCGGGAACCACGGGGCGGCCCAAGGGCGTCGCGATCCCGCACCGCGGCATCGTCCGCCTGGTGCGCGGGGTGGACTACGTACGCCTGGACCTCACCACCAGGATGGCGCAGATCGGGGCGACCGGGTTCGACGCCTCCGTCTGGGAGATATGGGGCGCGCTGCTCAACGGCGGCACCCTGCACCTGCTCGACCGGGAGACCTTCCTCGACACCGAGGAGTTGCGGAAGGCCCTGGCCGATCAGCGCATCACCACGGCGCTGTTCACCTCCGCACTGTTCGGCCGGCTCGCCGACGACGACCCGGCCGTGTTCGGGCCGCTGCGTGACCTGCTCGTCGGAGGCGACGTGCTCTCACCCAAGCACGCTAGGTCCGTGCTGCGCGCCAACCCGGGCCTGCGGCTGGTGAACGCCTACGGACCGACCGAGAACGCGGTCATCTCCACCGCCCACGTCGTCGCCGAGCCGATCGCCGCGCGGGTGCCCATCGGCCGCCCCGTGCCCAATACCAGCGCCTACGTGCTCAACCAGGACCGCCGCCCACTGCCGATCGGCGTCCCCGGCGACCTGTACGTGGGCGGCGACGGGCTGGCCCCCGGCTACCACGGACGCCCGGAGCTGACCAGGCGCGCCTTCGTCCCCCACCCCCTGCGGCCGGGACGGCTGCTCTACCGGACGGGCGACCGGGCCCGCCGTCTGCCCGACGGGTCGATCGAATTCCTCGGCCGGACCGACCACCAGGTCAAAGTGCGCGGGTTCCGCGTCGAGCCGGGCGAGGTGGAGACGGCGCTGCAGAACGCGACCGGAGTGAGCGGCGCGGTGGTCGTGGAACGGCGTGACTCCTCCGACAGCCGGCTGTGCGCCTACGTCACGGGCGAGGAGGGCCTCCAGGCGGAGCAGGTGCGTGCGGAGATCGAGCGCGTGCTGCCGCCGCACATGGTGCCCGCGCACATCGTGGTGCTGCCCGCGCTGCCGCTGACCGCCAACGGCAAGGTGGACAGGACCGCGCTGCCGGACCCGGCGCCACGCGGCGGCGGGCGGGCGGCGCGGGACGAGGTGGAGCGCGTCCTGGTCGAGCTCTGGGAGGACGTGCTCGATGTCCGCGGGATCGGCGTCGACGACCCGCTCGACCGGCTCGGCGGCAGCTCGCTGACGGCGACCCGGCTGGCCGCCCTGGTGCGGCGCCGCTTCGGCGTGGACTGCCCGGTCTCGGCCGTGCTGTCCGCCCGGACGATCTCCGCACTGGCCGGGACCATCCGCACGGCCGACCGTACGAGCCCCCGCCTCGCCGGGCCGCGTCCCGGTCTGGCCGCCGAGCGAACCCCGCTGTCGCCCCAGCAGCGGGGAATCTACGTCGAGCAGCTCAAAGATCCCGCCGGCACCCAGTACAACCTGCCGATCTTCGTCGACATCCCCGCGCCGGTGGACCCGGACACGCTGCGCGCCGCGTCGGCCGCGCTCGCCGACCGGCACGAGATCCTGCGCACCGACATCGCCGTTGACGGCGACGGCCGGCCGCACCTGCGCGTCCGCGACCGGGTGGCCGTCACGCTCGACGAGGTGGACCTGCCGCCCGGCGCGGACCCCGACGCGTGGGCGCAGAGCTGGATCCGCCCGTTCGACCTCGCCGTGGCGCCCCTGTGGCGGGTGGCCCTGGTCCGGCATGACACGGGAACGCGGCTGGTCCTGGACATCCACCACCTGATCACCGACGGTCACGCCCTGACCCTGATGATGTCCGAATGGGCGGCGCTGATCAGGGGCGATCGGCTGCCCGGGGTGGAGCTGCGCTACCGGGACTTCGCCCAGTGGGCGAACGGACCGGAGAAGCGGCAGCTGTCCGAGGCCCAGCGACCCTACTGGGCCGAGACGTTCGCCCGGCCGGTCCGGCCCCTCGACCTGCCCACCGACCTGCCGAGGCCGGCGGTGCGCCGGACCGAGGGCGCTCACCTGTACTTCGAGTTCGGCGCGCGACGCAGCGACGCGATCGCCGAACTGGCCCGTGCCGAGGGAGTGACCCCCTTCCACGTGCTGCTGGCCGCCTACACCGCCTTCCTGGGGCGGGTGAGCGGCAGCGACGACGTGACAGTCGGAACGGCGGCGTCGGGACGGCACCTGCCGGGCGTGGACCGGGCGCAGGGGATGTTCGTGAACACGCTCTGCCTGCGCACGCGGCCGCAGGCCGAGCTGCCGTTCCGCGCGTACCTGCGGGCGGTGGCCGAGCACGCCACCGCCGCCGTCGACCACCAGGACCACGCTTACGACGCTCTCGTGGCGCAGCAGGAGCAGCACGACCTCAGCAGGAATCCCCTCTTCGACACGTTCTTCGCGGTGCAGGACACCGGACTCCACAAGGTCGGCTTCCTGGGCGGCCGGCCGCGCTGGCGGCCGGACGCCACCCGGCGCACGATCTTCGACCTCGACCTGCAGATCGAGGTCGACGGAGCCGGGCCAGGCGGCTATGCCGCCCGGTGGGCCTACGCCACGAGCCTCTTCCTGCGGCCCACGGTGGAACTGTTCCGCGATGAGCTGCTGGCCCTGTTGGACGCCGCGCTCGCCGAACCCGCCACGCCGCTGGGCGAACTCGGGCGGGTGGCCGCGACTCCGTACGACCTGTCCGAGCTCGCGCTCGACTTCGACTTCTGATCCGGCTGGGAGAGCACCATGCAATCCATCGAGACCCTGGGCGGGCTCAAGGTCGCGGCCGCGCAGCGTCCCCGTGAGGGCGCGTACTGGCGCGCGGAGCTGGCGGCCCTGCCCGACCGCGCCGGCTTCCCCGCCGACCACAGCGCGCCCGGCCGCGGCCCGCACGCCGCCGCCGCGCTCGACCTCGATCCCGCCTTGGCGGACCGGCTGCTGAAGCTGGCCCGAGGCCAGGACACCGCCCTGCGCTCCTTGCTGATCGCCGCGGTCGGCGCGCTGCTCCAGCGCCACACGGGCGGGGAGGAGGTCGTGCTGGCCACGCCCGCCTTCCCGGCCGCCGGCGGTCCGCCGCCGCTGGCGTCCGCGCTGCCGATCCGGCTGCCGATCAGCCGCGACAGCACGCTGCGCGACCTGCTCGGCGAGGTCGCGGCCCGGTTGCGGGCCGCGGTCGAGCACCAGGACTACCCGATCGAGCTGCTCGCCGAGGACGGCCCGCTCGCCGACGTGCTCGTCGGCGGCGACAGCGCCGACCGGCCGGATTTCCCGCTCGTCTTCAGCTTCGTCCGTGAGGCGGACGGCCTGGCCCTGCGGCTGCTGCACCGGCCCGAGAACCACACGACGGACACCGCCCGGCGGCTCCTCGACCACTGCGCGTCGCTGCTCGACCAGGCCACCGCCCATCTCGACCTGGCGCTGAGCGCGCTCGACCTGCGCTCCGACGCCGACCGCGCGCTGAGCGCCGCGGTGAACGCCACGGACGTCGCCTTCGACGACACGGTACGCCTCGACGAGCTGCTCGACCGGCGCGCCGCCGCGACCCCGGACGCCCTCGCCGTGGTGGGCGACGGCTTCCGCCTCACGTACGCCGAACTGAACGCCAGAGTCAACCGCCTGGCGCACACGCTGCGCGCTCACGGCGTGGGCCGCGACGACCTCGTGGCTGTGCTGGCGGAGCGGTCGCCGGAGATGTTCGTGGCCATCTACGCCGTGCTGCGGGCGGGCGGCGCATACCTGCCGATCGACCCCGGCAACCCCCGCGACCGCATCGCGTACCTCCTGCGCGACAGCGCTGCGCGCCTGGTTCTGACCCAGCCCCACCTCGCCGGCCTGGCGGGCGCGGAGACGACGGTCCTGGACCTGACGGACGAGGCCGCGTACGCGCCGGAGTCGGGCCCGCCGCCTGCGCAGGGAACCGCTCGCGATCTGGCCTACGTCATCTACACATCGGGTTCGACCGGCGCGCCCAAGGGCGTGCAGATCGAGCACCGCTCGGTGGTCAACCGCATCAGCTGGATGCACAAGGCGTACCCGATCAACGCCGCCGACGTCATCATGCAGAAGACGCCCACCTCCTTCGACGTCTCGGTGTGGGAGCTGTTCTGGGGGATGCTGGCGGGCGCGGCGGTGTGCCTGCCCGAGCCGGGCGCGGAGCGGGACCCGGAAGCGCTGGTCGCCGCCATCCGGCGGCACGGCGTCACCACGATGCACTTCGTCCCGTCCATGCTCGGCGCATTCCTCGATTTCCTGTCCGGAACGGGCGAGCAGGACGGCACGGCCACGCTACGGCAGGTGTTCGCCAGCGGCGAGGCGCTGACCCCGCAGCACGCCCGGCGCTTCCACGAGGTCGTCCCGGCCGCGCGCCTGGTGAACCTGTACGGGCCGACCGAGGCCACCGTGGACGTCACCCACTATGCGTGCCGGGGCGACGAGAGCCGGGTGCCGATCGGTTGGCCGATCGACAACACCCGCGTCCACGTGCTCGACGCCGACCTGCGCCCCCAGCCGGTCGGCATCCCCGGCGAGCTGTGCATCGCCGGCGTGCAACTGGCCCGGGGGTATCTCGGGCGGCCTGAGCTGACCGCCGAGCGGTTCACCGCCGCCCCCCACGCCGGCGAGGAACGCGTCTACCGCACGGGGGACCTGGCCCGCCGGTTGCCCGACGGCGCGATCGAGTTCCTGGGCCGGATGGACCACCAGGTCAAGGTGCGCGGCCACCGGATCGAGCCGGGCGAGATCGAGGAGTGCCTGCGGCAGCACGCCGGCGTGCGGGACGCCGTGGTCGTGGCGCACGGGAAGAACGGCGGGCTCCGCGGGTATGTGCTGGCGCCTGAGCCGATCTCGGAGGACGAGCTCAAAAGCCATCTCAGGCGCGCGCTTCCTGAGTACATGGTGCCCGCCAGGCTGGTCACGCTGGAGCACTGGCCGCTCACGCCGAACGGCAAGCTGGATCGCCGGGCGCTGCCCGAACCCGGTGAGGTGGCCGAATACACCGCACCGCGGACGCCGCGAGAGGAGCACCTGGCCCGCATCTGGGGCGAGGTGCTCGGCCGCGAGCGGGTCGGCGTGCACGACAACTTCTTCGCGCTCGGCGGTGACTCGATCCGGTTCGTCACCGTGCTGGCCAAGAGCCGCGCTCACGGCCTGGACTTCACGTTCGAGCAGCTCTTCGAGAATCCGACGATCGCCCGGCTCGCGGCGCTGGCGGCCGACGCGGCGGGTGGCGCGGAGACCCGCGTGCCGGAGCCGTTCGAGCTGCTGAGACCGGAGGACCGGGCGAAGCTCCCGGACGGGGTGGTGGACGCCTACCCGATGACCCAGCTCCAGGCCGGCCTGGTCTTCCAGAGCGAGCTGTCGCACTCCACCGTCGAATATCACGACATCCTCAGCTACACGATCCAGAGCACGTTCGACGCCGAGCGGTTCGAGCAGGCGGTGCGGTTCCTCGTCGCGCGCAACCCCATCTTCCGCACCAGCTACCACCTCACCGGCTACAGCGAGTACCTGCAGCTCGTCCACCAGGATGCGCCCGTGCCGCTCTTCGTCGCCGACCTGCGTGGCAAGACCGAACAGGAGCAGGACGCCTGGTATCGCGCATGGGCCGAGCGGGAGAAGGCCCACCGCTTCGTCTGGACGGAGCCCGGCCTGGTCCGGCTGCACGTGCACGTGCTCGGCGACGACCTGTTCCGCTACACGCTCAGCCAGCACAACTCGGCGCTCGACGGCTGGAGCATCACGCTGGTGCACACCACGCTGTTCGACATCTACCACCGGCTCCTGGAGGGCCGTCCGCTGCCCGACGCCCTGCCGGGCAACCATCTGCGTGACTACGTCGCGCTGGAACGCCGCTCGCTGGCAACCGAGGAGCACCGCTCGTACTGGGCGCGGCTGCTCGCCCAAGGCTCCTTCACCGAGCTGCCGAGGACCAGGGACTCGGCCGAGCCGGACGTCTTTCCCGTGGTGTTCCACGAGGTGGAGTTCCCGCGCGGGCTGTCCGACCGGATCGTGGCGCTGGCCGACAGGCTGTCCGTGCCGGTCAAGAACGTCGCGCTGGCCGCGCATCTCAAGGTGCTCTCGCTGATCGCCGGCGAGAGCGACGTCGTGGTCGGCTACGAGCACAGCGGCCGTCCGGAGACCCACGGCGCCACCGAGGCGATCGGGCTGTTCCTCAACACGGTGCCCTTCCGCGCCCGCGTCGAGGAAGGCTCCTGGGCGGATCTGATAGGCCAGGTCTACCGGTCCGAGGCCGAGTTGCTGCCGGCGCGGCGCTACCCGATGGCGCAGATGAAGCGCGACCTGGGAATCCAGGACCCGCTGTTCGAGACCGCCTTCAACTTCACCCACTTCTACCTGCTCAAGCAGCTTGAGGCACGCGAGGGTTTCGCGCTGCTCGACGTACGGGCGAACTCGGAGACGGAGTTCGTGCTGCGTGCCGAGTTCTCCAGGCACTTCGTCACCGACGAGGTACGGCTGAGCCTGCACTACCACGCCCACCTGTTCGAGCCCTGGCAGGTGGCCAGGATGGGCGCGTACTACACGGCCGCGTTCGAGGCGATGACCGCCGACCCCGACGCCCCGCAGCATCTCGCCGACCTCCTGCCCGCCGAGGAGAGCACGGCACTGGCCGCGGCCGAGCGGTCGGAAGCGCTCCCGGCAGCGGTGGCCGGGCTCGTCCCCGCCCCTGCCCGCCCGTTCCACCTGCGGATAGTGGACGGCCACGGCCTCCGGACGCCCTTCGCCACGCCCGGCCAGGTCCTCCTCGTCGCGGCCGACGACGAGAGCGTCACGGTGCCCACCGGCCGGTACGGCCGCCGGATGCCCGGCGGCGTGGAGCTCCTTCCTGAGCGCCCGCGCCGGGAGTTCCACCAGCCGCGCCGGCGCAGCGACTCCCGCGCGGCCTCCCGCCCGGAAGGCCCCGTGCAACTCCGCATCGCGCAGGCGTGGGCCAGGGTCCTCGAGGTGCCTCTGGAGAGCATCACGCTCGACGGCAACTTCTTCGAGCTCGGCGGCGGCTCCCTGACCGCGATGCGGGTGGTGATGGAGCTGGACGGCCTCGTGTCGCTCACCGACCTGATGCGGAACTCCACCCTCGGGCCGCTGTCCGTGGTGGCCCAGACGCGGCTGAAGGAGGACGCCGAGGCGGAGAAGGGCATGCTCCGCGCCCTGTCGGAGAACTCAGGCAACGCCCGATGCGCCCTGGTCTGCCTGCCCTACGCCGGCGGCAATGCCATCAACTTCGAACCGCTGGGCGCCGCCTTCGGCAAGGAGGACGACATCGCCGTCTACGGCGTCGACCTCCCCGGGCACGACGCCGGGCATCCCGACGAGCCCCTCCTGTCCGTGGAGGAGGCCGCCCGGCTGCTGGCGGACGAGATCGGCACCACCCTCGACGGGGATGTGCTGCTCTGGGGCCACTGCGTGGGTTCGGCACTGGCGGTGGAGACGGCACGCCTGATGGAGGCGGCAGGCCGGCCGCCTCTGCACGTCTTCGTGGGCGGCAAGCTTCTTCACGACGCCCGCACCACCCGCGAGGCCGTGCGCCAGGCGGACACGATGAGCGACGACGACGTCCTGGCCTGGCTGGCCGGCGTGACCGAACTCGGCCCGCTCACGCCCGGCCAGGCGGCCTTCATGGCGAGAGTGTTCAGGCACGACTCCCGCTCCGCCAACGCCTACCTGCTCGCGCAGGCCGAAGAGGGGACCGGGGCCCCGCTCGGCGTCCCCCTCACGGCCGTGTACGCCACCGACGACCCGCTCACTCCCGAGTACGACCGGCGATACGAGGAGTGGTCGATGTTCTCCGCCGAACTCGGGCTCGCGGAAGTCGGCCCGGCCGGCCACTACTTCTGCAGCACGGCGCCGCACGCCGTGGCCGACCTGGTGCGCTCGCTATGGAAAGAAGAGCACTGACATGTCCACCGTCAATCCATCCGAGGCGGCGACGCCGCTCCGGCAGTTCCTGGCCGGGGCCAGGAGCACGATGCCCTTCCTCGCCTCCGCCATCCCCATGGGCATCGCGGGAGGCGTGCTTGGCCTGTCCAGCGGGCTGTCGGAGTTCGAGACCCTGGCCCTGGCGATGGCCGTGAACTCCGGCACCGCACAGTTCGTCGGCTTCGCGCTGATAGCCGATGGCACGAGCTGGCCGGCGATCATCCTCACCACGGCCATCCTGGGCCTGCGGATGCTGCTGTACTCCACGATCCTGATCCCGTACGTCAAAGAGGTTCCCCAGCGCTGGCGGCTGCTCCTCGGCTTCGGGCTGATCGACGAGGTGTTCTTCGTGGCGATAGAACGCCTGCGCAAGGGCACGCTGACCCACAGCAAGCACCTGTTCTTCCTCGGGGCGTCGGTGATGCTGTACGTCCCCTGGATGTTGTCCACGGTGGTCGGCATGTCGCTCGGGTCCGCCGTGCCGGACGTGGAGAAGCTCGGCCTCGACTTCCCGGTCACCGGCATGTTCGTCGCCATGCTCGCGATCGGGCTCGTGAACTGGCGGGTGGGCGCCGCCATCTGCTCCGCGGGAGTGACCGTCATGGTGGCGCAGGGCCTGCCGTACAACCTCGGCGTGGTTCTGGCCGCGGTCGTCGGCGCGGTGGTCGGCGCCGGATGCGAGTGGGCGACGAAGAACAGGGCCAAGGTCAAGGAGAACGTGGGATGAACATGGTGCTGCTGATCATCGGCATGGGGCTGGTCAGTTTCCTGCCCCGGTATCTGCCGCTGGCGATCCTCGCCGACCGGGAAATGCCGCCGCTGGTGGAGACCCTGCTGCGGTACACCCCGCCGGCGGTGCTCGCCGCGCTGGTGTTCCCGGCCATTCTCGCGCCGTCGGGAAAGGGCATCGAGGTGACGTTGGCCAATCCTTATCTGATCGGCGGCCTGGTCACCTTGGCGACGGGCCTCGTCTCGAAAAGATTCCTGCTGTCCACGTCAGTCGGCATAGTGGCCTTCTATCTGAGTCGCTGGCTTATCGGATGAAACTCTTGCCGTCCGCAGGTGGTTGGCGAATCCACATTTTGGAACGCGACAACGGCCGTGTGGCCTGGCCTTATAGTTGAAGATCGAATCACCGGAATGGTTTGTGGCGAAGCGGTACGAGTGCTTACCACTTGCGGCCTGTCCGGCATTTGAGATAATATGAGGGCTCATGTCCACCCCCCTGTCCGTGGAAGAAAAAGAGTCGCGTTCACTGAAGGCGACCATGCGCGTTCTGAATGGCATTGAGCGCGCCGGGAACAAGCTTCCCCATCCGTTCTGGCTATTCATCATCCTGAGCGTCCTGCTCATGGGGCTGAGCTGGGCACTGTCGGCCGCCAACGTGTCGGCAGTGAATCCAGCCGACAAGAAGACCGTCGTCGTACAGAACCTGCTCTCGGCCGAGGGTGTCGAGCTGATGCTCGGCAAGGCCATCGAGAACTTCGCCGCCTTCCCCGCGCTGGGCACGGTCCTGGTGGTCATGCTCGGCGTGGCCGTGGCCGACAGGGCCGGGTTGCTGGCCGCGGTGCTCAGGCGCGGCATCTCCCGTGTGCCGGCGAAATGGGTGACCTTCGCGCTCGCTTTCACCGGCATGATCTCCCACGCGGCCGCCGACTCGGCGTACATCGTGCTGATCCCGCTGGGCGGCCTGGCCTTCTACGCGATCGGCCGCAACCCGATCATCGGCGTGATCGTGGCCTACGTATCGGTCGCGGCCGGCTTCGACGCCAGCCCCGTGATCACCCCGACGGACGTCATCCTGGGCGGCATCACCACCGGGGCCGCGCACACGATCGACCCCAGCGTCACCGTCACGCCGCTGGCCAACTACTTCTTCTCCCTCGGCTCCTCGGTGGTGCTCTCCATCGTCATCACAGTGGTGACGGAGACCCTCCTCACCAAGCGGGCGAAGAGCATGCCGATCGACGACGACGCCGAAATCGGTGACCTGGGCGACCTCAACCTGAGCGACCTGGAGCGCCGCGGTCTGCGCCGGTCCGGCATCGCGCTGATCGTGATCGCCGCGCTGGTCGCGCTGGCCATCGTCCCGTCCAACTCGCCGCTGCGCGACGAGAACGGCGACCTGGCGCTCGGCCCGCTCCTGGGTGCGGTCGCCCTGCTGATCGGCATCGCCTTCGCCGTCGTCGGCATCGTCTACGGGCGCACCGTCGGCACCATCAAGAAGAGCAGTGACGTGCCCGACTTCATGGCGCACGGCATGAAGGAGATGGCCCCGGTCATCGTGCTGTTCTTCGCCATCTCGCAGTTCCTGGCCTACTTCAAGTGGACCAACATCGGCACGATCGTCGCGGTCAAGGGCGCCGACCTGCTCAAGGCGGCCGGGATCAACGGCCCGGTGGTGTTCCTCGGCATCCTGCTCATCGTCACGATCATCAACCTGCTGATCACCAGCGGCTCCGCCCAGTGGGCGCTGGTCGGCCCGGTGTTCGTGCCGATGCTGATGCTGCTGGACATTCCGGCGGAGACCACCCAGGCGGTCTACCGCATCGCCGACTCCTGCACCAACGCGTTGTCGCCGATGAGCCCCTTCTTCGTGCTGGTGCTCGGGTTCGTCCAGCGTTACCGCAAATCCGCCGGCATCGGCACCCTGATGGCCCTCGTCCTGCCCCTGTGCCTGGTGATGCTCGTCACCTGGACGCTGTTCTTCCTGGCGTGGTGGGCGCTCGGCATTCCTCTCGGACCGGGCGTACCTGTCCGATAACCCCTCTCTGCAACAAGGATTTTGACTGTGACACCGGCTTCCGCGTGGGCCTCCCAGGCCCTTCCCACCATGCTCGACGACCTTCGCAGGCTCGTCGAACTGGAAAGCCCCAGCGATGACAAGCGACTCCTGGACCGGACACTCGACGAGATCGGCCTCTGGGTCGCCGACCGCGTCGGGGAGCCGGACCAGCTCACTCGTCACGACGGCGGGCAGCACGGCGACGTGCTCGAGGTGGCCTATCGCGGCACGGCGCCGGGATTCGTCCTGCTGGTCGGCCACTACGACACCGTGTGGCCGGCCGGCACCCTCGCCGGCTGGCCGTGGCGGATCGATGACGGCGTCATCAGCGCGCCCGGCGTCTTCGACATGAAGACCGGTCTTGTCCAGGCGGTCTGGGCGGTGCGGGGGCTGCGCGAGCTCGGGCTGCCGCACCCCTCGGTCCACCTGCTGTTCAACGGCGACGAGGAGATCGGGAGCCTGGCCTCCCGTGAGCGGATCGAAGCGGCCAGTGAGGGCGCGCTGGCCAACCTGGTCTTCGAGGGCGCCGTGGACGGGGCGGTGAAGACCTCCAGGAAGGGCGTCGGCATCTTCCACCTGACCGCCACCGGTGTCGAGGCGCATGCCGGTCTCGATCCCACCGCAGGGGCCAGCGCGGTCCACGCGCTGGCCGGGCTGATCACCGAGATCGCCACGCTGGGCGCGCCCGAGCGCGGCACGACCGTCAACGTCGGCCTGGTCAGCGGCGGCACCGGCACCAACGTCACCGCGGGGCAGGCCACGTGCGGCATCGACGTGCGCATCTCTGACCCGGCGGAGATGGCCCGCGTGGACGCCGCGCTGGCCGCGTTGCGCCCATCCGACCCGCGCGTGTCCATCGAGCTCACCGGCGGGTGGAACCGGCCTCCCATGGTCCCCAACCCCGCCTCGGAAGACCTGTTCGCCAGGGCGTACAAGGCGGGCATCGAGCAGGGCCTGGACCTGCGCCACGCAGGAGTGGGCGGAGCCAGCGACGCCAACTTCATCTCCGCGCTCGGCCGGCCCGTGCTGGACGGGCTCGGACCCGTCGGGGCGGGCTCCCACTCCCGCTCGGAGCACGCCATCGTCGACTACATACCGGAACGCACCGCACTCACCATGGGCATCATCTCCAGCCTCGCCGACTAGCGAGGGTTCATTGCGAAAGAGGACGGCTGACGGGAGAAAATACCTCTAGCAAATAGGAAACTTTCCTATTAGATTGCGGGTCATGCCCTTGAGCGGTGACCTGCTTCGCCTCGCCGACGCCGTCCTCTTCCCCGGTTTCACGGGACACATGCCTCCCGACTGGGTCCGCCGCCGCCTCGGCGGCGGGTTGGGCGGCGTCGTGCTGTTCTCCCGCAACATCGCCGACGCCGGCCAGGTGGCCCGGCTGACCGCCGCGCTGCGTGCCGAGAACCCCTCGGTGCTCGTCGGCACCGACGAGGAGTCGGGGGAGGTCACGCGGCTGGAGGTGGCCACAGGAAGCAGCCGCCCCGGCGGGTACGCGCTCGGCGTCGTGGACGACGTGGGCCTGACCGAGGCCCTGGCCAGGGATCTCGGCGGCGACCTGGCCACCGTGGGCATCAATCTCGACTTCGCCCCTTCCGCCGACGTCAACTCCAACCCGGACAACCCCGTCATCGGCCTGCGGGCCTTCGGCGCGGACCCCGCCCTGGTGTCCCGGCACACCAGGGCGTTCGTACGCGGCCTGCAGTCGGCGGGCGTGGCCGCGTGCGCCAAGCACTTCCCCGGGCACGGGGACACTTCGGTGGACTCGCATCACGGCGTGCCCGTGGTGTCCGACGGCGGGATCGAGGACGCGCTGCTCCCTTTCCGGGAAGCGATCAAGGAAGGCGTCAAGGCCGTCATGACCGGCCATCTCCTGGTGCCGTCGTACGACGCCGAGCTGCCCGCCACGCTCAGCCCCAAGGTGCTCACCGGGCTGCTGCGGGAGGAGCTCGGGTTCCAAGGAATGATCATCACTGACGGCATCGAGATGGCGGCGGTGGCGGGGGCGTACGGGATCGGGGGCGCCTCCGCCCGCGCCATCGCCGCGGGAGCCGACGCGATCTGCGTCGGCGGCGAACGCGCCGACGAGGCCACCGCCGCCGGGATCCGCGACGCGATCGCCACGGCGGTGATCCAGGGACTGCTGCCCGAGGAGCGGCTGGCCGACGCCGCTCGAAGGGTCCGCGAGCTGGCCTCATGGGCCGCTTCCTCGGGCGGCCAGGCACCCCGTGACGGCTCCATCGGCCTGCTCGCCGCGCGCCGGGCGATCAGGCTCACCCGCCGGTCGGCCGCTCCCGTGCTGCCCCTGACCTCCCCTGCGTACGTGGTGGAGCTGGCGCCGGAGATGAACCTGGCCATCGACAGGAAAACGCCGTGGGGCGTCGGGGAGCCCCTGGCCCGCCTGCTGCCGGACACCGTGGTGACCCGGCTGACGGTGGGGGACTCGACGGGTTCGGCGCTGGAGCGCCTGCTCAGGGAGTCCAAAGGACGGCCACTGGTGATCGTGGTCCGTGACGTGCACCGCTACGCCTGGCAGGAGCAGTCGCTACGGCACTTGCTCAGCGCCCGGCCCGACGCGGTGGTGGTGGAGATGGGGCTTCCCGCGCGGTCGGATCTGGGCGCCGTGCACATCGCCACGTACGGCTCCGCCCGCGTTTGCGGGCAGGCGGCGGCCGAAGTGCTCACCGGTGCCCATGGGTAGGGTGTGATCCCGTGAACTTCGACGGCGAGGATCTTTCGCGCAAAGCGCTGGCCGACCGGCTCCCCTCCGACGAGACGCACGTCTTCCGCGACTGCGACCTCACGGAGACCGACCTGTGGGGCGCCCCGCTGGCGGGGGCCAGATTCGAGTCGTGCGTGCTGGACCAGACCGACTTCCGCAAGGCCGACCTCGACGGTGCCTCGTTCACGGGCGGGGGCGGCATGCGGACCCGCTTCAACGACGCCGACCTCATCGACGTGACGTTCACGGACGTGGACCTGTCTTCGGCCCAGTTCGGCGGCGCGCTCCTGACGGACGTCTCGTTCACGGGCTGCCGCATGATCGGCACCGCGCTCACCGCCTCGCGCGGCACCGGCTTCAAGCTCACCCGCTCCAACCTGACCCTGGCCAACCTCGGCGGCTGCTCGCTGCGCGGGGAGCTCATCGAGGGCGTGCGCTTCGACGACGCCGATCTGTCGGGCTGCGACTTCACGGAGGCCACGTTCAGCGACTGCCGGCTGATCGGGACGCGCCTGCTGCACACGAAGTTCGCCAAGGCCGATCTGCGCGGGGCCGATCTGGGCCAGCCGGACGACGCCAAGGTGCGGGCGTTCGCGGGCGCCATCATCAACCAGACCCAGGCCAACGCCATCCTCGCCGCCCGCGGCATCACCGTCGTCTAGCCTCGGCGTCACGAGAATGGCCGGGCAGGCGGGAGAGGGCGGCCTCGGCCTCGGCCATGATGCGCTCGATCAGCTCCCGGCACGACGGCAGATCGTCGATCACGCCCACCACCTGGCCCGATGCCATCACTCCGAGATCCGACCTGCCCTCCACCATCGCGGCCCGCAGCAGCACCGGCGTGTTGGCCGCCTGCAGCACCTGAGTCCAGGTCAGGTCCCGGGCCTGCCTCATCCGGCGGCCCTCGCGGAGCAGCTCGCCCCACGACAGCCCCGACAGCCGCTTGAACCTGGCCCCGTTCACCACCGCACGGACCAGACGCGACCGCTCCAGCGACGCCACGAAAGGCGTCAGGAGCACCCGGTGCGGCACCCCGTCCACCTGGGTCGTGACCACCGTCTCCCGCGTGGCCAGATACAGCTTCTTCACCTCGTCGGGCACCGGGGAGTCGCTGGTCAGCAGGAACCTGGTCCCCATGGCGATCCCGCAGGCCCCGTACGCCAGGGCCGCCACCAGCCCCCGCCCGTCGAAGAAGCCTCCGGCCGCGATCACCGGGATGTCCACCGCGTCCACGACCTGGGGCAGCAGCAACGTGGTGGCGACCGGACCGGTGTGGCCGCCGCCCTCGCCGCCCTGGACGATCACCGCGTCGACGCCCCAGCCCGCCACCTTCTCCGCGTGCCGGCGGGCGCCCACCGACGGGATCGTGACCACGCCCGCGTCCTTGAGCCGCGCGATCAGGTCGCGCTTGGGCGCCATCGCGAACGACGCCACCCGCACACCCTCGCCGATCAGCACCTCGATCCGCTCGGCGGCGTCGTCGGCGTCGGAGCGGATGTTCACCCCGAAAGGCGCGTCCGTGCGCTCCTGCACCCGCCTGATCGCCGAGGTCATCTCGGCCACCGACATCGTCGCGGCGCCGATCACGCCCAGACCGCCCGCCTGCGAGGTGGCCGCCGCGAGCCGGGCGCCCGCGACGTACCCCATGCCGGTCTGCACGATCGGGTGGCGGCACCCGACCAGATCGGTCAGCGCGGTCCTCACGCCGCCACCTCGCGGTCGCGGGTCCGCTGGGGATCGAGCCGGTCCAGGACGTCGAGCTCCTCGGGGGTCGGCCCGCGCGTCTGGGCGACATTTCCAGGAATGTCGAGATCGAAGCCGGTCGCTGCCACCACGTCGTCCACCCGCACCCCGGGATGCACCGACACCAGCCGCATGGTTCCGTCAGGGCCGTGGAAGTCCAGGACGGCCAGGTTCGTCACCACCCGGCGCAGGTCGAATGCGCCCCTGTCGGTCCCGACCCCGCTGACCATGTCCACCTCGGGCACGAACACCCGGGTCGAGTGCCGGGGGATCCAGTAGCTGGTCGGGTCGCAGCGCGTGTTCCCCGGCGCGCCCCGAACGCCCAGCAGCTGCGCCTTGGGCTGCGACCAGTCGCCGATGCAGGAGATGTTCGTGTTGCCGTGCCGGTCGATCTGGCTGGCCCCGAGCATCACGTGCCGCCGGCCGTTCAGCACCAGCCACAGGTGCTCGCGGAACGGCAGCCACCCCTCCACCACCTCGGGCGTCTCGCCCAGCGCGGGCACGTCGCCGGTGAGCAGGCAGGTGCCGTCGTGCGTGAGCAGCTCCGGCTCGAACGTCAGCCGCGCCAGCCGCGCCGCCAGCACCGTGACCGCCCCGCCGATCCCCGCCGCGAGGATCTCCCCGTCGCCCCTGAACGCCTCCGCGCACGCCACCACGCACACGTCAGCCCTGCTGCTCATCGAACTCCTCCCAAGGCGTCTCCACGTAACGCCGCTGGAGCGCCTCGTCCCGCCCGTAGTCGGGCTCGCACGAGGTGAACCCCGCCCCGCCGGGCGCCTCCACCACCCCCGCCACCATCGAGCGGCTGATCAGCAACGACTGCACGGGCCCCTCCTTCAGCAGGTCCTCCACCACCCGCTCGCACGACACGTAGCACCGCCGCGCGGCCTTGGCGTAGAGGTCGTCGAAGTACGGGTCGGGACCCAGGTACTGGGCGTTGCCCCGGGGGTCGGCCCGGTTCATGTGCACCAGGGCCACGTCCATGGTCAGGGCGGGCACCGCGACCAGCTCCTCCCCGTCCGCGTACGGCGACCGGACCGTCCGCAGCTCCGGATTGACCCGCAGCACGTCCGACCCCAGCCCCGCCCGCGTCGGCAGGAACGGCAGCCGGTGCGCCCCCGCCAGCAGCCCGAACATGAACATCCCCTCGTCGTACTCCACGAACTCGATCTCCCCGGACTGCCTGGCCCGCCGGAAGTGGGGCTCCAAGGGGATGGAATCGAGCGTGACGAACGGGGCCACGACCTTGCGTACCTTCTTCGCCGCGCACAGCATGCCCACGTCCGCGCCGCCGTACGAGACGATCGTGAGGTCGTCGGCGGGGGAGCGGAGGAGGGCGCGTACGAGCGCCATCGGCTTGCGGCGCGAGCCCCAGCCGCCGATCCCGACCGTCATCCCGCTCTCGATCTGGCTCGCGACCTGCTCGGCCGACATCAGCTTGGTCACGTGAATCGCTCCCTGTGCCGGTCTCCGGCGCCCGTCAGGTTCAGCTCGAAGGTGAAGCCCTGCTCGAAGCGGTAACTGCGCTTGACGTCCACGGGGTCGATGCCGTTGAGGGACTCCTTGGCGCGGCGGATCACGTACGGGTCCTTCGCGGCGATCTGTCCCGCCACCTCCAGCGCCGCGTCGCGCAGCTTGTCGCGCGGCACCACCTCCAGCACCGACCCGAACGCGTGCAGCTCGGCGGCCGTCACGTTCCTGCACGTGTAGACCATGGCCCGCATCAGGTGCTGCGGGACCAGCCTGGCCAGGTGCGTGGCCGCGCCCAGCGCGCCCCTGTCCACCTCGGGCAGCCCGAAGTACGCGTCGTCGCTCGCCACCACGACGTCGGCGTTGCCGGCCAGACCGACGCCGCCGCCCAGGCAGAAGCCGTGCACCGCCGCGATCACCGGCACCGCGCACTCATAGACCGCCGCGAACGCCGCGTAACAGGCTCGGTTGACCCCGACCAGCGCCTGGTGACCCTCGGCGTCCCGCAGCTCCTTGATGTCGACCCCGGCGTTGAACCCGCGCCCCTCGGCTCGCAGCACCACCACCCTGGTCCCCGGCTCGTCCCCGGCCCGCCGGACGGCCTCCGCCAGCTCCTCCCAGCCCCGCACGGTCAACGCGTTCACCGGCGGCACGTCCACCACGACCTCGGCGATCGGCCCGGCCCGCAGGGTGATTCCCATCCCGCTCCCGTCTGGTTGCACCTAACGCTTGCTTGGTACGTTAGCACCCGTGACCGTGACTTACGACTACACGGGCAAGGCCGTCCTGGTGACCGGCGGCACCAAGGGCATCGGCGCCGGGATCGCCCGCGCCTTCCGCGCGGCGGGCGCCGACGTGACGGTCTGCGCCAGGAAGGAGCCCACCGCCCCGATCCCTGGGCTCCGGTTTGTCCGGGCGGACGTGCGCGTGCCCGAGGATGTCGAGCGGCTGGTCTGCGGGTTCGACCGGCTCGACGTGGTGGTCAACAACGCGGGCGGCTCGCCGTACGCGCCGCTGGACGGCACCTCGCCGCGGCTGCACGCCCGCGTCATCGAGCTCAACCTCACGGCCCCGCTGCTGGTCTCGCAGCGCGCGTACCCGCTGCTCGCCGCCGCCGGAGGCGCGATCGTGATGATCGGCAGCGCCGGCGGCGCGCGCCCCTCACCCGGCACCTCCGCGTACGGCGCCGCCAAGGCGGGGCTGCACCACCTGGCCCGCTGCCTGGCCGCCGAGTGGGCCCCTGAGGTGCGCGTCAACACCGTCGTGGTCGGCCTCGCCGCCACCGAGAACGCCTCCTCGCACTACGGCGGGCGCGAGGACGGGATGGGCGCGGCCATCCCCGCGGGCCGGATGGCGACGCCCGCCGACGTGGCCGCGGCGTGCTTGTGGCTGGCCGCGCCCGGCTACGTCACGGGCGCCGAGGTGCGGGTGGACGGCGGCGGCGAGATCCCCGCCTGGCGAAACCTGGCCTACAGCGACATTTCCTGATATCTCTGCATGATCCTTCTGGGAGGTCTGTGTGGGAATCTGTGCTGGCCGCGTGGTGATCGTGACGGGCGCCGGTCGGGGCATCGGGAGGGAGCACGCGCTGGAGTTCGCCAGGCAGGGCGCCCGCGTCGTGGTGAACGACCTCGGCACAGGCCCGGGCGGCGAGGGCAGCTCGGGCGGCCCGGCGCTGGAGGTGGTCGCGGAGATCCACGCGCTCGGCGGCCAGGCGGTGGCCAACAGCGACGACGTGTCCGACTGGGACGGCGCCGCCCGGCTGGTCAAGACCGCCGTCAGCGCGTACGGCCGCCTCGACGTGCTGGTGAACAACGCGGGCTTCCTGCGGGACCGGATGCTCGTCTCGATGACCGAGCAGGACTGGGACGACGTCGTACGCGTCCACCTCAAGGGCCATTTCCTGCCGCTGCGGCAAGCGGCGGCGCACTGGCGGGAGAGGTCCAAGTCAGGCGAGCGCGTCGAGGGCAGGGTGATCAACACCTCTTCCGGCGCGGGCCTGCTGGGCAGCGTCGGCCAGGCCAACTACTCGGCCGCCAAGGCGGGGATCGCCGCGCTGACGCAGGTGGCCGCGGCCGAGCTCGGCAGGTACGGCGTGACGGTGAACGCCATCGCGCCCGCGGCCCGTACCCGCATGACCGAGGAGGTGTTCGCCGCGACCATGGCCAGGCCGGAGTCCGGGTTCGACCCCATGGACCCCGCGAACATCGCACCGCTCGTCGTCTGGCTCGGGTCCGCGGGGTCGGGCCAGGTGACGGGCCGGGTCTTCGAGGTGGAGGGCGCGACGATCGCCCTGGCCGACGGCTGGCGGCACGGCCCCGAGGTGGATCGGGGCGCTCGCTGGGACCCGGCGCACGTCGGTGAGGCGGTCACCACCCTCCTCGCCTCTGCCCCGTCCCCCGAACCGGTCTACGGCCAGCATTCATAGAACAATGTTCTGGTAACGTACAGCTACCTATCGTCAACGCAGGGTTATATGCTCGCACTGACCTTGATCTCCTGCGGTCAAGGAAGGTCAAAGGGGTGGGCGGGCCTCGTGCCCGCCAACCCTGACACCCAGCTGACGAAGGAGCAGAGAGTGATCAGAAGGGTGTGCGCCGCGGCCGTGATGGCGGCGGCCGTCGGCGGCGCGCTGCCGGCTCCGCCCGCTCACGCCGACGACGGCTGGTCCGGCCCCTGGCGCAGCGACAGCTGGTTCGGCAACTGGAGCGGCAACAGCGGCTCCAACCAGTCAGGAAACAACTTCGGCGACGTCACCGCCGTCAACCGCGGCGAGGGCGCCTCCACCAACGTCAACAACATCAACGGCATCGCCCCGACCGCCACCGACGGCGGGATCACGGTGACCTACATCTTCTACTGACCGGCTGACGTCCGAGACCAAACGATCCGAAAGGACAACGAAACACATGATGAAGAAGCTCTGCGTGACCGGTTTTGTCGCCGCTGCGGCCACGGGTGTGACGCTGCTGTCGGCGCCGGCGTACGCGGACGTCAACGCCGGCAACACCAGCTCCAACCGCGAGTCCTCCCAGTCGGGCAACAACTTCGGCAACGTCGTCAGCAGCAACCGCAGCGGCCTCGCCGCCACGGACGTCAACAACGTCAACGGCAACGCCGTGACCGCCACCAACCGCGGCACCTCGCGCATCGAGGACGTCGTCGAGATCGACTGATGAGACGGGACGTGCCGCGATGCGCAGCCGCGAGCGCGTCCATGGTGCGGGCCGGGCCGGAAATGGTCTGGCTCGCGCCGTAATAGCATCCCTCGGTGGCTATTTGTGCATATGTAACGTTCGAGGATCCCGAGGGCGGCGACGACGAGCGCGATCTCGCCCTGTCGGCCTGGCGCGAGGCGGGCATCGACGGGCGCGTCGAGCGCTGGGACGATCCCGCCGTCGACTGGAGCTCGTACGACGCCGTGGTCGTCCGTTCGGTCTGGGACTACATCCTCAGGCGGGAGGAGTTCCTGGCGTGGGCGCGCCGCGTGGAGTCCGTCACCAGGCTGCTCAACCCGTCCCCTGTCCTCGAGACCAACACCGACAAGACCTATCTGCGGGAGCTCGGCGTGCCGATCGTGCCGACGCACTGGTCGTCGCAGGGCCTGCCGGACTGGCCGGAATACGTCGTCAAGCCGGCGATCTCCGCCGGCGCCCGCGACACCACCAGGACGACCGACCGTGACCAGGCCCAGGCGCTGGCCGCCGCGCTGGAGGCCGACGGACGCACCCCGATGGTGCAGCCGTACCTCGACATGGTCGAGTCGGAGGGCGAGACCTCGCTGCTGTACTTCAACGGCCGCTTCAGCCACGCCGTACGCCGGGTGCCCATGCTGG
This sequence comes from Nonomuraea sp. NPDC049400, assembly GCF_044466425.1. Lineage (NCBI taxonomy): Bacteria > Bacillati > Actinomycetota > Actinomycetes > Streptosporangiales > Streptosporangiaceae > Nonomuraea > Nonomuraea sp. NPDC049400. The sequence continues at coordinate 105,445 of NZ_JBITMP010000027.1, forward strand.
CCCCCGGGATGACGGACGGCGACAACGCGCGGGCAACGGTCCGCACACCAGCCCCGGACCAGGTCGATCTCGCTGAGAAGGTGCTCACCGCCGTACCCCAGCCCCTTCTCTACGCCCGGATCGACCTGGTCCGGCTACCCGGCGGCGAGCCCGCGGTCATCGAGGTGGAGCTGACGGAGCCCTACCTCTACCTGCGGTACGAGCCGCGGGCGGCGGCCAACCTCGCCGCGGCGCTGCGCGAGCTGCTCTAGGACTCCTTCACCCAGAGCCGCAGCAGCCCGCGGAAGTGCTCGACGAAGCGGTCGCGCTCGTGGGCCGGGTACGTGGCGGTCACGGTGTCCACCAGTAACCGGTCGAACTCGGCCCCGGCCACCCACTCCAGCACCACCTCGTCGATGTGCGCCAGGTGGTCCTGGCAGAACTCGTGGTAGCGCTCGGTCTGGAAGTACTTGTCCGCCAGCCTCCGGTACTCCGCCAGCCGCTCCTCGTACGTCCCCTCGACGGTGAAGTAGTCGTGCGTCTCCAGGTCGATCCTGGGCCTGCGCCGGGTGGCCACGCAGAAGACGCTCCACTTCACCAGCGTCTTGATCGCCCAGGGGAAGTAGTAGTGCAGGCTCGTCAGCGCCACGTCGGGGCAGGCGTTGGCGTAGTCGATGGGGTGCACGTCCGAGCCCTTGATCAGGGTCTCGCAGGAGTTGAACTCCCACCGGAAGAACGCGTTCACCAGCTTCCCGATGGTCACCACCTCCTCGCCCACGGACGGCGACAGGAACTCGTGGTCCACGGCGTAGCGGGCGTGCATCGGCTCCTCGGGCCTGAACCGCATCACCATCGTCTCCGCCCCGATCGACAACGACCTGGCGAACGCGTCGTAGCCCTCGATGGCCTGCTGGAGATGCATGAGCATCTCGCCGCTCTGGTCGTAGGCCCGGTGCAGCTCGTCCCGGTCGCGCACCAGCGACACCCCGCGCCAGGCGCCGCCGTCGTACGGCTTCATGAAGAGCGGGTAGCCGACCCGCTCCGCCACCTCGTCCAGGTCGAAGGGCTGGTTGTAGCGGGCCGCCGTGTAGGCGTACCGCGCGTTGTCGAGCGGGTTCTTGTACGGCACCAGCACCGTCTCCGGCACCTTGAGCCCGAGCCGCATCATCGCGCAGTACGCCGTGTGCTTCTCCATCGACTGGAACGTGAACGGGCTGTTCAGGAGGTAGACGTCGTCCATCATGGAGACCTTCTTGAGCCACTCGCGCGGGTGGTAGTACCAGTACGCCAGGCGGTCGATCACCAGCTCGTGACGCGGCCTGGCGCGCAGGTCGAACGGCTCGATCGTGAGGCGCTCCACGCCGAACTCGCCCACCCCCTTGATCGGGCCGAGCCGCCGCAGCACGGTCTCGAACGCCGACGGCCAGTCCTCCTCGGTCCCGAGCAGCAGCCCGATCAGATGTCGCACGACGCCCCTCCTCCCGCCCGCGCGGCCGCCGGGGGTCACACGCCAGGCAGACGGCCGTTGCGGAACAGGTCGACGAACCTTTGATGGTCTTCCCGGGCCTGTGCCCCGTACCGGTGGGCAAAATCCACCAGCATCCCGATAAATCCGGGCTTGTCGTTGCCGATCACCGCCACGATCGCCTCCTCCGTCGAGAAGTCCACGAGGTCGTGACTGGAATCGTCGTCCGCCACCGAGTGCATGCGCGCCACCGCCCGCCCCAGGTCCTGCACGATCGAGCGCAGCTCCGCCGGCTCGTTGACGTCGTCCCAGTCGAGGTCGGCGGAGTACGGCGAAACCTCGGCCACCAGCTGGCCCACCCCGTCGAGCGTCGTGTAGCCGAGCCAGGGATCGGCGTACGCCTGCAGGGCCCGCTGCGACTCGGCCGTGCGATGCCCCTGGTGCAGGAAGTAGGAGGCCACCTTCTCGTCGGTGACGTGCCGCGCCACCGCGGGCACCGCCGCCTGCTTCATGTAGAGGATGACGTCGTTCTCCAGCGCCTGCGAGCGCCCTTCGAGCAGCAGGTTGTACGAGGGCAGCCCCGCGGAGCCGATGCCCACGCCCTTGCGCAGCGCCACGTCCTTGACCACGTGCCCGACGCCGTCGCTCTGCCCCGGCAACGTGGCCAGGTAGTCCTGGAACGCGGCCAGCACCGCCTGCCTGGCCGCCGCGTCCACGCTCTGCCTGCCCTCCATGAGCGCGAACCGCCGGTCGTAGTCGTCGATCACGGTCTCGACGTCAAGCAGCGCCACCCGCGTGCTGAGCCGCGCCGTCTGCAGGACCCGGTGCAGCACGCCGGTCGTGGTGTCCAGCGTGAGCGAGCCGATCGCGTCGTCCCCGCCGGCTGCCAGGGCGGCCAGCTCGACCAGGTACGCGCCGGCGAAGTCGGTCACGAGCACGCTGATCGAGTCGTCGGACAGCGCCTTGGCGTACCCGATGAGCGCCACGCTGGCGGCGAAGCGCTTGAGGTCCCAGACGTACGGGCCCACGTACGCCTCGTCGAAGTCGTTGACGTTGAAGACCAGGACGCCGGAGGCGTTCATGTACGTGCCGAAGTTCTCCGCGTGGAGGTCGCCGTGGATCCAGACCCGGCTGGTCGGCTTGTCGAGGTAGGACTCGTCGGCGTACGAGCCGGTCATGTCCGCGTAGAACAGGCAGGCACTGCCCCGGTAGAAGGCGAAAGGAGAAGCCGCCATTTTCCGAAATTTCCGCCTGAAAGCGGCGGGGTCTCGCTGGATCGACTCGCCGAACTCCGTCATGAGGACATCGAGCAGGAAGGAAGAGCGTGCGCCCATACCCCGGACACTAGATCGCGATCTCCTTGCCGCCTACCCTGGTCTTTCCCTGACACGGCTGGTCAGGGGTGCTGGGAGGAGACCGAGACCACCTCTCCCGTCATGTACGAGGAGTAGTCGCTGGCCAGGAAGACGATGACGTTCGCCACCTCCCACGGCTCGGCCGAGCGCCCGAACGCCTCCTTGGCCGCCAGCTCCGCCAGCAGCTCCTCGCTGGTCACCTTCGCCAGGAACGGGTGCACCGCCAGCGAGGGCGCCACCGCGTTGACCCGTACGCCGTGCTCGGCGGCCTCCAGCGCGACGCACCTGGTCAGCGCCATCACCCCGGCCTTGGCTGCCGCGTAGTGCGCCTGCCCCCGCTGGGCCCGCCAGCCGACCACGGAGGCGTTGTTCACGATGACGCCGGAGCCCTGGGCGAGCATCTGCTTGAGTGCCGCCCTGGTGCAGCGCATGGTGCCGTTCAGGGTGACGTCGATGACCGCGTGCCACTGGTCGTCGGACATCTCGGCCAGCGGGGCCGTACCGCCCAGACCGGCGTTGTTGACGACCACGTCCAGCCGGCCGTGCGCCTCCACCACCGCGTCGAACAGCGCCAGCACCTGAGCCTCCGAAGTCACGTCGCACGGCACGGCGAGCGGCTTGACGCCGGTGAGCTCGGTCAGCGCGTCGGCGGCGGCGGACAGGCGGCGCTCGTGCCGGTCGGACAGGACGATCGTGGCGCCCTCCTCGGCGCAGCGCCGCGCGGTCGCGTAGCCGATGCCCGCCCCTGCGGCGGCCGTCACGAGCGTCACCTTGCCGTCGAGCAGTCCGTGTGCCTTCGGGTATGGAGGAGGCATCCGTGCTCCAATCAGCGGGGGAGTCCCAGGGTGCGCTCGGCGATGATGTTGCGCTGGATCTCGCTGGATCCGGCATAGATCGTGTCGGCGCGGCTGAACAGGTAGAGCCGCTGCAGCTCATTGAGCTCGCCCTGCGCGCTCCCGGCCACGAGCCCCTCCCTGCCCTGTACGGCCTGCGCCAGCTCGCCCAGCCGCCGATGCCACTCCGACCAGTAGAGCTTGGCGATCGACACCTCGGGACCGGGGTCGGGGCGCAGCATCCTGAGCGCGTTGAGCCGCATGATCTCCAGCTCCAGCCACGACCGGACGAGCCGGTCGCGCAGCACGGGGTCGTCGACGGCGCCGGTGCGCCTGGCCGTCTCGATCACCTTGGCCAGTTCCCGCCGGAACCCGATCTGCTGCCCGAGTGTGGAGGCGCCGCGCTCGTAGCCGAGCGTGGCCATCGCGACCCGCCAGCCGTCACCCGGCGCGCCCAGGATGTTCCCCGCCGCCGTGCGCGCGCCGTCGAAGAACACCTCGTTGAACTCGGACGTCCCGGTCAGCTGCACGATCGGCCGGACGACGACGCCGGGCCGGTCCATGGGGACGAGCAGGTACGACAGCCCCTTGTGCCGCTGCGAGCCCGGCTCCGTGCGGCAGAGCACGAAGCACCAGTCGGCCACGTGCGCCAGCGAAGTCCACACCTTCTGACCGGTGATGACCCATTCGTCGCCTTCCAGCTGCGCCTTCGTCTGGACGTTGGCGAGGTCGGACCCGGCCTCGGGCTCGGAGTAGCCCTGGCACCACAGCTCCTCGCCGCGCTGGATGGGCGGCAGGAAGCGGTCCTTCTGCTCGTCGGTGCCGAACTCGAGGATGGTGGGGCCGATCAGCCCCTCGCCGATGTGGCCCACCCTGGCGGGGGCGTCGGCCCTGGCGTACTCCTCATAGAAGGCCACCTGGTCCTCCAGGGAGGCGGCGCGGCCGCCGTACCGCTCTGGCCAGCCCAGGCAGGTCCATCCGGCCTTGCCGAGATGGCGCTCCCACGCCTGGCGCAGCTCGTGGCCCTCGTGCTCGCGCCCGGGCCCGCCGAGCCCCCTGACGTGGGCGAACTCGCCGCTCAGCGCCTCCTCCAGCCAGGCCCTCGCCGTCTCGCGGAGCCCTGGCGTGGCGCCCGCCGGATCAGGCAGGCTCAACGAAGCCTCCGTACCCGCCGCGGAAGAACACCAGCGGGCCGCCTTCGGCGTGCGTGTCGAGCTGGAGCACCCTGGCCACCACGATCATGTGGTCGCCCGCCGGGTGCTCGGCCTCGACCGCGCAGTCCATCCAGGCCAGCGCGCCTTCGAGCACCGGGTTGCCGCCGGGGGAGCCGGTCCAGGCCAGGCCCGCGAACTTGTCGCCGCCCTTGGTCGCCATCTGGGCGCACACGTCCTGCTGGTTCTCGGCCAGCACGTTCACGGTGACGACCTTCGCGCCGCGCACCCTGGGCCAGCTGGTGCTCGTGTACGCCACGCAGAACGCCACTAAAGGCGGATTGAGCGAGACGGAGGTGAAGGAGTTGGCCGCCAGCCCGCACGGCCGGCCGTCGGCCGGGTCGACCGCCGTGATCGCCACCACACCGGTCGCGAACCTGCCGAGCACCTGCCGGAAGAGGCGGCTGTCGAGGTGGCCGTTCGCGCTTTGGGGTGAAGGGCCGGTCGGCATGGTGGCTCCGTTGCGAATCCTGCGCTGATGGGGCGCCGGAAGGCCGCGACAGCCGTCCGGCGCCACGAGCCGGGCAGCGTGTGTGCTCATGGTCCGCCTCCTAGTCCACCGGCTGCGCCTATCTTACCAAGCGCTTGCTTGGACGGTAGGGCGGATGGCAAGACCATGTCAAGTTGGAGCGGGGCGGCCGCGCTCGCCGCACTGCGTTGACATGGGGGAAATGCCCGGCTTAACGTGACAATTGTGTTACCCAAGCGCTTGCTTGACTTCCGGGACCGCACCGCCATAGCCGGGGTCGGCTACACGCCCTTCACCAAGGACTCGGGCGTCAGCACCCTCACCCTGGCCTGCCGTGCCGTGCTGGCCGCGCTGGAGGACGCCGGGCTGGCGGTGGACGAGGTGGACGGTCTGGCCACGCACAGGGTGGGCGACTCCGCCGCGCCGACGCTGGTCGGCCCGGCGCTGGGCCTGACGGACCTCGCCTGGCACCTCGACCAGTTCGGCGGCGGCAGCGTCTCCCATACGGTCGTCGGCCAGGCGGCGCTGGCGGTGGCGGCCGGGATGGCCGAGACGGTCGTCTGTTACCGGGCCATCAACGCCCGCTCGGAGTTCCGTATGGGCGGCACGGGCAGGGGCGTCCCGGTGAGCCCTGAGGTGCAGTACCAGGCTCCGTACGGGTATGTGGCGCCGCCGCAGCAGTACGCCATGTACGCCCGCGCCCACATGCTGAAATATGGCACTAAGGCTGAGCATTTCGGGCAGTTGGCGGTCACCCAGCGGGCCAACGCCGCCAAGAACGCCCGGGCACTGATGCGTACCCCGATCACACTGGACGACTACCTGGCGAGCAGGTGGATCGCGGAGCCGTTCCGGCTGCTGGACTGCTGCCTGGAGACGGACGGCGCCTGCGCCGTGGTCGTCACCACGGCCGAACGCGCCCGCTCGCTGCGCCATCCCCCGGTGCTGATCTCGGCGGCCGCCTGGGGCGGCGGCACCACACACCTGTCGGACCCGTCCGCCGACCCCACGGTGACCGCGGCCGCCGCCCTGGCCCCGCGCCTGTACGCGCAGGCCGGGCTGGGGCCGGGCGACATCGACGTGGCCGAGCTGTACGACTGCTTCACGTACTCGGTGATCGTCCAGCTCGAGGACTACGGGTTCTGCGGCAAGGGTGAGGGCGGCCCGTACGTGGCCTCGGGCGCCACCGCGCTGGACGGCCCGCTCCCGGTCAACACGCACGGCGGCTTCCTGTCGGAGGGCTACGTCCACGGCATGAACCACGTCGCCGAGGCGGTCTCCCAGCTCAGGGGCGACGCCGGGGACCGCCAGGTGCTCGGTGCCGAGGTCGCGCTCTCCACCGCCCAGCCCGGCTACATCCTCCCGGCCACCTCCGCCCTGATCCTGAGGAGGCCGTGATGACGGCGTACCGGCCCCAGTTCGATCGGGACTCGAGGGAGTGGTGGGAGCGTGTCGCCGGGCGGGAGTTCGCCGTGCAGGAGTGCGACGGTTGCGGCACGGTGCGCTTCCCGGCGCGGGCGTTCTGCCCCGCGTGCCGGACGGAGGCGTGGCACTGGCGGGAGGTGGAGCCGGAGGGGGTCGTGGAGAGCTGGATCGTCAACCATCAGCCGTTCATGCCCGGGTTCGGGGAGCCGTACGTGGTGGTGATGGTCAGGCTGGCCGCGGTGCCGGGGTGCTTCGTGTACGGGAACTGGCGCGGCGATCGGCCTCCGGAGCCTGGCCGGCGGGTCCGGGGCGCCTACCGCCGGATCGACGAAGGGCTGACGCTGCTGGACTGGGAGCCGGCCGAGGATGACGGGAGTCCGGATACTCATCAGGCCGGTAAGCCCCACCAGTCCCACCATCACGAACAGCCCCGCAGGTTCGGCTCCGAGGGTTGATGATGTGGCAGTAGGCGTCAACGCGGACGGCTCTGACTTGGCGGCAAGTGATGACCGGTTCGGACTTGATGGCAGGCATGGCCCGGAGGTCGCGGGTCACGATCATGCCTGTCCGCCGGTCGGCGCGCGGGCCGCCTGGGTGGGGAAAGGCAGCGGGTTCCCAAAGAAGGAAAGCGCGCCCTGGCGGGCGTGGGGGACCCGCCAGGACGCGCTTCCTGTTCCGTGTGCGGCGGCGCCAGGACTCCGGCGAGGGATGGAGTCCTAGACCGTTGAATCGCGCACGGAGTCGATGGGGGAGTGTGAAAGCTCCCGTTGCCGGTAACGTGCGGCGATGCGTTGAGCTGCACCGACCGGGTCATCGATGGGGTGCGTGACGGGGGCGCCACCCTCCTCATTCCCGACAAAGGATCCGTCGTTGCACCACACGGTCAGCTCAGTCAACGCCGATTGCTCGGATGCGCCATTGCTCTGGTAGGTGTGGGTGAACCGCTGGCGAGGCAACCCGTAACGCAGTAAACGTGTTGCTTCGCAAGGGTCATGCCAGGGCAGGTACGGCGTACCCGTGCGGACCGGCAACACTGGCCTTCACCCCCTCACCGGCCTTTAGATGGATTTGTACCAACGAATGGATGATGGGCCGCGGGAGGGGGTTCGGTCAAGGGGTTGTGGCCTGCTAGAACCAGATCGTCTAAATTGTTGGAACAAAAGGGGTGAAAGTGGCAAGGTCGGTGCTGTATCAGCAGGTGGCTGCGGAATTGCGTCGAGCCATCTACTCGGGTGTCCTCGGCCCGGGCGCACAGCTACCGACCGAGGCGCAGCTCATGGAAGACCATGGGGTGAGCAGGAACACCGTAAGGCTGGCCCTGGGAGAGCTCGTCAATGAGGGGCTCGTTACGCGCACGCCGCGGCGCGGAACCGTGGTCAGAGATCGCAGACCGCTGCTGATCTATCCGCAGCGGGAGTTGGAGCCACAACCTTCCGGGGAACTGCGGGAAGCCTTCGCCTATGCCGTGGCGCAGGAAGGCCGCGCGCCAAGCCAGTACATCGAGGTGCTGACGGTGTCTCCCGTCGAGGAGATCGCCAGCAGGCTGGAGTTGGCGGACGGGGAATTGGCGGTGGTGAGACGCCGTCTGCGTTTCGTGGACGGCCAGCCGTACAACACCAACGATTCCTACTTCCCCCGTGATCTGGTTGCCGATTCTGAGATCGCCAGGCCTGGAGACATCGCGCGAGGGGCGAACCGGGTGCTGGAGGAGCTGGGGCATGCGCAGGTGCGCGTCGTGGACGACATCTGGGCCCGCATGCCCAACCAGGAGGAGGCCGAGCGCCTCCAACTAGAGCTCGGCACGCCCGTCATGGTCTACGTCCGAGTCGGTTTCGACGGGGCGGACATGCCGGTGCGTGTCGCGGTGTCGGTGCTGCCCGCCGACAAACATCTGATCAGATACGAGCTCGATCGCCGCTAACGGGCTCGGGGTGAAGGGGTGATTCAGCCGGCCGGGCGCAGCGAGAAATAAGCCGCCTCGCTGGCCATGGGGAGTCGTGCATACTCCCCTAAATCGCCATTTATCCATATATATCGGGTTGAGGTCCCATTTCGGGCCTGCGCGACATTGCGTCATCACGCTGTGTATTTGCGCGCACACCCAACGCAACGGGAGTTGTATTATGCACACAAACACCCTGCTTCACCCGCTCGCTCTCCGCAGAGCCGAACCCGAAGATCTTCGCGGCATTCTCACCCTGCTCGCTGACACCGCCGAGTGGCTCTATTCGCAAGGAGTGCGGCAGTGGCCGCGCGGGGGCTTCGGCCCCGAGCGGATCGAGCCGCTCATTGAGGAGCGGGTGCTCTACCTGCTCGACGACGAGCTCAGATACCTCGACCCCGACGAATCGGCCCCGCCGGTGGCCACCATAGCCCTCGACGGCCACGCGGACCCGGAGTTCTGGGCACTCGACGACGATCCCGGGGCGGCCCTCTATGTCCACAAGCTGGCCGTGGCCCGTCCCTGGTCCGGCAGCGGCCTCGGCGACGCCCTCCTGGACTGGGCCGGCGCCTCGGCCCACGCGGCAGGGCTGCCCCTGCTGCGGCTGGACTGCGCCAAGGGGAACCGGCGGCTGCAGGATTACTACCGCCACCGCGGCTTCCGCCACGTCCGCACGGTGGATCTTCCGCACCGTGCCTCGGGAGCCCTGTTCGAACGGCACTCGGAAGACCTGTCCACCACGGCATTCCGGGACCTCACCATGGCCGAGCTGATCAGCGCCTGACGCGCTTCGTCCACCACCCGCAGCCCGGCCGGGGCCCAGCTCCGGCCGGCTGCGGCCCGGCCTTGAAGGCGGGACCTTTTGGTGTGATTGCGCCGGAATGGTGCAGAGCACCATATAACCTCTCCTCCATGACCGGATCCCTGCTCGAGGTGATCGCGCTGAACGTGCGCGACGCCGTGGCCGCTGAACAGGGTGGCGCCGACCGGCTGGAGGTCGTCGCCGACATGGCGGCCGACGGGCTGACCCCGTCCCCCGAGACGGTTGCCGCGATCGCCGCCGAATGCCCCCTTCCTCAGATGGTCATGCTCCGCTGCGACGCCAACTTCACCGCCGACTCCGACGTGCTCGACCGGCTGAGCCGGGACGCCAAGGCGCTGGCGCAGGCAGGGGCGGCGGGGTTCGTGTTCGGGTTCCTGGACGGCTCGGGGAAGGTCGATCTCGCGGCCACGGAGGCGCTCATCCACGCCGTCTCGCCGCTGCCCTGGACGTTCCACCGGGCCGTCGACCACGCGGCCGACGTCCAGGCGTCCTGGCGGGCCGTGCGGCTGCTGCCCAACCTCGCCACCGTGCTCACCTCGGGCTCGCCCAACGGGGTGGGGCAGGGGCTCCCGGTGCTGAAGGCGCGCGCCGAGGCGGGTGACGGCTCGATCATCCTGGCCGGCGGCGGGCTGAAGCCGGCGCACGTCCCGGCGCTGCTCGACTACGGCGTCCGCGCCTTCCACGTGGGCTCCGCCGTGCGGGCGAGCTGGTCCGACCCGGTCGAGTGGCGGCTCGTACGCCAGTGGCGAGCCATGGTCGAACGCGACTGAGACCGGGTCACGGGGCGCTGCTGGGCGCGGTCACGGCGGGGCCACCCGCCGCGGTCACGGCAGAGCCGCGTCCGCGCGCCTGAGAGCGGCCGCCAGCGTGCGGATCGTGGCGGGCTCGTCCATGACCCCACCCCCGGCCTCCCGCTGCTCCTGCCAAGCTCTCACGCGCTCCTGGTACGCCTCGTACCGGGCCAGGTGGAAGGCGTAGACGGTGGCGAACCGGCTCACCAGGTGTGAAGGGTGCATGTCCCATCCCTGATAGAAGCCGTGCCGCAACGAGTGCCTGACCAGCTCGGCATGGCGCCGCCACAGCGCGTGCACGTCCGGCCCGCGGTCGGAGGCGGGCGAGGCGGCCAGCGACCCGTCCGACAGCTCCACCCCCGTGCCCGCGAACGCGGTCTGCATGACGTGCCGGGCGTGGTCGCACGCGGGATGGTCGAGCCGCTGCTCGTGCGGTGGCAGCCCGATCGCCGCCGTGTAGTCGAACACCCCGAAGTGCGCCGCGGCCAGCCGCCCGCCCAGGGACTCCGCCAGATCCCCGCGCAGGAAGTGCAGCGTCTGCGGCGCCTCCACCTGCATCTCGAACCGCAGCGGCACCCCCAGCTCCGCCTCGAGCTCCTCCAGCACCTCCGCGAAGTGCCCGAGGTACGCCTCCATCAGGACTTTTGGAAACGTCACGGTGAATCCAGGCGGGAGCTCGCCCGCCCGCTCGACCACTCCCGTGACGAACAGGTCGAGCGTGCGCACCGACCGCCCGGGATCCCCGTCGGCGAACGACTTGACCCGCGGCCCCCACCGCCGCGGCAGCGCCCCCGCCGCATGCATCGTGGCCACCGCCTCGACGGCCTGCGCCACATGCTCGTCCTCCACCGGTCCTGGCCGTACGCCGTACCCGTCCTCGAAGTCGATCCGCAGGTCCTCGACGGGCTCGGCGGAGAGCTTCTGGACCACCTTGGCGTGCACGGCGGCGCCCAGCCCGCTGGGCACGTCGAAGACCTCCGCCAGCGCGCCGGGATCGGCCAGGTGCGCCTTGACCAGGGACAACGCCTGATCGCCCCACTCGGAGACGGTACGGGCCGAGAACCGGTCGGCGGGGACGTAGACGGTGTGGACCGGCTGCCAGCCCACGTCGGCGGACGGATAGCGGGCCTGCTGGACCCGGTGGGCCTCCTCGAACCCCTCAGGGACGGCACGCACGGAGCATTGCCTCCAGGCCGACGAGCTTGACGCGTTCGCCCCGGCCCAGCGACCTGGCCAGGTCGGCCTCGGCCGCCTCGATCGCCAGCCACTCCTCGTAAGTCACAGGACGCACCCCGCGGGCGGCCAGCAGGTCGTCGATGGAGCCCCGGCTCACCGGCACGCGCCCCGCGAGGTCGGCCAGGAGCGTGCGGACGGTCTCCGCCGCGTCGGACTTGTTGGTGCCGATCACCCCGGTGGGACCGCGTTTGAGCCAGCCTGCCACGTATTCGCGGTCACGCACCCGCCCGGCCTCGTTCGGGACGGTCATGGTCTTGTCCGAGAACGGCACCCCGGGCAGCGGCACGCTCTGGTAGCCGACCGAGCGCAGCACCATGCCGACCGGCAGCGTCTCGAACTCGCCCGTGCCGACCACGCGCCCCTCCTCCGACAGGCGGGTGCGTTCGAGCTTGAGCCCCTCCACCCGCTCGGCGCCGAGGATCTCCACGGGCCGAAGCCAGAAGCGCACGTCGAGGCGGCGCGGGCGGCCCACCGGCTCGCGCGCGGCCCACGACTGCAGGACCTTGATGTTGCCCTGGACCTGGCGCGGGAAGTCGGCGCCCAGGACGACGGCCTCCTCGGGGCGCACGCAGACGTCGGCGTTGGCCAGCTCACCCAGCTCGCGCAGCTCCTTGAGGGTGAACTTGGCGTGCTCGGGACCGCGGCGGCCGATCATGTGGATGGCCTTGACCTGGCTCTCCTCGAGGCGCTCGAGCACGTCGTGCGGCACGTCGGTGGAGCGCAGCTCCTCGTGGGTCTTGGCCAGGACGCGTACGACGTCCACGGCCACGTTGCCGACGCCGATCACCGCCACCTCCGGGCTGTCCAGCGTGAACCGCCCGGGATCGACGTCGGGATGCCCGCAGTACCAGTTGACGAAGTCGGTCGCCGCCACGCTGCCCGGCAGGTCCTCACCAGGGATGCCGAGCTTCCTGTCGACCATCGCGCCCGTGCAGTAGACCACCGCGTCGTACGTGCTCAGCAGGTCCTCGACGGACATGTGCTCGCCCAGCGTGACGCCGCCGAGGAAGCGGACCTGAGGGAGCTCGAGCACCCTGCGCAGGTAGTTCGCGATCGACTTGATCGACGTGTGGTCGGGCGCGACGCCGTACCTGACCAGCCCGTACGGCGTCGGCAGGCGCTCGAGGACGTCGACCTCCACGGGCTCGGCCGACTGCTTCACCAGAGCCTCGGCCGTGTAGATCCCGGCGGGGCCCGACCCGATGACCGCCACGTGCAACGCCACGCTGCCTCCTAAGACGCGAGTACCGCATGATCGGTCCTGCAAACGTAGCCGCTCATCACCGCCGTGGAGCGGAGGAACACCCACCTTGGTCCTCGTCCGGCAGTACGCGTCCTGGATGTACCGGCGAACAGGCACAACATTGCGGCTCCCGGGGCATATGGCGCTAGTTCGACCCTACTCCGACCCGGCCGCCTCCGGAGAGACCTCAGCCCTCACTCAACAGGGCGTCGGCCGACGCGCGGAGCGCCAGTTTGTCCACTTTCCCGTTCACGTTCGTGGGAAGGGAGCCCACCACGACCACCCGCTTGGGCACCTTGTAGTTGGACATGTTCGCCCGGGCCCAGGCGAGCAGCGACTCAGGATCGGCGGAGCAGCCCGGCCGAGGCACGACGTACGCAAGGCCGGCCTCGCCACTGGCGGCGTCCGGCACGCCCACGACGGCCGCCTGCGCCAGCGACCCCTCGCGCAGCAGCAGCGACTCCACCTCGGCCGGTGACACGTTGAACCCGTTGACGATGTAGAGCTCCTTCTTGCGGTCCACGATGGCGAGGTTCCCCGACGGATCCAGCACCCCGACGTCCCCTGTGTGCAGCCACCCGTCCCGGTCGACGGCCTCGGCGGTCCTGGCGGGCTCGCCCCAGTAGCCCCGCATCACCCCGTAGCCCCGCTGCAGGATCTCCCCGCGTTCCCCGGCGGCGACCTCCTTCCCGTCGTCGTCCACGATCCTGACCTCGATCCCCGGCACGGGCCGCCCCGTGGTGCCGGCGATCACGTCGATCGGGTCCCCGGCCCTGGTCATGGAGACGACCGTGCCCTCCATCAGCCCGTACGCGTTGATCATCCGCTCCAGCCCCACCCGCTCCACCAGCCGCGTGATCAGGCTGGGCGGCACGGCGGCGGCCCCGCAGATGGCCACGCGCAGCGACGACACGTCCCAGGAGCCGCGGTCGAGCTCGTCCAGGATCCGGTGGAAGAGGGTCGGCGGACCGGCCAGTACGGTGATCCGTTCGGCCGAGATCAGTGACATCAGCGCGTCAGGGGTGAAGACGGGGATCGGCACCATCGTGGCCCGGCGCAGGACGCAGGCGATGAGCCCGGCGTTCAGCCCGAAGCCGTGGCTGAACGGCGCGATGATCGGATAGCGGTCGCGCTCGTCCAGGGTGACGATCTCGGACCAGTCCCAGTAGCCGCGCAGGATCTGGGCGTGGTCGAGCATGACGCCCTTGGGCACGCCGGTGGTGCCCGACGTGGACATGATCTCGCACAGGTCGTCCGGGCCGATGGCGAGCGCCCGTTCCTCGGCCTCCCGGGCGGTGACCCGCGCGGCCAGCGCGCGCAGGTCCGAGGGGTGTTGCAGGCCGGGGAGCGGCGGCAGGAGGTCGGCGAGCGGGGTCGCGGACGGGCCCGCGCCGGTGATCAGCACCTTCGCGCCGGTCTTCTCGATCAGCTGGGCGGCCTCGATGCCCTTGTAGCGGGACGAGAGCGGCACGATGACCGCGCCCGCGTCCCAGATCCCGAACGCGTGCCGCACCCAGAACGCCGAGTTCAGCCCCCATAACGCCACCCGGTCCCCTGGAGCGACGCCGAGGGCGATCAGGCCGCGGGCGATCTTGGTGGCCCCGGCCCTCAGCTCGGACAATGTCATCCGCGTGCCGCCGTCGGCGACCACGGTGGCCTCGGGGTGGTTTGCTGCCTGGTCGCGCAGCATGCGGGGGAGCGTTCCCCAGTCCGGCATCGGTGCCATCGGTTGCCCCTAGGTGATGAGAGCGCGATCCCTTCCGAGGTGGTGGCCGCGCAGGTCGGTCACGGTGCCCGGCGCGGGGGTCTCGGAGACGTCCTGGGCGATCTCCACGTTGATCGATATGGGGGTCAGCGCCTGGACGGCCTGCCGGATCCTCGACTTCCACATGGGATTCTGCACCAGGCTCGTCCGGCTGAACGTGACCGTGAGCACCGCCGCGTCCAGCGTCCCCTGCCGGCTGATCGCGAGGTCCCAGCCGGCCACGCCGTCGATCTTCGACAGCGCCTTCTCGATGCGCGGCAGCGCCAGCCACACGCCTCTGACCAGCACGTGGTCGCCCACAGTGTGAGCGGGCGCGGGAAATGCGCCGTGGGAACCGCCAAGCCGGGCGACCAGGCCGGTCCTGAGCACGGCGTCGCCGGGCGGCGGGGTGACGATCAGCTCGGCGAGCCCGGCGGCGGCGTCGGGGGCGTCGTCCTTGGTCAGCGACGCCAGGCCCAGCACGCCGTCAGCGAGCGGCGTGAGCGGATCCCCTTCCGAGGCCCGCCATGCCAGGCCGCCGCCGGTGTACGGGTTGGCGAACACCTCCGTCACCCTGGACTCGAACTCGCCCGCCAGGTGGCTAATCGTCCTCTTGGAGGCGATCTCCCCGGTCAGGACGATGTTCCTGAGCCCGAGATCCAGCGGGTCCAGGAGGAACTCCAGGTGCAGCCGGGCCAGGAGGTCCATCGCGCCCGTGGGGGTGATGACCAGGGTGGTCGCCTTCAGCGCGGTCAGCGCGTGGTGCAGGCGCATCCTGCCGCGCGGTCCCACGTCGGCCGCGGCGCCGGCCACGTCGGCGGCGGCGGCCGTCCAGAGCGCGCCCGCGGGCTCGGCGAGGGCCACCACGACGCGGTCGCGCTCGCCGACGCCCGCCTCGCGCAACGCCTGCGCGGTCAGGCCGTGGTCCTGCGGGGCCAGCGGCACGGCGCTCGACACGTCGGGAGAAACGAGCAGGAGCCCCGTGGCGGCGTGCGCGGCGGCCCCGAGATCGTCACGCGTGAGCCAGAGGGTCATCGGACCACCACTTCCGTCAGGGCCATCAACGCATCACCTCGGTCATGAACAGCGTCATCGAGTCGCACACCCGGTCGTGCGCCAGCCCGCCGACCTGCGCCTGGATGATGAGGTCCGTCGCGCCGGCCTCGGCGATCCTGGCCAGGGCCTTGCGCGAGCCCTCCACGTCGTCCACCACCACCATCAGGTTCTCGCGCAGCGTGGCCATGGACTCCTCGGGCGGCAGCCCCGCCGCGAGCTGCCCCAGCACCCGGTGCGTGGCGTGGCGGGCGTCGTAGTAGTCGGGCGGGGTGACCAGGTTGACCTGGCGGCGGATGTACCACAGGACGGCGTCGGCGGCCGCGGCGTTCGCCTCGTCCCGGGTGGGGGCGACGAACCAGGGGATCATCAGCGCGACGCGCCGGCTCGCCGGGTCGAAGCCGTGCTCCGCCAGACATTCCCGATATTTCGTGATGTCGGAGGCCACGTCGTCGATGCCCTTGAGCATCGTCATGCCGAGCAGGTTGTACCCGTGCCTGGCCGCCGCCAGGTATCCCTCCAAGGAGGTCGACGCCACCCACACCGGGGGATGCGGCCGCTGGGCCGGGCGCGGGTAGACGGCCACGTCGGGGATCTCGAAGAACTCGTTCGACCGGCTGACCGGCTCGCCGTCGGCCTGCCAGATGGCCAGCGTCGCCTCCAGCGAGTCCTCCCAGATCTGCCGCGACTTCTCGAACGGCCGCTGGAACGCCTGGTACTCCAGAGGGGAGGCCCCTCGCCCCGTGCCGAACTCCACCCGCCCGCCGCTCAGCACGTCCAGTGTGGCGACGCGCTCGGCCGTCCGGATGGGCGACTGGAACGGCAGCAGCACCACGCCGAGCCCCAGGTGGATGTGCTCGGTGCGCTGCGAGATGGCGGCCAGGACCAGGTCGGGCGCGGAGGAGTGGGAGAAACCCCTGGTGAAGTGGTGCTCCACGAACCAGGCCGTGTCGAAGCCCAGCCGATCGCCCAGCGCGACCTGGTCGATCACGTTCCTGAACGCCTGCTGCTCCACTTCACGGGTACGACCGCGGACCTCCAGCTCATATCCCAGGCTGATCCGTAGGGACGTCATCGCGCCTCCGGCGAAGTAGTGAACCAAGCGCTCGCTTGGTAGAGCGTACCAGCAGCGAACACTTGCGGGAAGGGCGCGGACCCGATCAGAGTGGATGCCTGTGAAGCGAAAGCATGCGCTGCGGCGGCCGAAGGACGGGCCGCTATCCGACGCCGACGATGACTTCTCGCTCACCAGCGCCCGCAGGTATGAGGCGTTCGGCCGGGTGATGGCCGCGCTGGCCAGTGAGGCCGACTTCATCGAGTCGTGCCGCGATCTGACCTGGTGGCGCGGGTCCGACCACAGCTGGCACATCGAGTGGCGCGACGGCCCGTACGCGTCCGAGGTGGCCGCGCTGCTCACCGAGCAGGTGCGCGACCCCGGCTACGACGGCCCGCTCGTCACCGAGGCCGGGCCGGGGAGCGGCGGCTCGGCCGTGCTCGACGTGATGGGCGTGCGGTTCGAGCTGCGCGCGATCGACCCGATGGGGCGGGCCACCGTACGGGCGCGCCCGGGGTTCTGGCGCCTGGCCGAGGCGCTCGACACCACCCGCCGCACCAACACCCGCCACCCATGGGAGGAACTGCTCGGCGGCTAGCTCCCCGTGGGACCTCCGCCGAAGCACGGCATCCACCTCTTCCCGAGCGGCCTCCGCCGAAGCACGCCATCCCCCTCCGCCCAAGGGACCTCAGCCGAAGTGCGGCGGGACGGAAGCGTGCAGGTCGGCGGGCCGGAGCGGGCTCTAGCCGAGAACGTGGGCCGTCAGGCGGGCGCGGTGGGCCTGCGGCGGGCCGAACAGCTGCGCGTCCGAGGTGGCACGTTTGAGGTAGCGGTGCGCGGGATGCTCCCACGTGATGCCGATCCCGCCGTGCACCTGGATGTTCTCGCCCGCCGCCGACAGATACGCCTCCGTGCAGTACGACCCGGCGATCGCCGCGAACACCTCGTCGCGGGCCGCCGCCCCCGCCGCCGACCTGGCCGACTCCACCAGCAGGAGCAGGTCGGCGAGCTTGTGCTTGATCGCCTGGAACGACCCGATCGGCCGCCCGAACTGCCGCCGCCGCCCGGCGTGCCCCACCGCCATCTCCAGGCACCGCTGCGCCCCGCCCACCTGCTCCGCCGCCAGCGCGGCGATCCCGAGGTCGCGCACGCGGGCCCACGACGTGCCGTCGCCGAGCCGCCGTACCGGGGTGCTCTGGAAGGAGAGCTCCTGCAGCGGCCGGCTCTCGTCCATGGTCCGGTACGTCCTGCGCCGCGCCGGCACGGCCTCCACCAGCAGCCCGTCCACGTAGAGCAGCACCAGCTCGCCCGCCGGCGCGTACGGGACGACGCCCGTGAGCAGGCCCGACTCCAGCCGGAGAGCCCCGTCGCCGGGCAGGACCACCGTCGCCGTCGTCGAGCCGTCGGCGAGGGCCGGGAGCAAGTGGGAGGCCCCGCACGATTTGAGCGCCTCGACCGCCATCACCGCCGTCTGCAGGAACGGATGGGGCGACAGGGCCCGGCCCAGCTCCTCGGCCACCGCGGCCAATTCGGCCGGCCCGCATCCCGTCCCGCCGTGCTCCTCCGGCACGAGGAGCCCCGCGATCCCCACGTCGCGCGCGAACAGCCGCCACGGCGCGCCCGGCCGGTCGGCGAGGTAGTCGCGGACGACGGCGCCCAGCTCATCGGGGAGTGCCATGACGGCCATTTAACCAAGCGATTGCTCGTTTTGGTATGAGGTGACCGAAATTTGCCTTTTCTGTACGGACACATAATCTGACAGTGGTCAACCCAAGGAGTAACCATGGCACGGTTGACCAGGGAAAAGAGATGAACGACACCAGCATCGACTATGCCGACCTCGCCGAGTACGACCGGCGGCAGCTCTGCATCGAGCGCCATCTTCTGGCGGCCTTCCTCGGGGGAATCGCCGTCGGGCTGACCGGCATGCTCCTCGCCGGCAAGGGGCCCGGATGGATCGGCCAGATCTACGACCCCTACGTCTACCTCGTCCTGGCGCTGGCCGTGGGCGCGACGGCGTCCGGGTTCGGCTGGGCGTTGCTGACGACGTTCCTGGCGACCGCGTCCACGCTGGTCGCGGCCATGGGCGCGAGCGCGCTCAGCGGCGACCTGGCCTTCGACGTCATCGGCGGCAGCGCCGCCGGGCTCAACTGGACGATCGTCCTGCTCGTCGGCCTGGGCCTGCTGGCGTACGCCACCCGCAGGGACGACGTCTGGGGCGACCTCGCGGCGGGCACGATCGGCGTGGTGCTGACCGTGGACGTGGTGGACCGGGTGACTCCGGGGTTCATCGACAACGAGCGGTCGTTCTGGCCCGGTCCCGCGGTCGTGGTCGGGTTGCTGTCGGTCGCGCTGGTGTTCCTGCTGCGCAGAAAGGCGCGTGGCCGGATATGCGCGGTGGCCTTGTCGGCGATGTTCGCCGGGCTGTTCACGGCCTGCCTGGCCGCCATCGTGTCCGGCTGGATCCCCCTGACGGTCTGAGCCCTGTGGATAAGAGCGAGCGCTGAGCTGCTCCGACTCGATAGCCTGTAATCCTTCACATCCAGGTTCGAGCAAGGAGTAGCCGTGTTGCTGCGCATGTCGTCGTTGTTTCTTCGCACCCTGCGGGACGACCCGGCAGACGCGGAAGTGCCGAGCCACAAGCTCCTGGTCCGCGCCGGCTACGTCCGCCGCGTGGCGCCCGGCATCTACTCCTGGCTGCCCCTCGGCAAGATGGTGCTGGAAAACGTCGCCAGGATCGTCCGCGAGGAGATGAACCGGATGGGCGGTCAGGAAGTGCTCTTCCCCGCCCTGCTGCCCCGCGAATACTACGAGGCCACCGGCCGCTGGACCGAGTACGGCGACACGCTCTTCCGGCTCCAGGACCGCAAGGGCGCCGACTACCTCCTCGGTCCCACGCACGAGGAGCTCTTCACCGACATGGTCAAGGGCGAATACTCCTCGTACAAGGACTATCCGGTCACCCTCTACCAGATCCAGACGAAATACCGCGACGAGGCCCGGCCCCGGGCGGGGATCCTGCGCGGGCGCGAGTTCCTCATGAAGGACTCCTACTCGTTCGACCTCGACGACGACGGGCTCAAGCACTCCTACGAGCAGCACCGCGAGACGTACATCCGCACCTTCGACCGGCTCGGCATCCACTACAAGATCGTGTTCGCTCAGTCGGGCGCGATGGGCGGGTCGGCGTCGGAGGAGTTCCTGGCGCCCACGCCCACCGGTGAGGACACGTTCGTGGCCTGCCACTCGTGCGGCTACGCGGCCAACGCCGAGGCCGTCGTCACGCCCGCGCCCGCCGCCCGCTCGTTCGACGACGTGGCGCCGCTGCGGGTCATGGACACGCCCGACACCCCGACCATCGAGACGCTGGTGTCGTACGTCAACGAGCACCACGGCCTGTCCGTCACCGCCGCCGACACGCTCAAGAACGTCGTCGTCAAGATCTCCACGCCGGGCTCCGACAAGGTCGAGACCCTGATCATCGGCGTGCCGGGCGACCGCGAGGTCGACTTCAAGCGCCTGGAGGCCGCGCTGACGCCCGGCGAGCCCGCCATCTTCGAGGCGGCCGACTTCGCCAAGCACCCCGGCCTCGTCCGCGGCTACATCGGGCCGCAGGTCCTGCGCGAGCTCGGCATCCGCTACCTCGTCGACCCCCGGGTGGTCACCGGCACCTCCTGGGTGACCGGGGCCAACGAGCCCGGCAAGCACGCCGCCAACGTGGTGGCGGGGCGCGACTTCACCCCCGACGGCACGATCGAGGCCGCCGAGGTGCGCGCCGGCGACCCCTGCCCGCGCTGCGGCTCCGAGCTCTCCATCGACCGCGGTATCGAGATCGGCCACATCTTCCAGCTCGGCCGCAAATACGCCGACGCCGCCGGCCTCGACGCCCTGGGCCCCGACGGCAAGCCGATCCGGATCACCATGGGCTCCTACGGCATCGGCGTCTCCCGCGCCGTGGCCGTCATCGCCGAGCAGGCCCACGACTCGCTCGGGCTGGTGTGGCCGCGCGAGGTCGCGCCCGCCGACGTGCACATCGTCGGGACCGGCAAGGAAAACCAGGTGGAGGCGGCCCTGGAGCTGGGGGCCGAGCTCGAGTCCCGCGGAGTGCGGGTGCTGGTGGACGACCGGGCCTCGGTCTCTCCCGGGGTGAAGTTCAAGGACGCCGAGCTGCTGGGCGTGCCCACGATCGTGGTGGTCGGGCGCGGGCTGTCTCAGGGGGTCGTGGAGCTTCGGGACCGGGTTTCCGGTGAGAAGTCGGAGATCCCGCTCGCCGAGGCCGCCGACCGCGTCCTGGCCGCCATCGCCTGACGGCCGTCCCACGCTGCACGCCACCGGGCCGCTGAGGGCCCGGTGGCGTGCGGTCAGGCCGTGGGGAGCGCGACCTTGGTGCGGCGGCGCAGCACCGCGGCGCCGATCAGGCAGGCGGCCGCGATGAGGAGGATCGCCAGCGAGACCGGCCGGGTGACGAAGACCCAGGTCTCCCGGCACCTGCGCAGGCTCAGAGAGGCTCAGCTCGTGCACACCCACAGGCGCGGCTCGGTCGTCTACTACCAGCTCGCCGCCGCCGCCATCGAGCGGCTCGGCCCCGACCTGCTCTCCGTCCTCTACCGGTGAAGAGCCCCGGCTCCCGGCTCGTGCCGTCCCGGTGCCGCCGCACCCCGACGTCTCTCCCACCTCCAAAGTGACGCCGCGCGGAGTGTGGTGAGGGACTCGGGCAGGATGGCCTATCCGCCGTCCGATGTCGCCGAGGGGGAGGGCGACGGCGGCGGGGTGGCCGCCGCCGGCATGCCGGGGAAGGCCGCGGGCTGGGCGGGGCGGAAGGCGTACGAGCGGGTCACGGCCTCCTGCATGGCCAGCGCGGCATAGCGCCGCAGCGTGACGTCCTGCGCGGCGGCCAGCTCGAGATAGGCGGCCGTGACGCCGCTCTCCAGGTGCACCGCCAGCTTGACGGCGAGCGCCTGGTCGGACGGGAAGAACGGCAGCGCGTAGGACGCGTCGGGCTCGGCCGGCCGGCCACCTCGCGCCGTGATGAACGAGCGCAGCTGGTCGCGGCGCGCCCGGTGCGCGTCGAAGGCCGCGCTCACCCGCTCGCGCAGCGACCCCGACGTGCGCGCGCCCAGCAGCCCGTACGCGAACAGCACCGCGTGCTCGGCCGCCAGCGCCTTGCGTAGTTTCTCGACGTCGTCGGGGCTCACAGCGACCTCGGCAGGGCGACGGCGTGGGCGGCCTCGCAGGCCCCGATGCTGGCGATCAGCTGTGCCACTCCGGGCGAGACGCCGGCGAGCTGCCGGACCCGCAGGGCCGCGGCCTTGCGCTCCAGGTCACGCAGCCGCGACAGCGACGGCTTGGGAGTGGCGGCGGTCGAAGCGGTGACGGACGGCGACGAGGCCACGGTGACGTATTTGCGCAGCTCGTTCAGATGAGCCTGATGGCGGTCCCGGAACGGCACCAGCTTCTGCGCCCCGCCCGAGATCAGCGACGAGTAGAGCGCGATCGTCCGCTCCTTCTCCGCGATCAGGCCCTTCAGCAGGGTGGTCTCCGGGGAGTCGGAGGCCTTCACGGAGGGCTGCGGCGGGCCGGACGCGCTGCAGGCGGTGAGAGCGGCCGCTCCGCCCGCCAGCAAGACTCGCCGGGAGAGGTGACGCGGGCGCACGGGCTAGGACCTCCAGTGACTGTGGAGCAGACCGACAAGAAAACTGCTCATGGACCCCCGCGCCTCATGGATGCCGCGGAGGCAGTCCATTCGGCGGCTTTCTCATCGGTAGCATCGTACGGGTTAGTGCCCGGGATCGCTGTCAGGCGACGCTCCGCCATTCGACCACGACGAGTGGCGCTCTTTCCGTGCCCTCATACAGATAGGGTGTCAACTGTCGTCGCTGGCTGAGCGGCCAGACGGCGTGAGCCAGAGGCGAGGTCCGCCCGGCTGAGACATGACAATAGGGGAGGTCGATATGGGCAGCGCATCACCCCGCGACCACCTGATGAAGCTCCTTGAGCCCGTGGTCAGCGCGGAGGGCCTCGACCTGGAGGACGTCACGGTCACCCAGGCGGGCAAGAGACGGTTGCTGCGCGTGATCGTGGACCGCGACGGCGGTGTGAGCCTTGACGACGTGGCGGAGGTGAGCCAGGCCGTCTCCACGGCCCTCGACGACGACGACTCGATGGGCCAGTCGGCTTACACGCTGGAAGTCTCCTCGCCGGGCGTCGACCGCCCGCTGACCGAGCCGCGCCACTGGCGCCGGGCGGCGAAACGGTTGGTGAAGGCGGAGATGAGAGACGGTGCCGTGGTGGAGGGCCGCATCCTGGCCGCGGACGAGACCGGTGTCGACATCGATGTCGCAGGCACCGCACGCAGGCTTGATTACGAGGACCTTACCCGGGGACGGGTACAGGTGGAGTTCCGCCGGATCGACGACGTCGACGGCGACGAAGGCTAGGGGGGAGCCGTCGTGGACATCGACATGAGCGTCCTGCGCAGCCTGGAGCGAGAAAAGGACATCTCCTTCGACCTGGTCGTCAAGGCGATCGAGGACGCGCTGCTGATCGCCTACTTCCGCACCGAGGGCGCCGCGGCCAAGGCGCGCGCCGAGCTCGACAGGAGCAGCGGGCACGTCACGATCTGGGCGGCCGAGCTGGACGAGGACGGCGAGGTCGTCAGGGAGTTCGACGACACGCCTAACAACTTCAGCAGGATCGCCGCCACCACCGCCAAGCAGGTCATCCTGCAGCAGCTGCGCGACGCCGAGGACGAGATCAACTTCGGCGAGTTCGCCAGCCGCGAGGGCGAGCTGGTCTCCGGTGTCATCCAGCAGGGCAAGGACCCGCGGGTGGTGCTGGTCGATCTCGGCAAGATCGAGGCGGTGCTGCCGCACGCCGAGCAGGTCCCCGGCGAGGAATACGTGCACGGAGAGCGCATCCGCGCCTACGTCGTGCAGGTGAAGAAGGGCCACAAGGGCCCCTCCGTCACCCTGTCGCGCACCCACCCCGGGCTGGTGAAGAAGCTGTTCGCGCTGGAGGTGCCCGAGATCGCCGACGGCACCGTGGAGATCGCGGCGGTGGCGCGTGAGGCGGGCCACCGTACGAAGATCGCGGTGCGGTCGCGCAAGCCGGGCGTCAACGCCAAGGGCGCCTGCATCGGGCCGATGGGCTCGCGCGTACGCAACGTGATGACCGAGCTGCACGGAGAGAAGATCGACATCATCGACTGGTCGGAGGACCCGGGCGAGTTCGTGGGGAATGCCCTGTCGCCGGCCCGTGTTTCCCATGTCGAGGTGCTCGATCTCGAGGGGCGCGTCGCGCGGGTGACCGTGCCCGACTACCAGCTCTCGCTGGCCATCGGGAAAGAGGGGCAGAACGCCCGGCTCGCCGCGAGACTCACCGGGTGGCGGATCGACATCCGGCCGGACACACAGGCCGAAGATGCCGCCGGTTCCGTAGATGCGTCAACACGGTAAGCTGGAATATGGTGGCCAAGCGGTCCCACAGCGCACCTGTGTGGGCTGCAGGGTTCGCACGGCTAAGTCCGAGCTGCTCCGCCTGGTGCGGGTCGAGGATCAAGTGGTCCCTGACCTGCGAGGACGGCTTCCTGGTCGCGGTGCATCGCTGCATCCGTCCTTGAGCTGTCTGGAGCTAGCCGAGCGGCGCCGAGCGTTCCCGCGCGCGTTCCGCGTGGCGGGGCAGCTTGACGTGTCGCTCGTGCGAGCGCACCTGGAGGGAGACACCGAAATGTCATGTAGGACGCCGAGTTGATGGGCGGAGTCAGATTGCTATGAGCGCCTGATGAGCACGCGGCGATGAAGACGTCAAGGTAGCGACGGTCCGGACGGCATAGCCAGCCTCCCGGGCCGAGTAAGGGAGTGCAGTGGCGAAGGTCCGGGTATACGAGCTCGCTAAGGAGTTCGGCGTAGAGAGCAAGGTCGTCATGGCCAAGCTCCAGGAGATGGGAGAGTTCGTCCGCTCGGCGTCCTCGACCATCGAGGCGCCGGTGGTCCGCAGGCTCACCGAAGCTCTGGGCGCATCGAAGGGTGGGCCCTCCAGGGGCGGCGGACAGCCGTCCAACAAGCCGCAGCCGCCGAAGGCTGCTCCCCGGCCGGCGGAAGGCCAGGCCGGTAACGGCACCGCACAGGCGCCGGTCCCCTCACCTCCGCGTCCGGGTCCCAAGCCCGGTCCGCGTCCCGGCCCCGCGGGCGGCGTTCAGCCGCGCCCGCCGGTGCCCATGCCCCACCAGCAGCCGCAGCAGCAGCCTGAGGCTGCTCGCGGCGAGACTTCCGGGGCTCCGCAAGCACGATTCGAGAGCGGCGCGCCCGCGCGCCCCACTCCTGGTCCGCGTCCCGGTCCCGGCGGCGCCCGTCCCGGCCCCAAGCCGGGTCCCGCGCCTCGTCCCGGGCCCTCGGGCGGCGGCGACCGGGGCGACCGGGGCGACCGGGGCGACCGGCAGGCGCCGCGTCCCGGCGCGCACACCGGTGGCGGCCCGCGTCCCGGCCCGGGTCCCAAGCCCGGCCCGCGCGGCCCGCGTCCCGGTAACAACCCGTTCTCCTCGACCGCCAGCGGCATGGGCCAGTCGCGCCCGCCGCGTCCGGGTGGCCAGCGTGACGGAGGCGGCCCCGGCCAGCGCGAGCGTCGCGACGGCCCGCCGCGTGACCGTGACGGCGCGATCCCGCGCCCGCCGCAGGGCCGTGGTGGCACCGGAGACGCCGGGCCCAGGCCCGGACCGCGTCCCGGCCCGCCCGGTGCCGGTGGTCCGCGTCCCGGTCCCGGTGCGGGTGGTCCCCGTCCCGGCGGTCCGCGTCCCAACCCGATGATGATGCCGCAGGGTCGTCCTGCCGGTCCTGGCGGCGGTGGCCGTCCGGGTGGCGGTGGCGGCGGTGGCGGTCGTCCCGGTGGCGGCGGTGGCCGTCCCGGAGGCGGCGGCGGTCGTCCTGGTGGCGGCGGCGGCTTCGCCGGCCGTCCCGGTGGCGGCGGCGGCACCGGCCAGCGCACCGGCACCGGTGGTCCCGGCGGCGGTGGCGGCGGCTTCGGCGGTCGTCCCGGCCCCGGCGGTCGTGGCCGTGGTGGCGGCACCGCGGGTGCCTTCGGGCGTCCCGGCGGCCGTCCGGCTCGCGGGCGCAAGTCGAAGCGGCAGAGGCGCCAGGAGTTCGACAACATGTCGGCGCCGGCGATCGGCGGCGTGCAGGTCGCTCGTGGCAACGGCGCGACGATCCGCCTTCCGCGCGGCGCGTCGCTGTCCGACTTCGCCGACCGCATCGGCGCGAACCCGGCCTCGCTCGTGCAGATCATGCTGCACCTCGGCGAGATGGTGACCGCGACGCAGTCGGTGAGCGAGGACACGCTGCAGATCCTCGGCGGCGAGCTGGACTACAACATCCAGGTCGTCAGCCCGGAGGAGGAGGACCGCGAGCTTCTCGAGGCCTTCGACATCGAGTTCGGCGAGGACGAGGGCGACGAGGCCGACCTGGCCGCGCGTCCGCCGGTCGTGACCGTCATGGGTCACGTCGACCACGGTAAGACCAAGCTGCTCGACGCCATCCGCAAGACCAACGTGGTGGCGCGCGAGGCGGGTGGCATCACCCAGCACATCGGCGCTTACCAGGTCGCCACCGAGCACGAGGGCGAAGACCGGAAGATCACCTTCATCGACACCCCGGGTCACGAGGCGTTCACCGCCATGCGTGCCCGAGGCGCCAAGTCCACCGACATCGCGGTGCTGGTGGTCGCGGCTGACGACGGTGTGAAGCCGCAGACGATCGAGGCTCTCAACCACGCCCAGGCGGCCGACGTGCCGATCGTGGTCGCGGTCAACAAGGTCGACAAGGAGGGCGCCGACCCCAGCAAGGTCCGTGCCCAGCTCACCGAGTACGGCCTGGTGGCCGAGGAGTACGGTGGCTCGACGCTGTTCGTCGACATCTCGGCGAAGAACGGCACGGGCATCGACAGCCTCCTCGAGGCCATCCTGCTGACCGCGGACGCCGAGCTCGACCTGCGGGCCAACCCGACGATGGACGCCCAGGGCATCGCGATCGAGGCGCACCTCGACCGCGGTCGCGGCCCGGTCGCGACCGTCCTGGTCCAGCGCGGCACGCTGCGCGTCGGCGACAGCATCGTCTGTGGCGAGGCCTTCGGCCGCGTCCGGGCGCTGCTCGACGACAACGGCGACGCGGTCGAGGAGGCCACGCCGTCCCGTCCGGTCCTGGTGATGGGTCTGACGGCCGTGCCGAGCGCCGGTGACAACTTCATCGTGGTCACCGACGACCGGATGGCCCGCCAGATCGCCCAGCAGCGCGCGGCGCGCAAGCGCAGCGCCGACATGGCGAAGTCGAGCCGTCGCCGCAGCCTCGAGGACATCTTCAAGGACCTCGAGAAGGGCAGCGTCGACGAGCTCAAGCTCATCATCAAGGGTGACGTGTCCGGTTCGGTGGAAGCCCTGGAAGACGCCCTGCTCAAGATCGACGTCGGCGACGAGGTCAGGCTCCGTGTCCTGCACCGCGCGGTCGGCGCCATCACCGAGTACGACGTCAACCTGGCCGTCGCCGACGACAACGCGGTCATCATCGGTTTCAACGTGCGCCCCGAGCCGCGGGCGCGCGACCTGGCCGAGCGCGAGGGCGTCGACATCCGCTACTACTCGGTCATCTACCAGGCGATCGAGGAGATCGAAGCGGCGCTCAAGGGCATGCTCAAGCCCGAGTTCGAAGAGGTCCAGCTGGGCACGGCGGAGGTCCGCGAGGTCTTCAAGGTGCCGAAGATCGGCAACGTCTCCGGTTCGCTGGTCCGCTCCGGCGTGATCGTCCGCAACAGCAAGGCCAGGCTGATCCGCGACGGCGTCGTCATCGCCGACAACCTGACCGTCTCGTCCCTGCGTCGCTTCAAGGATGACGCGACCGAGGTCCGCGAGGGCTTCGAGTGCGGTATCGGTGTCGGTTACAACGACATCCGGATCGACGACGTGATCGAGACGTTCGAGATGCGGGAGAAGCCGCGCGTGTGACGCGCGGCCGGGCGCCCGGCGGGACATCCGCCGGGCGCTTCTCGCACGCCCTGGCCTGGTCTCCACCGCAGCAGGCCGGTCGTGCGTTCACACCAGCTCAAGCGGTGGTTGACAACGATGTATGTGGGTGCTCTGACCCTGGACATCCTGCTCGGCGACGTCAGGTCGCTGAAGCAGAAGCGCTCTGTCGTGCGGCCGCTGATCGCCGAGCTGCAGCGCCGTTACCCCAGCATCGCGGTGGCTGAGACCGGCCATCTCGACCTGCACCGCAGGGCCGAGGTCGGCATCGCCGTGGTGTCCGCCTCCGCGGGAAACTGCAAGGAGCTGCTGGACGCCTGCGAGCGGATGGTGGCCTTCCGCCCTGAGATCGAGCTGCTGTCCGCCAGGCACCGGCTCTACAACGACGAAGATTGAATGACTGCACGGCCAGGTCGTGCGTGAGGGGGAGCGAACATGGCGGATGCCGCACGAGCGCGCAAGCTCGCCGACCGCATCCAGCAGATCGTCGCCGAGATGCTGGAGCGCCGGATCAAGGACCCGCGCCTGGGCTTCGTCACCGTGACCGACACGCGCGTCACGGCTGACCTGCGCGAGGCGACGGTGTTCTACACGGTGTTCGGCTCCGACGCCGAGCGGGCCGACAGCGCGGCCGCCCTCGAGAGCGCCAAGGGGATCATCCGCTCCGAGGTGGGCCGCCAGACCGGCGTGCGCTTCGCCCCGACGCTGACGTTCAAGCACGACCCGCTGCCTGACAGCGCGCGCCACCTCGACGATCTGATCGTCGCCGCCAGGGCGCGGGACGCCGAGGTCGCGCGCCAGGCCGAGGGCGCCGCCTACGCGGGGGAGGCCGACCCCTACCGGACTCCGGACGAGGGGGAGGACGAACAGGAGTGACGCCCGACGTACGCGACAGGGCCGGACGCCCGCCCCGCCTGAACACCCGCACGGTCACCGCGATCCCCGAGGCCGCGTGGGACCGGGCGGTGCGGCTGATCGGCCAGGCCGAGGAGATCGCGCTCGCCTGCCATGTCACACCGGACGGCGACGCGCTCGGCTCGATGCTGGCCATGGGGTTCGCGCTGCGGTCGATGGGCAAGCGGGTCGTGGCGTCGTTCGGCGACCATCACTTCGCGGTGCCGCGGCTGCTGCGCTTCCTGCCGGGGCAGGAGATGCTGGTGCCGCCGGAGGACTATCCCGCCGCGCCCAGGCTGATGATCGCCTTCGACGTCTCGACGTTCGAGCGCCTCGGGCTGCTGCGTGACAACACCGCCAGGGCGCACGAGGTCATCGTCGTGGACCACCACCCGTCGAACGAGGGGTTCGGCACGCTCAGCCTCATCGACTCCACGGCGGCGGCCACGGCCATGCTGGCCGAGCAGCTCATCTACCGGCTCGGCGGGCGGCTCGACCGCGACATCGCCACCTGCCTGTACGCGGGGCTGGTGACCGACACGGGGTCGTTCAGGCACTCGTCCACCACTCCTGCCGTGCACCAGATGGCGGCCAGGCTCGTCGCGACCGGGCTGCGTACCGACGAGATCGCCCGCGAGCTTTGGGACCGCTCGCCGTTCGGCTACCTCAAGGTGCTGGCCGCCGCGCTTGACCGGGCGGTGCTGGAGGACGGGCTGGTGTGGACATACGTGACGCGGGTGGATCGGGCGGCTCAGGGGCTGCCGTACGCGGAGCTGGAAGGCATCATCGACATCGTGCGGCGTACCGACGAGGCCGAGGTCGCGGTCGTGCTCAAGGAGGACGACCATGGCCACTGGCAGGTGTCGACCAGGTCCAAGGGCAAGGCCGACGTGGGAGCCGTGTGCGCGGCGCTGGGCGGCGGCGGACACCACAACGCGGCCGGATACACCTCCTACGACAGTGTGGAGAAGACCATGGCCGCGTTCCGGCGTGAGCTGGGGAAGGTTTGATGGCCGAGAGCGGTTTGATCATCGTCGACAAGCCGGGCGACTGGACGTCCCACGACGTGGTGGCCAAGATGCGGCGCATCGCGGGCACCCGCCGCGTGGGGCACGCAGGCACACTCGACCCGATGGCCACGGGCGTGCTCGTGATCGGCGTGGAGAAGGCCACCAGGCTGCTCGGGCACCTGACGCTGACCGAGAAGGTGTACGAGGCCACGATCCGGCTCGGCGTGAGCACGAACACCGACGACGCCGAGGGCGAGGTCACCGCCACGGCGCCGGCGTCAGAGGTGACGGCGGCCGAGATCCACAAGGGCGTCGCGGCGCTGACCGGCGAGATCATGCAGATCCCGCCGCAGGTGAGCGCGATCAAGGTGAACGGGCAGCGCGCCTACAAGAAGGCACGCGCGGGCGAGGCGGTCGAGCTGCAGGCCAGGCCCGTCACCGTGCGGTCGTTCGAGGTGCTCGACATCCGCGCACACGACGACGTCGTGGACGTGGACGCGGTCGTGACCTGCTCCAGCGGCACCTACATCCGCGCGCTGGCCCGCGATCTCGGGGCGGCACTCGGGGTCGGGGGACATCTGACGCGGCTGCGGCGCACCCGCGTGGGCCCTTACGACCTCTCGCTGGCCAGGACCATCGAGCAGCTCGCCGAGGAGTGCGTGATCCTGCCCATCGGCGAGGCGGTGGCGGCGGCGTTCCCGCGCCGTGACGTGACCGCCGAGGAGGCACGCGTCATCGGGCACGGCGGGCGCCTGGGCGCCGTCGGGCTGGGGAAGGGGCCGATCGGTGTGTTCGGGCCTGAGGGCGAGCTGCTGGCGCTGGTGGAGGAGCAGGGCCGCGTGGCCAAGCCCCTCGCCGTGTTCGTCTCCTAGGGCTGTCTCCGCCGCTCACAGGGGCCACGCTGCGATGACGCGGGCTCCTGGCCGGCTCAGGCGGGCTTGCGGGCGACGATGACGTCGCGGACGATCGCCTGGTCCACCCAGTGCTCGAAGTCGGGATAGTCCATCACCTCGAGCCCCGCGCCGGTGAGGATCTGGGCGAGCTCGGAGCTCTTGCCCCCGTAGGTGTTCCAGGAGATGCCCATCGCGCCGCCGGGGCGAAGCAACTCGGCCCAGACGGGGACGGCCTCCCTCAGCAGCTCCAGGGGGCTGCGTGACAGCCCGCTGCCGCCCTTGCTGCCGTGCTGGACGCCGTAGGGCGCGTCGGCCACCAGGACGTCGAACGAGCGCGGCTTGAAGAACTCCCTGCTCCTGAGCGTGTCGGCGTTCACCACGGTCAGGTGCTGCGCGTCGCCGCTCTTGAGCGCCTCCTTCGACAGCCCGAACGTCACGTTCAGCCGCCGCCCCACCAGGGCTCGCTCGCGCCGCACCGGCACGGTCTCCGCGGTGTGCTTGAGCCGCTTGTTGCGCAGCCAGGTCTTGATGAACCTGGAGTAGGCCTCGAAGTCCTTGCCGTCGACGTCGAGCCCGTAGGCGTCGTAGCCGTACATGAGAGCCTGGTTGAGCGTCGTGCCACGCCCGCACATGGGGTCGAACACCGCCAGCCGCGCGCCGAGGCCCTTGTCCCCGGCCAGCGCGGTGACGTTGAGCAGCAGCTTGGTGAAGTGCTCGTTGGTCTTTCCCGCGTACCTCTGAATGGTGATCAGGTCGCTGCTCAGGCGGTCGAGCGACTTCATGGTGAGCGGCCGGAGCAGCTCCCCTTCCATTCCAAAAATCGCGTAAACCGAGGAAAGATTGGACAAAAGCGAGATATCCGACTCCCTCAAGTCGGATGACGTCTCGAACGTCACATACGGCACACCGCCGATGGTGGTCTCCTCGCTGTCCACCACCTTGCCGCCGAGCCCGTGCTCGCTGAAGACGGCCAGCTCGCTCCGGGTCATCCGGACGGAGCTCTCCCCGTAGACCCGGTTGAAGGCAGGCAGGATCAGAAGCGCGTAACGAGGCATGATGCCCGATCCTATCTCCCTCGATTGCCGGGAATAGAGACGCGCGTGGCAGGCTTGTGTCGGATTGATCCGCCACGAGCGAATGGGGCCTAGCGTGCAGGGTTCGGAAAGGTCTGTCGTCACCATAGGTGTGTACGACGGGGTCCACCGCGGGCACCAGCGGGTGGCCGAGCGTGCCGTCGCCATCGCCCGTGAGCGGGGGCTGCGCAGCGTGGCCGTCACGTTCGAGCCGCATCCGGACGAGGTGGTGCGTCCCGGGTCGCACCCGCAGCGGCTGACCAGCCTGCGGCGCAGGGCCGAGCTGCTGGACGGGCTGGGCGTGGACGAGATCGACGTGGTGGAGTTCACCCTCGGCCTGTCGCGGACGAGCCCGGACGACTTCGCCCAGAACGTGCTGGCCGAGCGGCTGCGGGCGGCCGTCGTGGCGGTGGGGGAGGACTTCGTGTTCGGGCACCAGGCGAGCGGCGATGTCGAGACATTGCGGACGCTGGGCGATAAGTACGACTTTGTGGTGGAGGTCGTGCCCATGCTCGACGGCATCTCCTCGTCCGCGATCCGCGAGCGGCTCGTGGCGGGCGACGTCGTAGGCGCCCGCGAGCAGCTCGGGCGGCCGCACCGGGTCGAGGGCGTGGTCGTGCGCGGCTACCAGCGGGGACGCCAGCTGGGCTTCCCGACCGCCAACGTCGAGACGCCGCAGCACACCGCCATCCCGGCCGACGGGGTCTACGCGGGGTGGCTGGAGTGCGTGCCGGTGGCCAACCTGCCCGCGCTCTACGCGGGCGAGCGGTGGCCGGCGGCGATTTCGGTCGGCACCAACCCCACGTTCGAGGGGGTGCCGCGGACGGTCGAGGCCTATGCGCTGGATCGCGATGATCTGGAGCTGTACGGAGTGCACGTGGCGGTCGAGTTCGCCGCGCGGCTGCGTGGCAACACGCGCTTCGAGTCCATCGACGCGCTGATCGCTCAGATCCACGCCGATGTCGAGGCCGCCCGCCGCCTCACAAGCTGAGTCGTCCGAGTACTCCCGGTGAAGTGGTAGCCTTGCATGTCGGCTCTGTAGCGGCGGCGCTGCGCGCTGCCCATGACGGCCTTCACCGCGGCGACTGTAGGCACGCACGGTCGTTCGCACTCTCAATTTCATTCGCGCGTGCCTGTAGCTCAAAGGAGAGCCGTGTCCCTCGACACCGCTGCCAAGAAGTCCATCATCAGCGAATACGCGACGGCCGAAGGCGACACCGGGTCGCCCGAGGTGCAGATCGCACTGCTGAGCAAGCGCATCAGCGAGCTCACCGAGCACCTGAAGACGCACAAGCACGACCACCACAGCCGTCGTGGCCTGCTTCTGCTCGTCGGTCGCCGGCGTCGCCTGCTGAAGTACCTGCAGAAGGTCGACATCCAGCGCTACCGCTCGCTCATCGAGCGGCTCGGCCTGCGCCGATAACATGAAAGGGAGCGGCGAACGCGCCGCTCCCTTCTCATATGGGTAGAGCCATATGGCCGGGCGCGTGGCGGCATGGAAACGCCGTCGCGCCTGGCGTACAACTGAAGATCCGAGACACACAGCCCCCGCGTCCGCTCAGCACCATGCGACCCGCGACGCCTGCGGGCCGGTCCTCGGTAGTGGCTTCCGGTAGGAATTTGACAGTGAAATGTGACCGGGCGCTTCGATCGAAGACCGGCGCTGCACCTAACGAGGGTGCCGGTGAAAAGGGCGCGGGAGACCGACTACAAGGAGGTCCCCCGTGGAGGGTGTCCACACTGCTGAAGCCGTCATAGACAACGGCGCATTCGGCACACGCACGATCCGGTTCGAGACCGGTCGTCTCGCACGCCAAGCGGCGGGTTCCGCCGTCGCCTACCTCGACAACGACACGATGGTGCTCTCAGCCACCACCGCTTCGAAGTCGCCCAAGGAGAACTTCGACTTCTTCCCGCTCACGGTCGACGTCGAAGAGCGCATGTACGCCGCGGGTCGCATCCCCGGCTCGTTCTTCCGCCGGGAGGGCCGTCCCTCCGAGGACGCGATCCTCACCTGTCGCCTGATCGACCGGCCGCTGCGCCCCTCGTTCGTGAAGGGCCTGCGTAACGAGATCCAGGTCGTCGCCACCGTGATGGCGCTCAACCCCGACCACCTCTACGACGTCGTCGCGATCAACGCCGCGTCGCTGTCCACCCAGCTCGCCGGGCTGCCGTTCTCCGGCCCGATCGGCGGGGTGCGCGTCGCGCTCATCGACGGCCGGTGGGTGGCGTTCCCGACCCATCCCGAGCTGGAGCGGGCCACGTTCGACATGGTCGTGGCGGGCCGCGTGCTCGGCGACGGCGACGTCGCGATCATGATGGTCGAGGCCGAGTCCACCAGGGACACGCTCAAGCTGGTCGCCGAGGGCGCCGTCGCGCCCACCGAGGAGACCGTCGCGCAGGGTCTGGAGGCGGCCAAGCCGTTCATCAAGGTGCTGTGCGAGGCGCAGTCGCGCATCGCGCAGGTCGCCGCCAAGGAGACCGCCGAATACCCGGTCTTCCTGGACTACCAGGACGACGTCTACGCCGCGGTCGAGGCCGCGGTGAAGACGGAGCTGGCCGCCGCGCTGACGATCGCGGGCAAGCAGGAGCGCGAGAACGAGCTGGAGAAGGTCAAGGCGCTGGCCGCCGAGAAGCTCCTGCCCGAGTTCGAGGGGCGGGAGAAGGAGATCTCCGCCGCGTACCGCTCGGTGATGAAGAAGCTCATGCGCGAGCGGGTCATCAACGAGGGCGTCCGCATCGACGGCCGCGGCACCAAGGACATCCGTGCCCTCTCGGCCGAGGTCCACGTGGTGCCCCGGGTGCACGGCTCGGCGCTGTTCGAGCGCGGCGAGACCCAGATCCTGGGCATCACCACGCTCAACATGCTCCGCATGGAGCAGGTCATCGACACGCTCAACCCGGAGCGCACCAAGCGCTACATGCACAACTACAACTTCCCGCCCTACTCCACCGGTGAGACCGGCCGGGTGGGCTCGCCCAAGCGCCGCGAGATCGGTCACGGCGCGCTGGCCGAGCGGGCGCTGATCCCGGTGCTCCCGACCCGCGAGGAGTTCCCGTACGCCATCCGCCAGGTCTCCGAGGCGCTCGGCTCCAACGGCTCCACCTCGATGGGCTCGGTCTGCGCGTCCACGATGGCCCTGCTGGACGCCGGCGTGCCGCTCAAGGAGATGGTCGCGGGCATCGCGATGGGCCTGATCGGCGAGGGCGACACGTACGTCACGCTGACCGACATCCTCGGCGCCGAGGACGCCATGGGCGACATGGACTTCAAGGTCGCCGGCACCAAGGACGTCATCACCGCGCTGCAGCTCGACACCAAGCTCGACGGCATCCCCGCGAGCGTGCTGGCCGCCGCGCTCAAGCAGGCCAAGGGCGCCCGCCTGGCGATCCTCGACGTGATGCAGGAGGCGATCGCCTCCCCGGCGGAGATGAACCCGACCGCGCCGCGCATCATCACCATCAAGGTCCCGGTCGACAAGATCGGCGAGGTCATCGGCCCGAAGGGCAAGATGATCAACCAGATCCAGGACGACACGGGCGCCGAGATCACCATCGAGGACGACGGCACGATCTACATCGGCGCCACCGACGGCCCGTCCGCCGAGGCGGCCCGTTCGGCGATCAACGCCATCGCCAACCCGCACATGCCGGAGGTCGGCGAGCGCTACATCGGCACGGTCGTCAAGATTGCGGCCTTCGGCGCGTTCATCTCGCTCCTGCCCGGCAAGGACGGCCTGCTGCACGTCTCGCAGATCCGCAAGCTGCACGGCGGCAAGCGCATCGAGAACGTCGAAGACGTGATGAGCGTCGGCGAGAAGATCCAGGTCGAGATCGCCGAGATCGACGCCCGGGGCAAGCTCTCGCTGGTGCCGGTCGAGGTCATCGAGAAGGAGGCCGCCGAGAAGGAGGCGAAGGCCGCCGAGAAGGAGGCGAAGGCCGCCGAGAAGGAGGCGAAGGCCGCCGGGGCAGCCGAGGACACGGAGGCCCCGCCTGCGGAGGAGGCCGCAGAGTCGGCCGCCGAGGAGAAGCCGGAGCGGCCTCGCCGTACCCGGACCCGCGTCCGCACTCGCGGCGGCAGCAACGACTCGGATGACCGCAACTCGTGAGCGAGCTGACGAACCACGGTGGTGAGCCCCTCTCGGAGGGGCTCACCGCCGGTCTTACTGGACGACGACGCGGCGGCATTTCGGAGGCTCAGTGAGCACCACTACGCTGCACCCCGGCAGGGACGGCGCCGGGGTGGTGAGGCGCACCGTCCTCCCCGGTGGGCTGCGCGTCGTGACCGAGACCATGCCGACCGTGCGCAGTGTCGCGGTCGGCATGTGGGTCGGCATCGGCTCGCGCGACGAGGCCCCGGAGCACATGGGGGCCACCCACTTCCTCGAGCACCTGCTGTTCAAGGGCACCCCCACGCGCGACGCGATGCAGATCTCCGCCTCCATCGAGGGCATCGGCGGTGAGATCAACGCCTTCACCGCCAAGGAGTACACGTGCTACTACGCACGCGTGCTGGACGAGGACCTGCCGATCGCGGTCGACGTGCTCGCCGACGTGGTGACCAGCTCACTCGTCACGGAGGAGGACGTCGAGTCCGAGCGCGGCGTGATCCTCGAGGAGATCGCCATGCACGACGACGATCCCTCCGACGTGGTGCATGAGCAGTTCGCCGCCGCCCTCTACGGCGACTCGCCGATCGGCCGGCCCATCCTCGGCACGGTCGACTCGATCAACGCGCTCGCGCGGGAGCGGATCGCCGAGTACTACCAGCGCTACTACCGGCCCCGCCGCACCGTCGTGTCCGTCGCGGGCAACGTACGGCACGAAGAGGTCGTCGAGCTGGTCACCAGGGCGTACGAGCGGGCCGGCGCGCTGGGCGGCCCCGCCGAGTTCGCCCCGCCGCGCACCAGCGGCCCGGGTGCCGAGACGCGCTCCGGCGTGCGGGTGCTCGACCGGCCGACCGAGCAGGCCAACCTGGTGCTCGGCACGACCGGCCTGTCCCGTACGGACGACCGCAGGTTCGCGCTAGGCGTGCTCAACGCGGCCCTGGGCGGCGGCATGTCGTCCAGGCTCTTCCAGGAGATCAGGGAGAAACGCGGCCTGGCCTACTCGGCCTACAGCTACACCTCGGCCTACGCCGACACCGGACAGTTCGGCATCTACGTGGGCTGCCTGCCGTCGAAGATCGACGACGTGCTCAAGATCTGCCGGGACGAGGTGTCCAGGGTGATAGCCCAGGGCCTGAGCGCCGACGAGATCATGCGGGGCAAGGGGCAGATGCGCGGCGGGCTCGTGCTCGGCCTGGAGGACACCGGCTCGCGCATGTCGCGCATCGGCAAGAACGAGCTGGTCTACGACGAGCTGATGTCGGTGGACGAGGTGCTGTCCCGCATCGAGGCGGTCACCCCCGACGAGATCGACGCGGTGGCCAGAGACGTGCTCGAACGGCCGCTCACGCTCGCCGTGATCGGTCCGTACGGCGACAAGGACTTCTCTGACGCCGTTCGTCAGTGAGAAACCTGCATGGACCGCCTTGAGCAGCCAAAACAGTGTGACGGCGGTCTGGTATAGGGTTGCCCTGTGATCAGGGTAGGTGTGCTGGGCGCCCGCGGCAGGGTGGGCGTCGAGGTGTGCAAGGCGGTCGAGGCGGCCACCGACATGGAGCTGGTGGCCGCGCTCGACAAGGACGACTCCATCGAGGGGCTCGAAGGCGCCGAGGTGGTGGTCGACTTCACCCATCCCGACGTGGTGATGGGCAACCTCGAATGGGCGATCCGGCACGGCATCCACCCGGTGGTGGGGACGACCGGGTTCGACGAGGGCCGGCTGGAGAGCGTGCGCGGGTGGCTGGCCGACTCTCCGGGCACCCACTGCCTGATCGCGCCCAACTTCGGCATCGCGGCCGTGCTCATGATGCACTTCGCCCAGCAGGCGGCCCGCTACTTCGAGTCCGTCGAGATCGTCGAGCTGCACCATCCCAACAAGGCCGATGCGCCGTCCGGCACGGCCCGGCGCACGGCGGAGCTGGTGGCCGAGGCGCGGGCCAAGGCCGGGCTGGGGCAGATGCCCGACGCCACGAGCACCGCGCTCGACGGCGCCCGCGGGGCCGACGTGGGGGGCGTGCACGTGCACGCGGTGCGGCTGTCCGGGCTGATCGCGCACCAGGAGGTGCTGCTGGGCGGCGACGGCGAGATCCTCACGATCCGGCACGACACGATGAGCAGGGCGGCCTTCACTCCGGGCGTGCTGCTCGGCGTGCGCCGGGTGCGCGAGCTGCCTGGCCTCACCCTGGGCCTCGAGCCGCTCCTCGACCTCTGAAGCGGCCTATGGCCGCACACGACGTGCCCACCACCGGGCGGTCGTGGGCACGTCGTGAGGAGAGGGTCCCGGCTCCGCACAGCCGAGCCTACGAGCACAAACACTAATATTGAGCGGCAAGATCCGCCTGACCCATGAGATCGTGTCGGCATGGTGCGATGGGCTGAGGCGGGGGAGCTGGCCGGGCTGGCCGCGGTGGAGCTGGCGGCGGACAAGCTTTTCGAGCAGGTGGGCATCGTGTTCCCGCCCGGCACGACCATGATCGAAGAGGTGGACGATCCCGGGGCCGTCCTGGTGGAGGGGACGCCTCCGGCGGGGTTCGCGCTGGTCGGGTGGGTGGACGGCAACCTGCACCTGGAGCAGCTGGCCGTGCATCCGCAGAGCATGCGCCAGGGCATCGGCGGGCGGCTGATGGCGGCGGTCATCGACCACGCGCGGGCCGCCGGGGCACCTGCCGTGACGCTGACGACGTACCGGGACGTGCCCTGGAACGCGCCGTGGTACGCGCGGCACGGCTTCTCGGTGATGCCCGAGGAGGAGTGGGGGCCGGAGCTGCGCGCGGTGGTCGAGCACGAGCGCGAGCTGGGCATCGAGGTGGCGCCCCGCGTGGTGATGCGCCGCTAGTTCGGGCGGCGACCAATTCTCCGGCGATGGGCGCCGCTCTGCGCCGCTAGCTCCCGCGGTGGGCGGCGAACCAGTCGACGGCGTAGTCCACGGCGGCGATCAGCGGGAACAGGCGGGCCTCGGCCGCGCCCACGCGCCCGCGCCGCACCGCGCCGGTCTTGTCGAAGTCCGCGCCCAGCGCCTCGAAGTCGCTCACGTCCACGTCCACGTCCACGAACTCGCACCACTCAGGTCCCCGCCCGTCGTCGACCACGGCGCGGTAGCCGCGCCGGGGCGGATCGCTGGTGTAGCGGTATTCGGCCAGGTGGAAGGTGGTGCACTTGTCGTAGCCGACGCCGAGCAGCAGGACCAGGGCGCCGGCGTCGTAGAGCCGGGCGAGCGGGGAGCGCTCGCCGAGCAGGCAGTCGCGGGCGTGTCCGCCGGTGATCTCCGCCGCCCGCGATCCGACGGCGGCGAAGGACGTCTGCGGATGGGCGCTGCGCAGGGCGCCGGGCAGGCTGCGTACGCATTCGGCGATCCGGCCCATCGACGTGGACGGGGTGGACCGGGGGTCGTAGGCGGGCATCGCGGAGCGGTAACGGGCGATCTCCTCCGGGCTCATCCCCGCGGTGGCGCTGCGGTAATGCGGCGAGGTGTCGGAGTTGGCGGAGGTGCCGCTGGGCACGGCCAGCGTGCCGTCGTCGCCGAGCAGCGCGCGGAGCACCGCGACCACCGTGTCGGAGCCGCCCTCGACGTGACCGATGCGGCTGAGCGCGGAATGCACGAGCACGACCTGCCCGGGGCCGATCCCCAGGGCGGCGAGGTCGCGTGCTAACCGGGCATTGTCGATCATAGGGTGTGAGATCATCATCTGAGCGGCCATTGCTCCTATTGTGCGATAGTTTCCATATAAAGTCTGATTTGGTCAGTAAGCGTATGGAATAAGGCGGGCCAGAATGGCCCCCACCTGCACGTTAGCTGGCTATACTTCTACGGGCTGCAGCGCCAATATGTTGGTCAACGTTTTCCCGTCCATGCAATTGCAAGCAGTATGTCGCTGTTCCCGCGCGTATTGATGACGCAGAGGTCATGTGGCCCGAGGGAAGCGGCTGGGGCGGGGGCGTGGAAGGAACTGACGCGGAGCGGCGCGGCTCGCCGCCTCGTTGGACGGCGGACTTCGTCCGAGTCTGGGCGGGATCGGCCATCTCCACGATCGGCACCCGCACTCTCGGCGTGGTCTATCCGCTCCTGGCCCTCGCGGTGACGGGGTCGCCCGCAGCGGCGGGCTGGACCGGATTCGCCCTGACGCTCCCGATCCTGATCCTCTACGTCCCCGGCGGGGTTCTCGTCGACCGGATACCGCCTCGTTCGATCGTGCTCTTCGCCGAGTCGGTGCGCGGGCTGACCGTGGCCAGTGTGTGCGTGGCGCTGTTCCTGGGTGAGGTGTGGCTGCCGCACGTGATCCTGGCCGCGCTCGTCGAGGGCGCGATGTGGGTGCTCTACATGCTGGCGGAGATGTCATTGGTGCCGTCCCTGGTGGAGCGGACCGGTCTGCGGTACGCGCTGGCCAGGACCGAGAGCGCCAGCCATCTGGCCTCGCTCGCGGGCAAGCCGCTCGGCGGCTACCTGTTCGGGCTGGGACATCTGATGCCGTTCGCGGTCAACGCCGTGCTCTTCACCGTGTCCTTCTTCATGTTCTTCGGGATGCGCGCGGGCCCCACCCGGCGACCGGCGCGTCCGCCGCTGCAGCGCGACCTGCTGACCGGGTTCCGGGCGCTCAGACACCAGCCGTTCCTGCGTGCCTCGGTCACGCTCATCGCCATCACCAATTTGATGGTGAACGCGATGATCATGATTTTCGTGGCCGGTTCCAGCGGCGTCACGTCGTTGACGGTCGGGCTCGTGCTGGCGTCCGCCGGAGTGGGGGGAGCCGTCGGGGCGGCCATGACCCCCTACCTCAGGCGGCCGATGCGCTCCATCCTGCTCGTTCACATGTGGGTCTGGGTCGGGGCGCTGTCCACTGCCGCATTCGGCGCGATGCTGGAGGTCCGGCCGGTCTTCTTCGCCATGGCGCTGTTCATCACCGGATTCGGCGGGGCCGTGAGCAACGTGTGCATCAGGGCCATCGAGGTGGAGTGCATCCCGCCGAAGACCCTGGCCCGCGTGGTCGGCGTCTCCCGGCTCACGTCCCACGGCGCGATCTGCCTCGCGGCGCCTCTGGGCGGCTTCCTGGTGACCTGGTTCGGCGTGGCGGGCGGCTCGTTCGTCCTGCTCCTCGCGATGCTGTGCGTGGCGGTGCCGGCCACCCGCATGCGGGTGCTGCGCGACAACCTGGTCCCGGCCTCGCCCTGAAGCGCCGCCTGACGGCCGGGGCGCTCACCCGACGCCGGCCAGCCGCCGGGCGTCCTCGGTCATGTGCTCGGGGATCGCGGGGGCCGAGGCCGCGATGGCCTGCTGGGCCAGCGCCGCGGCTGAGGCGGTCTTGCCCGCCAGCTCCTCCACGCGCGCCGCGTACAGCAGCACCGGCCCGTGGTCCATGGCCTCGGTCAGGGCCTCCACCATCTCCTGCTGGGCTTCCTGCATGCTGTCGGTCTGCGCGAGCGCGAGCGCGTGCGCGACCTTGGCGAACGGCCAGCGCAGCGGCCCAGCCCGGTCGAGATCGCGCAGCGCGGCCTGCGGCCGGCCCATGCCGGCCAGGATCTGGCCGCGGCCGAGCAGGGCGTCGATGTTGTTGCCCTCCCTGTCGAGCACGCCGTTGAGCACGCCCACGGCCGCGTCCGGGTGTCCGCCTTGCCACAGCGCCCAGGCCAGCTCCGTCTGGATCGTCAGATCCGCCGGCACCCGGATCATCGCGGCGTGCAGCTCGCGTACGGCCGCGGCGGGCGAGCCCTGCGCCAGCCGCAGCCTCCCGATGGCCGTGAGCAGGGGCCCGACGGCGGACGCCGTCCCGGCGGTCTCGAAGCTCTTGGCGGCCGTGCCGTAGTGGGCGATGGCCTCGTCCAGGTCTCCGTGCTGATGGGCGACGTTGCCGAGCAGCGACTCGATCTGCGCGCGCAGCGTGAGGTCGTGCTCATGCGCACGGGCCAGCGCCTCCTCGCCGAGCCTGGCCGCCAGGAAGAGATCGCCCTCGCGCAGCGCGCCCTCCGCCTCGCGCAGGCAGTCCGTGGAGCGCAGCTCGACGGGGATGGCCTCCACGCTCTGCTCGTCCTGCTTGACCGGCTGGAGCAGCCGGTCGTACGCCAGCTCGTACGAGCTCTTGCCCAGATGCTCGTCGGCCCGGAGGAGACGGCGCTTCACCAGCAGGGCGATCACGGTCTTGCCGACCCCCGCCGACCTGATCGCGCTCTGCCTGACGGCCTGCGGCCCACCCCCGGCCCGGCCGGGGAAGGTCAGCCGCAGCCAGGTCGTCAGCCGGCGCGCGTCGCCGTTGAACCGTTCGACGGCGATCGCCCGGATCTCCCTGGCATAGTGCTCGGACAGCGCCTTGTCGGCGTACCGG
Organism: Nonomuraea sp. NPDC049400; assembly: GCF_044466425.1. NCBI lineage: Bacteria > Bacillati > Actinomycetota > Actinomycetes > Streptosporangiales > Streptosporangiaceae > Nonomuraea > Nonomuraea sp. NPDC049400. The sequence continues at coordinate 147,360 of NZ_JBITMP010000027.1, forward strand.
AGCACATCGCTCCTTTTGATCTCGGCGGTCTCGGGGGGCAGAGATCTCCACAGTGACTCGCAGACCACCTGCAGCTGGACCGGCTCCACCGCCTGCGCCCGCTGCCCGCTGCCCGACCGTGCCCTGATCGCGATGAGGTCCCGCACCACCTGCTCGGCCGCGCCCTCGGCGAACGCGCGCCCCGTGCCCTCCACCGGCCTGGTGACCGCTTCCAGAGCGCCGTCGAAGCTCAGCGCGTCCAGGGCGTAGCGCTCCAGGCCCGAGTCGTCGCTTTCCCGGTCGTCCAGCACGAGGCGGGCGAGCTCGCGTTCGTGCTTCAGCAGGTCGGCGAGCCGGTCCGCGCGGATCGACATCAGCAGGCGCAGGTGGGGGTTCTCGCTCAGCGCCTCGGCGAGCTGGCCGAAGAACCAGCGCCGGTACGGCTGATGCCGCTGCCCGCCGGTGAAGAGCTCCTCGGCCTGGTCGATGGCCATCAGGACGGGCGTCGGCTCGCCGAAGGCGTCGCGCTTGACCGGCCGGGACCGCAGGAACGCCGCAATCGTCATGCCCGTCAGCCGGGTGGGCGGCGCCGGCGGCGTCCACGACATCAGCAGCGCGAGAACGTACGGATTGTGGGCAGGCAGCGCGGCCCGCGGAAAGGAAGACCCATAGGACACCCGGCCGAGCGGGAGGATGTCGGCCTCGCCCGGACTGAACAGCGGCACGACGCCCGCTTGGAGCAGCGAGGTCTTCCCGATCCCCGAGGCGCCGTACAGGACGGTCAGCCGCTGCTCCCGCCAGAGCTTTCGCACCTCGTGGGATTCGGCGCCACGCCCGAAGAATCGATGGCGGTCCTCGGCGCGAAAAGCGCGCGGACCTTTGTACGGTCCCGGCGCCGCCTGCGCACCCATGCCGGAAGTCGTCATGGCGATCCCCTCCGCAGCCGCGTTTCATCGCACATTTCCTGCGTGACGGTCAAGGAGATCGATATCCTTGCACGTCCGGCGCGGCCGGCACACCCACCCGCGGAGACGAATTGTCGCCCGGGCGTGCCCGGTTTCAGGCTCGCTGGTGGGATGTGCGGAGTCTGTCTTAAATGGAGCTCGAGAAGCGCGCCATTTGCTCCTTGTCGTCGGTCAGGCACGAGGTCAGCACTTCCCGGAGCGCGGCGCTGTCCATCTCGTGGAGATTGCGCAGGGAGACCGCTGTCACGTCGATCAGCTTGCCTGAGCCATACTGCCCGTCACGCATGTGCACTCCGTCCTTTTCGGTCACCCGAATGCCGGGTGACATGTGGGCGCTTATGAGCGTGCGTACAGGTCCCGCCCGACAGGTCGAGCAAGATTTTTTATGTGTATTTATTCTGTGATAATCCGCCCGACTAATCAACCTTTACGATGGGGCCATACAGATATCGAACCTGTTCGGGTGCGGAGCGGAGGATCGACGTGTCGGAAAACTCGCACTCCATGGCGGCGAGGGCGCCGCAAGTCTGGGAACGGGTCCCGAAGCGTAATCCGAACTTCACCGGCCGTGCGGACCTGCTGCTCGCCCTGAGGAAGAGCATCAGCCCCGTGACCGCCGTGGTGGCGCAGCCCATGGCGCTGCAGGGTCTCGGCGGTGTGGGCAAGACGCAGCTCGCCGTCGAGTACGCCTGGCAGTACCGCACCCATTACGACCTGGTCTGGTGGGTTTCGGCCGACCAGCCCATGCTCGTGCCGTCGGCGCTGGCCGCGATGGCCACGGCGCTCGGCCTGCCGCCCGCCACCAGCACCGGGGTGGAGCAGGCGGCGCAGTCGGTGTTGCGCGCGTTGCAGAGCGGGGTGCCCTACCGCAGCTGGTTGATGATCTTCGACAACGCCGAGGAACCCGACCTGATCAAGGACTACATCCCCAGAGGGACGGGCCACGTCATCATCACCTCCCGCAACTCGCGCTGGAGCGACTACGAGGACACGGTCGCCGTCGACGTGTTCAAGCGCGAGGAGAGCATGGCGTTCCTGCTCAAGCGCCTGGCAGGCGCGGTGACCGAGCCGGAGGCCAACCAGGTGGCGGAGGTGCTCGGCGACCTCCCGCTCGCACTGGAGCAGGCCGCCGCCCTGCTGTCACGCACGCTGATGCCGGTCGACGAGTACGTCGGCCTGGTGAAGAAGCGGACGGGCGCCGTGCTCAACCTGGAGAAGTCGCCGACCTATCCGCAGTCCATGACGGCGGCGTGGCAGGTGTCGGTCTCGCAGCTCGAAGACCGCGTCCCGGCGGCGGTCGAGGTGCTGCGCTGCTGCGCGTTCTTCGGCCCCGAGCCCATCCCGCGCGACGTCTTCCGACGGGGCAACCAGGCGGTGGGCCCGCGGCTGGCGCAGATCCTGTCCGACCCGATCATGCTCACCAACGCGCTGAGCAACCTCGAGCGCCTCGCCCTGGTCAAGGTGGAGCCGTCCACCCGCACCCTCCAGGTCCACCGCCTCAACCAGGCGCTGCTCCGCGACGAGACCAGCCCCGAGGACCGCGAGGAGCTGCGCCACGAGGTGCACATGCTGCTGGCGGGCACCGCCCCGAGCGACCCCGACGACACGGCCAGGTGGTCCCGGTTCGAGGAGCTGGCGGCCCACCTGGAGCCTTCCGGGCTCATCGAGTGCACGGTGCCGGCCGTGCGCAAGTTCGCCCTCGACCTCGTGCGCTACCTGTACGTGCGCGGCAGCTACAAGCAGGCGCAGGCGCTGCTTGACCAGTACATCGCGAAGTGGACGCAGGACAGCGGCCCCCGGCATGCCGACGTGCTGAAGGCCCGCATCCACCTGGGCCTCGTCTACCTGGGCCTGACCTTCTACACCAGGGCATCCGAGCTCATGTCGGAGACCTTGCAGGTGATGACCGAGGAGCTCGGTCCCGACCGTCCGGAGACGCTGTGGGCGAAGAAGAGCTACGCGGCGGCGCTTCGAGGCCGTGGTGAGTTCTTCCAGGCACGGCAGGGCGACCAGGAGCTGCTCGAGGCATACGAGCGGGCTTCCGGCGAGCGGGACCCCGACACTCTGCAGGCCCGTAACAACCTGGCGGTCGACTATGCGTTGACGAGCGACTACGACACGGCCAGCAAACTGCTCCAGGAGGCGTACCTCCACATGAGCAGCCGCGAAGGCATCGGGCGCCGCGTCCTGCTCACCGCATGGAGCAACCTGAGCCGCGCCGTGCGGCTGAGCGGCCAGTTCGAGGTGGCCACCGACGTGGCCGAGGAGGCGTACGCGTACGGCGTGGCGCAGCTCGGCGACGACCACCCCATCACCCTGCTGGCTGCCAAGGACTACGCGATCTCCCTGCGCAGGAGCGGGCGGCTGGGCGAGGCACTGGAGCTCATGAAGAGCACCCACACCCGTCTGCACCGGCTGTACGGAGACGTGCACGCCGACACGATGGCCGCGGCCATCGGCCTGTCCAACGCACTGCGCGCCGACGGCGATCTCGAAGAGGCGCTGCGGATGGCCAAGCGCGGGCTCGACCACTATCCCGACGTGTTCGGCAGCGAGCACCCGTTCACCCACGCGTGCAACCTCAACCTGGCGCTGCTCACGCGCCTGAACGGCGACCCCGCCAAAGCACGCGAGATCAGCGAACGGGCCCTGGCCGGCCTCACCGAGCGGCTCGGGCGCGACCACGACTACACCGTCAGCTGCGCCATCAACCTGCAGAACGACCTGGCCGCGCTCGGCCTGCACGACGAGGCCCGCCGCCTGGGCGAGGAGAACCTCCGGCGCATCCGGGCGTCCTTCCACCCCGACCACTACCTCAGCCTCGTGTGCGCCGCCAACCTGAGCCTCGACCTGCGGGCCACGGGGGCGGAGAAGGAGGCCGAGCAGCTGCTGTCGGACACGACGCGGCGGCTGGACGCGGTGCTCGGGCGCGACCACCCCGAGACCCTCTCGGTGCTCGCCGGCGAGCGGCTCAACAGCGACTTCGACCCGCCGCCCATCTAGACCCAAGACCACTTAGTTAGCGATTTCGTGGTGTCGTCAAATCGGCGGAAACAGCAACAGAGCCCCTGCTAGAACAGTGTCGACCAAGATCACAGT